>JBEPTZ010000031.1:0-37438 GCA_041691815.1 Rhodospirillales bacterium | reverse complement strand
CCTACGCGGCGGGGGTTTTGATAAATCCGTCATGGGGGCCCCCCCCCGACACCCCCCGGCGGCCGGCCACCCCCACGCTGACCCGCGGACCTCTCGCGGTGGACTGCGGCATCGCAGACGGCGCCGCCTCGCGGGCGGCATCGACGGAAGGCGGCGCCGTCATCCGCAGCAATCCCATAATCAAGGAATACACCTGACATGCCGACCATGAGAGAGTTGCTGGCACGCCGCGAGGCGATCCGCACCGAGTTGCGCGCCCTGCACGACGGGGCCAACGGCGCCGACCTCACGACCGAGCAGCGCGCCCGCTGGGATGCCTTGGAGACCGAGGCGAACGGCCTGGCCGATCAGGAGCGCAGGCAGGCGATGCTCGACTCCCTCGACCGCCGCAGCACCGGCGAGCGTATCGGCGGCACGGGCGACTCCTCATTCGATGCCCTGGCCGGGCAGGTTACGGCCCTCGACGTGATCCGGGCGCAGATGGGTGGGACCGATGCCGCCGCGGGTAGGGCCCGCGAAGTGTCGCAGGAAATCGCGCGCCGCTCCGGCCGCTCGCCGGAGGGGTTGTATTTCAGCATGAGCGCCAGCGGCGCGCCGGCGGTGGAGCAGCGCGTGTTCACCACCGCGGCGCCGGCCGGCGGCCCCGGTAGCGCGTTGATCCAAAATACCGTCAGCCCCAATCTTATCGATCGCCTGCGTGAGCGCGTCATGGTGCGCCGGCTGGGCGCGACCGTGCTGGGTGGCCTGCAGGGCAACCTGGCTATTCCTCGGCTCAAGGCCAGCGCCACCGCGGCATGGGTTGGGGAGAACGTTGCGCTGACACCGTCCGATCCGCAGACCGAGCAAGTCAGCTTCACGCCCAAGCACTGCGGCGGAATCGTTGAACTCAGCCGCCAGATGATCCAGCAGCCGAGCCTCGACGTCAGCCGCTTGGTCGAAAACGACCTGGCGATGCTGCTGGCGGTGGCCCTCGACGCGGCGGCCATCAAGGGCGGTGGCACTAGCCAGCCGTCCGGCCTGCTGGCGTCCGGTTCCGGTATCACCATCGTTCCCGGTGGCACCGATGGCCTGGCGCCGACCTGGGCGAACGTGCTCGCGTTGATCGAGGCGGTGGACGTGGCGAACGCCCTCGACGGCTCGCTGGCGTTCCTGACCAATGGCAAGGTGGTGAAGGCCAACCGCACCACGCTGAAAACCTCGGGCGATACGTCGAGTAACTTCATTCAGACCGACCCGAACACGCTGGCCGGCTACACCCTGGCGTCGAGTCAGAACGTGCCGAGCAACGGCACGAAAGGAAGCGGCACCGCGCTGTCGTCGCTGATCTTCGGCGACTGGTCGCAACTGTTTATTGGTTTTTGGAGCGAGATGGATCTGCTGGTGAACCCCTACGAGTCCACCGCTTACAGCAAGGGCAACGTGCAGGTCCGGGCGATGCTCACGGCCGATATTCAGTTGCGGCACCCACTGGCCTTCGCGGCGATGACCGACGTAATCGCGGCATAACACAGTGACCGCGCACCGTTTTCCTAACGGAACAGAAACACGGTGCGCGGTTGAACTGCGCGCCGCCGGCCGCACCCTGCAGGGCTATGCCGCGACCTTCGGCACGCCCGCCAAGATAGGGACGTTCACCGAGTCCATTCGGGCCGGGGCCTTCCGCGCCTCGCTGGCGTCGGGGCGCGATGTCCTGGCCCTGGTAGACCATGACCCGACTCGGCTGCTGGCCCGCACATCCTCCGGCACACTCACGCTAAACGAGGATGCCCGCGGGCTGGCGTTCACGATCCAGGTTCCCGATACGCAGCTTGGCCACGATACCCTGGCCCTGGCGCAGCGTGGCGACCTCGGCGGTATGTCGTTCGCGTTCCGGGCCACCGATGCCGCCTGGCCCTCCAAGGACGTGCGCGAGTTGCGCGCCGTCGAGTTGATCGAGGTGTCTATCGTGCAGGCGTTCCCCGCCTACTCGGATACGTCCATCGCGGCCCGCGCGGCGGGGCAGCACGACGCGGCCGCGCGGTTGCGTGTGCTGCGCCTGGCGGTGCTGTGATGCGGTGGCCATTCAGCAAGCCCAAGCCGGAGACCCGCGCGGCGGTGTCATATGGTGGGCCAGCCTTCTCACTCGGCACCGGCTCCGGTGGTCCTGTGTCGCCTTATGCCGCGGAGAACCTGGCGACGGTCGTTGCTTGTGTCGATGCGATTGGCGGCGGGCTCGGCACGCTGCCCGCGCTGGTTTACCGCTCACTCGGCGATGACGGCCGGCAGGAAGCGCCGAATCACCCCGTGGCCCGCCTGATCCGCCAGCCGAACGCACATCAGACGTGGTGCGACTGGATGGGTATGACGGTTGCGCAGATGCTGTTGTGGGGGAACGCAATCAGCGTGATCGAGTATGACGGTCGGGGCCAGCCGGTGGCGTTGCGCCCGGTGCCGTGGGCGAATGTGCAGGTGCAGCTTTTGCCGTCTGGCCGGCTGGCCTACGACATCGTTCAGTACGCGACTCCTTGGGGAGGCACCGGAACGCCGCGCCGCTTTTTAGATGACGAAGTGTATCATTTGCGTGATCGCAGTGATGACGGGTACGTCGGAAAATCGCGCCTGTCCCGCGCGCCGGACGTGCTGGCGGCGGCGATCTCGCTGCAAACCTATACCGCCAGCATCTGGGACAATGCTGCAGCGCCCTCGGGCTTGGTGACGCTGCCGCGCAACATCACCCCGGAAGGCAAGGGCCGTATCGAGTCGTTCTTCACGTCACGATTCACGGGCGCCGGCAACGGCAAGCGGGTGATGTTCGTGGACTCGGATACGACCTTCTCCCCGATGTCGGTATCGCCGGAGGACGCCGAGGTACTGGCCAGCCGGCGCTTCTCGGTCGAGGAACTCTGCCGCTTGTTCAACGTGCCGCCGCCGATCGTGCAGGACTACACGCACAACACCTTCACCAACGCGAGCCAAGCAAATCTGTGGTTTGCAGGGAACTGCTTACGGCCGATCGCCCGCAAGATCGAGGCGGAATTTTCGCGGTCCGTGTTTGCCGATCCGGCGTTTCACCTCGAGATCGACCTGTCGGGTCTGATGAGGGGGGACTACGCTACGAGATGGGCCGCCAATGTGGCCGCGGTGGCCGCCAAGATTCTGACGGTTGACGAAGTGCGGGAGGCGGAGGGTTACGGCCCCATGCCCGCCGCTCCGGCCACCGACGACCCACCGGGCGCCTGACGGTGGCCCGGCACGACGCATTGCCGGCCAGCCTCCCGCCACGCGGTGTTTGCCGCGCCGCTGCGGCGCAGTACGTAGGGATCTCCCCGGGCAAATTCGATGAACTGGTGGCTGATGGGCGGATGCCGCGGCCGAAGCGGATAGACGGCCGGATCGTGTGGGATAGGCGGGCGATCGATATGGCGTTCGACGCGCTGCCCGACGAGGGGCATGATGCGGCGAACCCTTGGGACTCCGCTGTATGACGCGGCTCCGGCTCGCCTATATCGACCGCTACAAGGACCGCCACGGCACGTTGCGCCACTACGTGCGCCGGCCGGGCAAACCGCGCGTGGCCCTGCCTGGCCTGCCCGGATCGGCCGAATTCATGGCGGCCTATCAGGCGGCCATCGTTGACGCCGCCCCACCGCCGCGCCGTGTTGTGGGGCGCGTGGTGCCGGGCAGCTTCTCCGCGCTGGTGGTGGCCTACTACACGTCGACCGAGTTTCAGCAGCTTGCCAAGGTCACGAAAGCCACCTACCGCAACATCATCGAAAAATTCCGGTTCGAGCACGGCGACAAGCCGATTGCGGCGATGCAGCGAGAGCACGTACGGCGCCTAGTGGCCGCACGGGCAGACAAGCCCGCCGCCGCAAACGGCCTGCTCAAAATGCTCCGCATCCTGATGCAATTCGCGGTCAACGAAGGGATGCGGCGAGACGACCCGACCGCCACCGTCAAGAGGGTCCGGTCGAAGTCCGAAGGCTTCGCAACATGGACCGAGGAACAGATTGCGGCCTTCGCCGAACATTGGCCTGCCGATAGCCGGGAGCGGCTGGCGTTCGCCCTGTTGCTCTATACGGGCCAGCGCCGGGGCGATGTGGTCCTGATGGGCCGCCAGCACGTTCGCAACGGCGCGATCGAGTTGCGCCAGCAGAAGACCGGGGAGCGGCTGGCGGTGCCGATCCACCCCGAGTTGCGCGCCGTGCTGGATGCCTCGCCTTCCGAGCATCTGACATTCCTCACGACGCGGGCCGGAAAGCCGTTCACCTCGGCCGGATTCGGAAACTGGTTCGGCGACGCCATACACGCCGCCGGCCTGGCCGGGATCGCAGCGCACGGGCTGCGCAAGGCAGCAGCGCGCCGGCTGGCCGAAGCGGGCTGCACAGCACACCAAATTGCCGCGATCACCGGCCATCGCACGCTGCGCGAGGTGGCGCGGTATACGCGCGCCGCAGATCAGGTTTCGCGGGCGCAGGATGCTATGGCGAAACTGTCCCGTTCGACAAGCTAGCCCGTACTGAGGGGCGTCTGAAACACAACCAGGGAGAGAATCGCACCAACGATAAACGCAAGAAGGGAAAAGAAGGCGGAAAGGACCGCAGCGTAACGTACGCGATTTCCCCATTTTGCGGCCCGTGACGAACCGCCCCCGGTGCGATCTAACTCAACGAACAGTATCTGTGAAACGTAGGACAACCCACTCGAAAGCGTGCCATAGACCAATCCCAATATAAAAAAAATGAGTCCGGGAGCCGCAGAGTGGGCGCTCACAAGTGCGCCAGGAGCGCCTTTGCTCCATACGTTTCCGAGATACGTTAAGACGCCGATAGAGGCGCCTCCATTCAACAAAATCAAGGTCCGCAGGGTAAGCAAAGCATAATCAGCAGCGGCCCTTTGCAAGACGCGGCCCTCTTCGCGGTTCGCCTTGTAGACCTCTAAATTACATTGGCGTTGCGCCTCGGCTTGTGCGGAGGCGGGTGTATCGGTGTCAGCCATGGATCAGCCGTTTCGTCCCGTTCGTTCGGTGCGGTTGTTTCCCATCCGGCCAGCATGATCGGAGAGAGAACATAGAGTGCCTAACCTTCGCCAAAGGTTAGGGAAACCGGCCCATAACACATTGATATTATATGGTGTTTTCCGACGGTGGAGGTCCGGGCGGGAATCGAACCCACATTCGAGGATTTGCAGTCATGTGAAAGTCCGTTTTCTCTTTGTTTTTCAACTACATTCCGACCGCTCCAATCACTCGTGACGTAATCCGTGATTTATCTCATGACGCAATCCGTGATTCCTGCCACCCTACCCGGCATGAAAACCACGAAAAACCGCGCCAGCCGGTCCGACACTCAGCACGGAAAAACTGTCCCGCATCCTCTCGAAAAATATCGTAATCGGATCGTGTTGTACCAGTATCGACGTGGCGCGGATAATCCCGCATGGGACGCCAAGTTCAAGACCGAGGGCGTGTGGTCCGGGTGGGTATCTATGGGTACTGTGGATTGGGCTACCGCAACGCACGAGGCAGTTAACCGTCTCACTGAGCGTGAACAGGCGGCGCTACACGGCACGCCAATTTCAAGCCGCAAACGCGCGGAGACGCAGACCGTGGCAGAGGTGGCGACCGTCACCCTCGCGCGCCTCATAGCTGAACGTGACAACCTGACGGCCGGACCGGAATCCAAAACGGCGAATTACACGCTGAAAATCGGCCGGATCAAAAAGCACATTTTACCAGCTATTGGAGCGCGGGGTATCGCCAGCCTGACGGTAGAGGATATGGACACCCTCACGAAATCGCTCGTAATCCGTGGTGGTGGTGTACCGAAACGTTCCACAATCGCCAACCTGAACTCCTCGTGGCTGGAAATCCTGCGTGATGCTGTGGAAGTGCGCTGGCTGACGAAAGCGCAGCGCAAAAATCTTGTGATATCGCAGGACGGATTCGAAAAGGGCAATCCGGGAGCCGCGTTCACGAAATCGGAAATGAAAAAAATCCGAGACTACATGAACCACGAGTGGATTGAGTCCGGCCATACGGCGATAGTTCGCGAAAATCGCTATCTGACTCGTGTGCTGGTCGCGCTGCTGGCGGCCACTGGTCTCACTCCCGGCTCTGAAACGTACACACTCACAGCGGCGCAAATCACGGTAGAGCGAGACACCAACGGGCGTAGCAGCGTGCGGATAAACGTCCGTCCTCGTGCTGGTAAACGGTCGCGCGGCCGTGTGGTGTGGGCAAATTCCGACGATGGGCGCGTTTCCCTACACGCTCTCTCCCTACCGTTGTGGCGCGCTCAGCACGAGACGGCGGAGGCGAAGCGACGCAATCCGGCAGGCTGGTTGTTCGCGCGACCGTCTGACGGACGATTCCCGATATACACCGTTGTTTTTCGTGAGGTACTCGCCGCGCTCAATCTCCGAGTTGATCCAGCTACAGGCGTGAATCGTAGACTCTACTCGCTGCGGCACTACTACGCGACGGAATCCCTACGCGCAGGAATTCCGGTGGCACTAATCACGAAAAATATGGGGACCAGCCTCCGCATGATCGACGATCACTACGGACACGTGATTACCGATCTATCGAGTGGGGTGCTCTCCGGATCACGTAAACGTATCGAAAAAACACAAGCGGCAATCGCGCGCGAACTCGAAGAAATTCGCCAAGAGGAGGCGTTGACCGGCGGAATCGTAGACGACAACGATTATTCTCACGAGGCATAACACTCGGCCAACTCTCATTGTGACATTTGCACCACATACTCCGGAAATATTCTTCCGAGTGGCTTTAATAATGCGCCGGACTGAACGACTCGGCTAAATAGAGTCGCGGGGCCATGAATCCCTACTCGCGTACGATTATTTTTGACAGATTATGATAAATACATTTTGACGGGCGGTAGTTTTTCCACTATTTTACGTTTTCTCGTCTAATCTGTAAAAAATAAAACCCGGCCCGCAGGTATTCATGGTCCTGCGGGCCATTTTTTTTATTTTACGGGAATATTTTACACCATGATTACCCCTACAATTATCCAGCTATTATCCGCGCCAGTTGGTGGCGGAAAAACATACGCAGCGTGCGAATACGCCGTGAAAATGGCTAAAGCGGGACAGAAAATCCTAATCGCTCAGCCGTCACGAGATTTGATCAAACAGACGTTCCGCCAACTAAAAACATTAAATTCTTCTGTGATAGTCACGCCGTTCTACAGCAAGCAAATGGTGGAGGGCGTGACGCCGATCAGCGAGAAGATCGTCAAGAAGATCATCGATCATTTTGCCAACCCAGCACTCGGCGGTGAAATCCTACTTATCACTCACGAAGCATTTTCTCGCGTGGGCTTTTTCCAGAATAGCTCAAACTGGCATCTGATATACGACGAAGCTCCGCAAATTACGTATCATAGAGAATTCAAACTCGGTGAAACGTCCTCACTGGTGCTGAACCTTTTCGACGATTCCGGGTTTGGGAATTCGTATTCTGTAATCCACCCACGCAATCATGGCACACTCGACGCAATCGCGAGAAATATTACGCAGGACGAGGTGCTTGCGTTGTTCCAGCAATTCGCATGGAAACTGCTCGACAGCAACCACACCATCTGGTGTCTCACTGAGCAACTGGAACGATTCAGGACAAACGGCGGCTCCGGGGAGAAGTCAATAGAGCACTCCAAGCTCTCGGTTTTCTCACTACTTCAACCAACAATTTTTCAAGGATTTTCCGAGGTCATCGTGATGGGCGCGCATCTACACGAATCCCTGTTTTATCGCTACTGGACTCAACACGCCGACGAGTTCAATGTCAAATTCGTTGATTGCAAGAAAATCAAACCACGATTGAGCGGGCACACCAACGGCTGGCTGCTCAAAATTTATTTCGCGAGTGAGGCGGATTGGTCCAAAACTTTTCGCGACAAAATCGCAGCGTCGGTGGGCGAAAATCGTTTTTCTGTTCTCGACGTAATGGGGCAACTGGTCAGCGATTTCTACAGGAAGAATGAGGGCAAGACCGAGTTCGTATGGATGGCAAATCTTGACGTTCCAATGTCGATTTTTCACGACGATGGCAAGAACCGTCTTCCGAATTCCCCACATGGTCTGAATAATTTCGATCATATGAATCACGCTGTGATTCTATCGGCACTAAATTTCACGCCTGCCCACGGAAAATTCATGGAGCTAATTGCGGGAATCCTGCCTCACGAGGTGAAAACGGCGGTTTATCGCGAGGCTGTGTATCAGGCGTGCGGAAGAATTTCGCTACGTAATCCCGCGAATACTGATCCGAAAACGGTTATCGTGATGGACGAATCGACTGCGCTGTGGTTGGAAAACGTATTCCCCGGATCGTCTGTGCATCGCCTACCCGAATCAGAGATTGAGTGTCTGGTAGGAAAATCGGTTGGACAGCCACGGAAGCACGCGAGTAACGCCGCGAGGAAGGCAGCCGAGAAAATAGAGAAAAAAAGTCGACTACTCGACGGAATGAACAATCTTAAAGCCGATCAGAATTTCTGGGGATCGATCTTTCCGAAGCTCAAAGCGAGGATTGCAAGCACAATCATCAATGTCCAGTCCGCTGATGATTTCATCGAGCTATTAGCGGAACTCCACAAAAGAACCGTCGAGAAGAAGGATGCGAATTATCTGATCTCTCCTGCATTTTTTGATCCGGACATAGGTGATAAATCGCGTGGGTTGGAAAATGTCGTACTTCTTCGTGGAATTTGGCTTGATAATGACGGCGGCGATCTTACCCCTGCGCGGTTTTTGAAGATGTATCCACGTACCCGCATGGTGATTTTCAACTCGTATTCGTCGACAAAGAAAAATCTGCGATGGCGTGTCTTTATCCCAACGACTGTAGCTCTGACGGCTGAAGCACATCGCGAAATTATCGACCAGATCAAACAGAAATTAGCAAACACAAAATTTTACGGCCAGCCGTATTTGAAGAAAAATCCCAACGCACAAAAACATGGTTTCGACGATTCAAAATTCAATTCTGCTGCACTATTTTACGCTCCGTGTCAGGCCAACCATCCCGATGATTCATTTTTCGAGGATTACTTAGACGGCAGAACCATTCTCGATCCATACGAGTGGATTGGTCGGTCAATGGTCGCTCCGAAGCCGGCAATCATACAGACCCGTAATCCAGATGATTATGGACAGCCCGGCTGGTCACTATCTACTCAGCAACAGGACAAAGTTCAGAACGCGCTATCGGTCTGGAAAATATCGAAGAACACGGTTGGTAAAGGCAATCGCGCATTCTTTATTTTGGCGATCTCGCTATTTTACGCAGGACTGCATTTAGCTGAGATCCAATCGACATTACAGAGCGAAGCCGCGACCGTTATTACTGCGAAATCACGCGCATCACGATTACAGGAAATCCCGGATTTGATGGTCGAATTGTTCAACAAGCGGAGGAAATAATCGGGATCGGCAGCTAAAAATCCCATAATCTGATGAACCTTGCGGGTTTTTGGTTGCCATTCCAGATATATAATATTTGCATGATTTCAATAATTTGATGAGGAAAATGAGGAGAAAATGAGTAGGCCGTCAATACCTGTATATAAGGTATAATGGGCCTACAGATAATCATCTCAGATAATCCAATATTGGGGAGGCAACTAACAGACCCGCAGGGTCTCTCTCCAGTATGGGATTTTTCGAAAAGATCGCGTAGAACGTGCGGAAATTATTGCCTCAGGTCGTTACCGATCATTCCGTGAATACGCAGATGGAAAAGAAGCGCAAGCGATGGATTCTGAAAAATTGGCGAAGAATTGCCGCGACAGTATATCTGTGTACCTGCACCACTAATTTTATCGTGGTGCCGATCCTCACGAAAATCCTCAGTACTAAATCCTCAGATCGTGCGGTCACCTCCGCGCTATTATTTTCTGCACCCACTGACCAGATGTTGGTTCTAAAAATTCTCAGCGCAGAGCGCGTCTGGATTCCTCTGACCAGTAGTGGCGGTGGATTACTTCACGTTAGGTTTATGGCGATTCTTGGTGTAGCTGCGTGGGGTCATGGGCAGGAGCCTCATTCCTCCCGAATCATCGCCCGAATAACTCGACAAAAAACCCGGCACCATGATCGATGCCGGGATTCCTGTCACAGCAAGCTGACCCTATAAAATTTCGAGCAACCGTTCCCGTACCTGCCGTTCGGCCTCTGACCGTTTGTCCTCCACGGCCAATTTCAGATCGATCAACTCGTCCTCGTCAACCGCCTCACCCAGCACGGTAGCGAGGCCCACGGCAATCAAACGGCGCTGAATAGGACTGATAGCCGAGGTCGTTGAAACCAACTCAGAGACCGACCGCGTAGCTCGACCGTGACCGGCTCCTCTTACGATATTCGCGACTGAAGCCGTTGAACAACCGATTTTCTGAGCGATATCGGCCATTTTCATACGCTCAGCGCTAAGACGGACGATTTCGGCTCGATCATCGTCAGTGAGACGGTGGCGCGCAGATTTGGTAGCTGGTGGGTTTGGTATGATCGCGACTCCAGTTGACGGGGTGGAGTCGTCGGGAGTGGGTTTACGGGTCACTGGAAGAATCCTCGGAAAAATTATCAGACAGCGATTACTTTTACCGTATTCAAAAATAGTTCACCAAACATAATCTTCTGGGCTGTCTGGCCGATTGTCGACCTCGTCATCGCGCATGTAAGATGCGGGAGATCGGCGTCAAAAGTCAAAAGATGGGCCGACATCTCAACCGATACGCCTTCGGCGAACAGCCGCCGCCCCCACAATTCTCCCTCTGGAAATAGAATCATGCAGCCGCCGCAGGAACCATCGCACGCTTGATCTCGGAAACTTTCGCCGCGCTTACCTTCAGCAACCGGGCCGTCTCGCGGACCCCTTTGCCCTCAGCCAAGGCGGCGCGGATACGGGCAATCCGAATTGGCGGCATCGGAGGCCGGCCGAGCCGCTTGTTGTCCCGCCGGGCGCGATCCAATCCTGCCAAAACCCGATCACGAATCATCGCCCGCTCGAACTCGCTGAACACCCCCAACATCCCGAACAGCATCCGCCCAGCCGGCGTGCTGGTATCGAGAGCCTGCTGGTGAAGGTACAGGTCCACGTCGCGCGCCTGTAGCTCGCCGAGCAATCCTATCAGGTCCGGCAGCGACCGCCCCAGCCGGCACACAGACCATGAGGCAACCACATCATACTGGCCGCGCGTGACACCCTTCAGCAAAGCGTCGAGGCCCGGCCGTTGCTGCCGGCCTTTGGCACCGCTGATACCTTCGTCACGATGGACGGCCACGATTGTCCACCCGAGCCGGGCGGCAGCCTCCTGCAATGGCTGAAGCTGATTCTCCACCGTCTGGCCACGATCTGCCGTGCTGACCCGTACGTAGAGGGCGGCGCGTTTGGTGGTGGAAGGGTTGGGGCTGATCACCCACTCAGATTCTCACGGAACTGAATCCTGTCAACGAAAACGGATGATTCTGGATACGGTTGCCGCGATGGTCAGAAACGGCGGAAATGCTGAGGCTTGCACCTCGGATGGAGGAGGGGTTTTGCGAACACTCAGTGTCGAGGGTCGCGCTGCCCCCGAGCATCGCTATACCGTCGCTGAACCCATGGCGGGCAGGCGCATTTGCGAGAGCGGTTGTCGAAACAACTTCTGCGACTCTGAAAACCCATCACCCAAGGTCGAAAGCGGAAGCTTCGGCGGCACCCTGATTACGACCGTTTTAGAGAACCGTACTGCTGGAAATAGTTCAGGGGAAAGGTTTGGGGTGGGTTATTTGAAAGCTGGCTTTCAACCGTTTGATCGCAGTCGACGGTGCTGACCCTGACGTATAGTGCAGTGCAGTGAGTCTGGCAGGAGATGATCGTGAGGATGACTGTCAAGGAAATGGAAGGTTAATGGGGAGGGCTCATCGGTCATTTTTCGGGCAGATGTTGTCGATAGTCAGAATACGTGAGCATCAAGATCGCGGGCGAATTGTCCAACCCATGTGCTATTCCAACCCGTCATGTAAGTTCGTTTGTTTCCGCTATTACGGTGCCGCACGGAAATCATGCCAGATTTCGCTTCAACT
The DNA here is from genome assembly GCA_041691815.1 of Rhodospirillales bacterium. Lineage (GTDB taxonomy): Bacteria > Pseudomonadota > Alphaproteobacteria > Acetobacterales > Acetobacteraceae > 70-18. Next base: position 25,369 of record JBEPTZ010000031.1, on the reverse strand, counting down.
CCGGGTGTGGAGGCGGAGTTCGTACATGCAGACACGCAGAACTCGTCTCGATCCCGATTGCGCCTCCGCAGCTCGCCTTCGAAATCCTCCCACTCACTGGGTGCTACGCCGGGAATATTCATCGACTCTTCTCCTGTCAGTTGTTGCTCAGCAGGCAGGTAATTCAATGGTACCGCTTCTGTTCGGATGCATTATCCGTTCGTGGGGTCTTAGTCATTGGAAGCGGCAAGACTCTTTGGTCATAAGGATAGGCCAAGGTGCGCCTGTTGGCCGATTGAGCCGACACCGTGTCTCCTGAATCCAGAAGGTTATATCATACGAGGCCCCACCGAGTAGGGACGTCGGTCTGTAGCACCATCTATCGAATGCCATATCTGGCTCCGTGAATGGCTGGCACTCAATCAGATAAAGCCTCGGTTCGTATCCGCGTGTCTGCATACAGTCGAAAACGAAAGTTTTATAAGCATTCCGATCAAGGTAGAATTGACTGCTGTTTGGCCGATTCGTCACCTCTTCCCACATCATTGCCCCATGCGGGAAGGTCTTCGCAGCATCAATCTTGCATTGGGCGAGGGTTTGAGCAGTGGGGGTTGCAGCGGAACCCAAGGTCGCGACACCGATCAGCGCGGCAATTAGGATAGTGACTAAAAGGGCTGCGGCCTTCATGGTTGCTTGTCTCTCTAATGCTCCATAGATTTGTGAGCCTGACGGAGCTTATCCGTAAGCATTGAGTTTACCACAGTCAGAGATGAGCGCGGACTCCTTCTTGCCGATGTTCCGCCGGGTAGCAGCCGAACGTAGAGCCCGTCGGCGAGGAAGGGACAACTTCCGGCTCCGCATCACTATACCTCTTCAAGTTGGTCGGATTCGGAAGCCAAAGACGCAGTAGCCCCGTTCATCCCGTCCCTTATGTCGAGAGCAGGCAGTTCCCTGACGATCTTCATCGTCTCAAGGCTCACGGTGATGATCCGGCAAAATAGTTTGAAAGGGTATGCCGGGTCGTCCACTGTCTCGATGGCGTAGCGGTTGGCGTCGTTGACGATGCCGCTGGCGGGGTCGGTTTTTACACATTGGCGGTCCATTACCCATTCGAGCGCCGATTTGCCGTTGACTACATAATCGTAGGCATCCAGCGGGATGCCGATGATGGTGATCTTGGGGTTGTAGATCACGGTGGTCTTGTCTTGGTTCGGGCGCTTTCCGCCGAACTTCATCTTTTCAACGCGATAATAGGCTACAGGGTCGGGGATATTGGCGAGGCGCAAGTCGCCTTCCTTGATTGTCACCGGAAAGGGCTCGACGGTCTCGAAATTAACGTGCAGGTCTGCCAACCTACGGCCCGCCTCCGCAAACGCCACGAAGTCCTCGACGCGCTTCATCAATGGGATGCGCGGTAACTGCTTCGTCAGGTTGTCCGCATACTGCGCGCGGTATTCCTCGGAATGGAGCAGGCCGTAGACGTAATAGAATACGTCCTCCTTCCCGATGGGCTCGCCGGGATAAGCATCTGTGAAGTGCTTGAATCCCTCGTCCGTGATCGCATCGCGACGCGTGACAATTCGCGCCGGTGCGCCCTCCAGCAGTTCGCCTTGCGACGTTTCATCGTCCGTCCCGTTAGCGACATCATACAGGTAGCGGGGAAAGCATTGAGTTCCAGATTTTGCAGCCACGACCGAGAGGTCGCAGGCCATGTTCGTGATGGATACTGAAAACGGCGTCACATTCCCCGGAGAGGGAACCATGATCAGAAGGTTCTCTATGCCGGTTGCGCCGATGGGAAATAGGCGGGGCATCTGCAGCACCCTCTCGATGAAGGCGCGATTGTAGTAAAGCCATTGGCGAGTGAAAGGACGATACAGACACGTCGTCATCGAATCTGGCTCATGGACCGCGCGTCGGTTGCGGACGAGGTCAGCCTTCAGTCCTCCGGTCCAACTGATCTTCTTCGGATCAGCGTCAACGAAGCCATCGACCGTCTTGGCCCGTGCGCTCCGTGCATCGGGAGCGACAACCGCGTTGAAGCGATCTAACTCGGAATCGTAGAACTCCACCATCTTTCGGGTCGTGGCCGCGAGACCAGCGTGACTTGAGTTATAGACCCACGCGTCCCGCCCCGAACTCACGCCGCCCGAGAACTGACCGAACAAAACGGGCGACGCGACCTCCTTCTTGCTGCCGATAAGCATGTGGTTCTCGAAGCTGCTGTCGCGCTGGTTGAGCCAGTCGCCGTGCTCGTCGGGCTGGATGGCGGTCCAGCTCTTGGCGGCGGCGATGCCCTTGATGCTGCCGAAGCGCGCGACGGCCGCAAGCTTCTGCTCGCGTGTTAGGTAGTCTCCGATGTCGTGAAACCTAATAACCCCTCGCTCGGCCGATGCCGGGTTCTTCACGAGGATGGCGATGGCGACCGGCGCGCGGCTGCCTTGCCCGAACACGTTGTCTTTCTCCTTCCTGCGCCGCTCGCCCATAGTTCGCGCGTTGCCCCGGAGATGGAACACATGGAGGCTGGAAAACTCCTCAGACAGGCACTTCCGCAGACCATCGGCTGTATTCGCCTCAACCCACCCGCCATTGGTCACGAAGCCGATCACTCCCCGGTCGCCAATGCGGTCGCTCGCCCAGCGGATCGCGCGGATGTAGCTGTCGTAGAGCGCGTTCTTGAGAGTCGCTCGGGAGCGTGCGGCGTAGGTGGCGGCGATGCGACCATCCACCTTCGGATAGTCGAGATTGGCTGCGTTGTCGTTGGCGCTGTCCTGCCCGACCGAGTAGGGCGGGTTGCCGATGATTACCCGGATGTCGAGTTCCCTCTGGCGCATGCGGCGGTTCGAGTTCACTTCCAAGGTCCCGCTGAGGAGGTCTCGGTCCTGCTCATATAGCTGGAAGGTGTCGGTGAGGCAGATGCCGGGAAACGGCTCATACTCACCACCCATTTTCTCGTGGTAGACGGCCTCGATGTTGATTGCCGCGATATAGTACGCCAACAGAACCATTTCGTTGGCATGGATTTCGTGTCGGTATTTGTGCGCCATCTGCTCCGGCTTGATCATCCCGGATTGCAGCAGCCGTGTGATGAAGGTGCCTGTGCCGACGAAGGGGTCGATGATATGGACGCCCTCACTGCCAAGCGTCTGGCCGAACTCGGATTGCAACACCTCGTCCACCGACTTGATGATAAAATCCACCACCTCCACGGGCGTGTAAACAATACCCAGCCGCGCCGCGAGTTTGGGGAATGCCGCCTTGAAGAATTTGTCATAAAGCTCGACAACAATCTTCTGTTTGGCAGTCGCGTTCTCGATGCCCTGCGCCCGCATCCTGACGCTGGCGTAGAACTTCTTGAGGGCTTCCACCTCCTTCTCAAGATGCTGTCGATCCAGTGTGTCGAGAACACTTTGCAGCGCCTTCGAGACGGGGTTGTTGGCAGCGAAGCTGTAACCCTCGAACAGCGCTTCAAACACAGGTCGGGTGATGAGATGCTGGGCGAGCATCTCAATGCCTTCTTCATCCGTGATGCTGTCGTTCAGGTCGTCCCGGATTTCCGCAAGGAAGATCTCGAATGCCTTGCGCTCCTCTGACCCCGTGATCTGCACAGCCGCGCGGATGCGGATGACATGCACCTCCGCGATACGTGCCACATCCTTCGCCCAATCTTCCCAATAGGTGCGTGTGCCGCAGCGCTTGACGATGCGGGCCATGATGGCCTTGGCAAACTCGTCGAACTGGAATCTGGTTTGGGCATTGTCGCTGCCGCGATCTGGCCGTGGCAGGTCGTCACCCGGTTCGCTATCTCCGCCGCCGCCCCCCACGCCCACGTCAATTCCGCTCTTTTTGGGTTCCGCGCGGATGGGCATCTCGTTGGTCACGGCGATGATCTCGATTCGATCACCGGGATCAACGCCGAGGTCGATCTTGTTGATGGTGGCGTCGAGGCGATCATCATGGGCGCGCAGTGCGTTCAGAATTTGCCAGACGACGCGATATTTCTCGTTGTCGTCGAGTGCCTCTTCTGGAGCTTTGTTCGCTGGCACCGCAACAGGCAAAATGACGTACCCCATCTTCTTGCCTTCGGCGCGGCGCATCACGCGGCCGACCGATTGCACCACGTCAATCTGCGACTTCCTCGGGTGCAGGAACAGGATCGCATCAAGGGCTGGCACATCCACGCCCTCAGACAGGCATCGGGCGTTGGTGAGGATGCGGCACGTCTCGGCCTCTATCCGCGTGTCCTTAAGCCATGCCAGACGCTCATTGCGGGCATGGGCGCTGAACTGCCCATCCACATGCTTGATGTCCACCGCGAGCGGCGGGATGGTCGCCGCCACATCATCATCCAGTGAGTCGCGCCACTCCTTGGCGACACGGGCGAACTCTGCCTCCACCAGCTTTGACCGTTTGATGTCCTTGGCGAAGGCCAGCGCGCGGCGCATGGGGCCAGTATCGCCCGCCACGTCGGGTTTTAAATCGGCCTTCGTCAAAGCCTTGTAGCAGCCAACGATTTTTGTGGCATCGTCCAGCTTCAACTCGCTGTTCTCATCAGCCAAGAGTCGTTGAACGCCCGCGCTGACAGCCTCCTCGTCCACTGCCAGCACGATGACCTTATAGTCAGTGAGAAGGCCGTTCTGCACTGCCCATGAAAAGTTGCGCGTGAACAGTGTCTCACCGAAGAGACTGGCATCATCCATCGAACACAGGACGGCATCTACCTCATCTGCCGTCTTCTTGACGGCATCGCCGAAGATGCGCGGCGTGGCGGTCATGTAAAGACGCTTCTTGCCTCGGATGTAGGCCGCGTCGTGAACCCGGATGAAGTTGCTCTCTTCCTCATCGGCAAGCTTCACACCCGTGGTTCGATGCGCCTCATCACAGATGATCAGGTCGAACTCCGGCAGCCCATAGGTAAGTTGAGCCGTAGATACGGCTTGGATTGACTGATAGGTCGAAAACACCACCGTCATGCTGTCGGGCGCGGCGGGGGTGGCCTTCGCTGCGACGGTTGCCCCGTATGTCGTCGCAGGGATTTCGAGGTCGTGAATGTCGATGTCAGCTACATCACCGTCAGCGGCCCTGCGAACGCCAACCTGAGAGTCAGAGCACACAGCAAACGACCTCAGTGGGATATTCGCGTCAATCGACCATTCCCGGATCGACTGCGACATAAGGGACAGCGAAGGCACGAGAAACAGGACGCGCCCGCCCCTACCAACCAACTGCTCGGCAATATGCAGGGCCGTGTAGGTCTTACCGGTGCCGCAGGCCATGATCACCTTGCCACGGTCGGCCACGGCCAGCCCGTCTTTGACCGCCTCCAATGCCTCAGTCTGATGCGGGCGCGGCCTCTTCTTTTCAAGGAGCTTGACCGATTGGGTTGCGGCGAACGCCTGCCAATCGATGCCACTATCTTCCAGATCGCTCAGGCCGATGCGGATTGTCTCAACGATCTGGTCACGAAGGGCTTCGTCAGCGTGCTCGCTCCACTGCACCCCGGTGGTGTCAACGATCAGACGGCGCGTGAATGGCCGCTTTCCTGACGCAGTGAAGAAGCTGTCGATGTCCCCTTTCTGGATGCGGTGACCCTCGCGGTAGAATTTACATTGGATGGCGCACCAATCATCGACGCTGTCCGCAAGTTGAGCAACGAGGTCGATTCCGGTGTCACGCTGATCGAAGCGGTTTTCTTTCGCCCAATCGGAGAACATGAGGACGCGGCTAAATTGAGCCTTCTGCGTCGGCGCGTGTTCAAGCCAAACCTTAACGAGTCGCTCGAAGTAGGTTCCTTTTTCTCGCTCAGAGGAAGACCCCGCGCGATATTTTTCGAGAAGGGTGCGTAAGCTCAAGACATTCTCCCGGACTAAATCTGGTAAGCGTGGCGGGTCCGCAGTGAATCCGCTTGGTCCTACGAGGGTGCGACTACCGATCCGACACCATTGATATGGTGCAGCAAAACCAGCGTTCATGAAAGGGGCGCGTTCTCAATAGCTGGATAGGGTTTGCCACAGGAGTGCCCATCGGGAATGAAGAACTGGCTTCGGATTTCCACGGACGCGGAGTATTTCAAGAGCGCGCCGATGCGATGGAGCGTTGGCCGCCGGAAAACCCGACATTCCTCTATTCGAAGACCGAATCGGCTGATCCGAATGTGGCGATGGCTGCTGATCTGCTGATCTGAGCATGCGCCCCGACGCTGCGGGCGCTGAACCAAGAGACCAGCAGCGCAGGAGTTTAGGTCACTAAAGATAAATAGAATTGTCGCTCTGAATGGTCAGTGCGGGGAGAGGACAGTTCAGTGGATTACCCTGTAAGCCTGACTATTAACGAAGCTGAGATCGGCGCTTATCGCGCACACCGGATATTTCAGGCCTGCCGAGCATTCGCTCAGCATATCGATCCAAGATGCTATATTATGGCTGATTACGTGGATCATCAGCGGATTGGTTGGACGTTCGATATGCCATCCAGCACGGCCGCGTTCAGACTGAGGGCCTACCATGACACGATCATGCGTCAGCCGATCTCCTGATGCCGTCGCCGCGTCTGACCCGCGAGGCGATTATCGATGCAGAATCGAGGCAGGCCGAGGTGATTGTTGCTCTCACCCTTGTGGGAGAGGACGATCTCGCTCGGAGAATGGCGAATTGTCAACGATCCCGACTATGGCGAGGCGATGGTTCGCGTTGGCTCTTCCGATGCCGGTTGGGAGGCTGTTGGTCGTGCCGCCGGCCCATCCTCCGCACATGGTGGGCGGGATTGAGGGAGTGGGCCGGGCCAGATGCGACACTTGTCGCGGTCCCGCTGGGTGGTAACGCCATCGCAGGAATGCGTGCGCTGCGGCGGGGCCTTCGTGATGTAAGAGATCGCGCGGTATATCGGTGCCCTGTTTGGCGTGAAGTGGCGTTTGGTGGACTCCTCAGTGGGGCCACAGCCATGGTGTTGGTCGCGCATCCAGAGGTCCGTCAAGCCGATTTACTGATGATTCTCCACCAGAGGTGGCCGCAAACGGTTGTATCGAGCCTCACAGGTGGTGAGCCATTGTGGAAAATGGACACGGCCACGGCTGTCCGGCTGTCCATCATGCGGCGCGGTACAGAGCCTCTCCGGAGCGTTGTGATGCCTCAAGGCATTCCATCTCAGCGGCCGGTCGGGCCGCCATTTCTGGAACCGATGCCGATGCTGCTGTAAAAGCCCCCATGCCGCCCATGAGGCTTCGGCAGATTACCGATCATCTCTTCAACGTAGATTGAGGTGCCTTTCGTATATGCGCGCAATCGACGTACTCGGCCCCGATGTCAGACCCATGAAACGTCAGTCGCCTGATTTCGCAGCGATGGCGGTTGCGCTGCTCTCGACGAACGGATCGAGCGCGAGCCCATGCGAGCGGAGTGAAGGCCCCTCGATTTCCGGCACTTTTGGCCGGCCGGGTGGCACGGGACAAATTCTAGATGCATGATCAATCCCTACCATCGAGGGCGTCCCACGCATCCCAATTTCGGACAAAAATGTCTTCGCAGGCATCGTGCCACGCGGTTGCCTGCCGATACTCGTCGTTCATCCATTCAAGCGGGGCCGGCTGGAAATTGGTCAAGAAAGCCTGCAACGCCCGACGTCCGGCCGGCGACGCTTCTATGCGACTGCCAGCGCCGACCGTCAGGCCCAGATCGTGTAGCGAAATCACCGCAGCTTGCGCGTGGGGCGGTTCGGTCCGGATCGGGAGGCCCCTCACAATCCAATTCAGAATTGCCCAAGCGTATGTGGGCAACGACACACCCCCTAGCACGATGATCTTTCGCGGCAATTCACTGGGTATCACGGCCCTTTGCCTCGCCGTGAGCGCAAGCTGCCGCAGATGATTTGTACCCGCCTTCGCCCGGTACGTCGGTCAGATGCTCGTGACAACCCAGCCATTTGTCGTTAGCCTCAGGCACCAAAGAGGAAGGGTACCAGATGGATGATCCAAAGAGCAACGCGCAGCCGCCTACAAAAGTTGGCGGTTACCCTCACCCTGCATTTCCGGCCGTGTTCGCAGATGGAGTTCTCAGCATCGCCAACAGCAGCACGGTTGTGAAGTTCTATTTCGCGCGGACAGAGCCCAGCTTTGCCGGAGACGGAACTTCCATACAGCAGGCTTTTGCTCAAGTTATTATGCCAATGGATGCGTTCGTCGCGACATTCGCTTTTTTCGAAGTCGCCATAAATCGCTATATGCACGATGGCCTTATTACGGCGGATACTTTGGAAGCGCAACGCAAACTTGCGGCCGTGGCCCCTTCAGATGCAGTCTAACTACGCGTCGACCATACCCCACATGGTGGCGCGCAGCACACGCACCGTTGCGACCGGCAAAGTCACCGCACTTTCAGCACCGAAGTGGAGCGGAGTGGGCGCAGTTAAGCAGCCTTCATCCGCCTCAAATGCCGAAACCTATGCTGATCAAAACAGTTCGATAGGGGCGAGGGAACCTAAGATGGCACCTAGAGGAGACCCCGTGACATGGGCGCAACTTCCCGTCTTGATCGGAGTTTTCGCTGTCGGGATGGCTGCCATTATGGCAGGTTTTACGTGGCTTCACAGCGATCTATCTGCGCAAAATGCCACCCTTTCGCAGATAAGCCATCATGTGGAGGATGTGCGCGTTGACATGTCTAGGGAACTAGGGTCGGTCCAAGGGCAGATAATTGCGACCAATGGAAAATTGGATACGTTAAACGGAAAATTGGATACGCTGATTAGCGTCATGCAGAAAAAATGACATGGCCGCAACCTTGAGCCCTAGAGAAAGTAGTGCTGGCCAAGGCCTCAATATTTTGGGATATTACCAACCGTGGGTAAAGCTCAACCAGTCACTTTAGATACCGCGATCTTTTCGAAGAAGGGGGATGCCATCCTGTTCTTCCGGTCGATGCTCGCCAGATATAAGGATGGCGAACGGGTAGGCCCTGAAGACACGCTACATCTGCTTGCGCTATTAAAGCGCCACCCCGACTATGTTGAAAAGGTTGGCCTCGGGATTGACTATTTCAAAGTGAATGAGAACCGCGAGTACAAGAGAGTCACAAGGTCATTTTGGATCGTCAGGGGAGATGGAACAATAGATGACGTATCCTTCTACGAGTGCATCTCGCCCAGCAGTCGGTAGGCTTACTTAGTATGGGCATTTTGTCCTTAGTTTGAAGATGGCCCCTCGATCTGCGGAGGGAGCAGCGTAGATATCGCTAGTTGGGCCACGGAGGGTGGGAGTTCCCCGCGTAAAACCTTTCCTTTCAGGTAATTAGAAAATCTTCCTCCTTCAATATATGTGTCTTGTAGCCATGAGCGGAATGCTCCGAGGGCGGCCAGTGGATAACACCAAGACTCCTGAGGGTTCGATTTAGATTGCGGGTGGTCATCAGGATAGCGATGCGGATACTTGCATGGGTCACCAAATTGTTCACAAAGCGTGTTTTGGTTCCACTGCCTAGACCAGTACTGACCGATTGAAATATCGACTACAAATTTTTCCCCAATGTCAGCGCCCGCCAAGATCAATTCATATATAATTGTGTGGGCTTCATTGAAGACGTGGAAATACCCTTTAGGGGCAGATTGATGGTTTATGGATATCCTGTCATGCCATTTCTTGAACTGGTCTGCGTTTCGGCCTGTTGGATCATAGCCAAGTTGACTATAAATCAATTCTCGGAGTTTCGACCCAGCCAAAAGCCGGAAATTGTCGCGCGCTTGTTCCTGCGTATTCGCGCCCGCGTCAAAAGCATAATATTCCAAAACGGCGAGGCAAATTTCTGCTGGGTAACAAAAGTGAGTGCGGCCACCATGCGAAATCTCGATATGGGCGGCTGCTGGCGATGCAAAGCCGGCCTTCGCAAGAGTGCCCTTGATCGTAGATATGCGGGGCTTTGGCTCTGCTTCACTCCATTGGCTGCTGATCGTGCCGATGTGTGCGTTCTGAACACCACATAAGGCCGCAAGGCCGCGCTGGTTAAGATAGGGGGTGCCGTCCGACAGGACGCCCATGCCAATCCCACCAACATCCTTTTCGGCCACCAATCGAAGGGTGCCCTGCCCTGCTGAGGGACTGATTTCCTTGGATGTCATTTTTGGAGCTAACACTTTAATCTTACTAGCCGTTATATTGATTTCCTCTGGCTTGCCTTTCGCGAGCCTGCGGAGCGCTTCGTCAAAGGACATATCCAAACTGGAGGGCGGCTCTTTCTTCCCTGTCATGCGATCAGCGCCTTGTATGTGAGGCGACCGGTAGAGACGCCATCAGGTCGTTGACCCGCCCGCCTTCGCCAGTCCGTCGCCGGTTGTAGCGCCAAGAGGACCCCGCCACGCAGCGGCCAAGGTGCTTCTTGCTGACCCAGTGATGGGTGCCGACGATTTGGCGCTTAATTTGCGACCAGTAGCCGTCAATGATCTGTGTGTGGGTGTTGCCGAGAACGTATTCCTTGGCGCTGTGGCGCACGATGCCATGGGGGTATTCCGACAGGCGGTATGGTACCCCCTCAGCGGCTGAGAAATGCGTCTCCCTGCCCAACGATTGTAATATTGCCATGAAACTTCCCGCGTTTCCCTGCAAGCCACTTATATCGGCTACACTACGATGGACGTTCCATCCGTTAGATGGCCAGCGTTGCGCGCACGGCAGGGCTGGAGACCGGGGCGGGAATCGAACCCACATACGCGGCTTTGCAGGCCGCTACATAACCATTCTGCCACCCGGTCGAACGGCCGGCTTGATACCCGACCGTCGAGGTAGTGGCAACCGTATCTGTGTGACGGGAGGCGGTAAGATATTCGTGATTGTTCGTGACGGCGTTTTTAGCATTTAATCTATTGATATTACACAATTGTCTGAGGATTTGCAGTCCTCTGCATCACCACTCTGCCACCGGACCACCAGAGTGGGCCGGGTTATCGGGCCAGGGCGCCAGACGGTCAAGTGCTTCAAGCATCGCCGCTTGGCGAACCGCCGCCGGGGCCTCTATAACCCTGCTTCCGCAATCGCCCGCGCAACGCCGGATCGCCGCCCATGGACCACGCCCTGCCCGATTTCGCCACCGCCCGCGCCATGATGGTGGATTGCCAGATCCGCCCCAACAAGGTGAGCGACCCGCGCATCATCGCCGCCATGCGCCGGCTGCCGCGCGAGGCCTTCGTGCCGGCCGCGGCCGCCAGCCGCGCCTATGCCGACGAAGACGTGCCGCTCGGCGGCGGCCGCTACCTGATGGAGCCGATGGTGATCGCCCGCATGGTGCAGGCCGCCGCCGTGCGCCCCGGCGACCGCGCCCTGGTGGTCGCCGCCGGCACCGGCTACGGCGCCGCGCTGCTGGCCGAATGCGGCGCCGAGGTCACCGCCCTGGAACCCGACGAGGCGCTGCTGGCAATCGCCCGCCCCGCCCTGGCCGCCGCCGCCCCACCCGGCGCAACGCTGGCCGTCACCCTGGTCGCCCGCCCGCTGGCCAATGGCTGGAACGCCAACGCCCCCTATGACGTGATCCTGGTCGAAGGCGCGGCGGAACAACTCCCGCCAGCCCTCACCGAGCAGTTGCGCGCCGGCTCCGCCAGCCGCGCCGCCGGCCGCCTGGTGGTGGTGTGCCACGCCGATGGGGTCAGCCAGGCGATGCTCGGCGAGCGGGTCGGCGATGCGCTCAAGCTGCAGCCGGTGTTCGATTGCGCAACGCCGCTGCTGCCGGCATTGCGCCGCGCCCCCGGCTTCGTATTCTGAAGCTTATCGGTTCAATTTCGGGTATATTTGAGGTATCCGGCTGATCCGGATGATTGAGGGAACCATGCGGCGAAGCGCTCTTGCGGTCATCCTGACGACGGCGGCCAGCCTGGCCCCGGCGGCGATTGCCACCCCTGCCCTGGCCCAGCGCCAACCGGCGCCCCTGGCGCAACGCCAGCAGCCGGCGCCGGCGGCGGCCTCGCCGGTGGTCACCGTCGCCCCCAGCGGCCCCACCCGCACCCTGCAGGACGCGCTGGCGCTCACCTACTCCACCAACCCGGCGCTGCAGGCCGCCCGCGCCCAGTTGCGCGCCACCGACGAGGGCGTGCCGCAGGCGCTGGCCGGCTGGCGGCCGCAGGTGCAGTTGAGCGCCAGCGCCGGCTATGCCGATGGCAGCCTGATCCAGCAGGGCGCCCCGATCCGCCCCAGCAACCGGGGCGTCAACACCGAGACCTTCCAGATCCAGCAGCCGCTATATCGCGGCGGCCAGACCCGCGCCGCCACCAACCAGGCGGAAAACAAGGTGATCGCCCAGCGCGCCACCCTGATCGCCGCCGAGCAGACCGCCTTTCTCAATGCCGTCAACGCCTTCGTCGGCGTCATCCAGGCGCAGCAGGTGCTGACGCTGAACACCAACAACGAGCAGGTGCTGACCCGCCAGTTGCAGGCCACGCAAGACCGCTTCCGGGTCGGCGAGATCACCCGCACCGACGTCGCCCAGGCCGAGGCGGCACTGGCCGGCGCCAGCGCCACCCGCAAGACCGCCGAGGGCAACCTGCAGACCGCGCGCGCCACCTATCGCCAGGTGATCGGCGAGGACCCGGCCCGGCTGATCGAGCCGCAGCCGCTGCGTCTGCCGGCCGGCAACCTGCCCACCGCCACCGACATGGCCGAGCACAACAACCCCAACGTCATCACCGCACTGTTCAATGACGCCGCGGCGAAGGACAATTTCGACCTGCAATACGGCAAGCTGCTGCCGACCCTGTCGCTGCAAGGCTCGCTGAACCGCGCCGAGGACGTGCAGACCAAGGGCCTCACCACCAACACCGCGCAGATCCTCGCCGCCATCACCGTGCCGATCTACCAGGGCGGCAGCGAGTATTCCGCCATCCGCCAGGCCCGCCAGCAGCAGGAGCAGACCCGCAAGCTGATCGCCGACGCGCGGCGCACCGCGGTGCAACAGGTCACCAGCGCCTGGCAGACCTATGTCGCCGCCCGCGCCACCATCGACAGCACCCGCGAGCAGATCCGCTCCAACGAAATCGCCCTGGAAGGCGTCCAGCGCGAGGCGATCGTCGGCAGCCGCACCACGCTCGACGTGCTGAACGCCGAGCAGACGCTGCTCAACTCCCGCGTCACCCTGGTGCAGAACCTCGCCAGCCTGATCACCGCCTCCTATCAGGTGGCCTCGGCAGTCGGCCGGCTGACCGCGCGCGACCTGGCGCTGCATGTGCCGCTGTATGACGACACCGCATACTACAAGGCGGTGAAGAACAAGCTGGTCGGCACCGGCGACTACGCCACCGGCCAGCCCGGGCGCTAACGGTGGCGCTGCCCCCGCCGGCGCCGGATGCGCCGCCGCCGCCGCCGGGCCACCCGAACCAGGGCGAATCCGGCGACCCGTCGATGGAGGATATCCTCGCCTCGATCCGCCGCATCCTCAGCGAGGACGATACCGCCGCACCCCCCGCCCCGCCACCACACGGCGAACCCGTGGTGCTGATGCTGCAGGAGTCGATGATCGTGGCCGAACCAACCCAACCGCCAGCCCCGCCGCCGCCCGCGCCACCCCCCGAACCGCAAGCCGCCGGCTCGATCGCCGCCATGCTGCGCACCCTGATCGCCGAACGCGCGCCGGTCGCCACCCATCGCACCGGCCCGACCATCGAGGACCTGGTGCGCGAGGAACTCCGCCCGCTGCTGCAGCAATGGCTCGACGCCAACCTGCCGCCGGTCGTCGAACGCATGGTCCGCGCTGAGATCGAGCGCGTGGTGGGGCGGGCTATCTCGTAGAAGGGAAGGCCTTCTTTTTGTGAACAAAAAGAAGCAAAAAAACTTTCCATCCATTGGAGTGTACGGAGTCTCCGCTGCTCCGCTGTTGCAAGGCGGATAAAAGTTTTTTGCTTCTTTTTTTCAAAAAGGAAGCCCTTCCTTCCGTTCTGAAAAGCCCCCTCATGCTCGAAAAATCCTTCACTCCCGCCGCCGCCGAAGCTCGCATGTATCAGGGCTGGGAGGCTGGCGGCGCCTTCGCGGCGCAACCGGAGAGCAACGCCCAGCCGTTCACCATCATGATCCCGCCGCCCAACGTCACCGGCAGCCTGCACATGGGCCATGCGCTGACCTTCACGGTGCAGGACACCCTGGTGCGCTGGCGCCGCATGCAGGGCCGCGATGCGCTGTGGCAACCGGGCTCGGATCATGCCGGCATCGCCACCCAGATGGTGGTGGAGCGGCTGCTGGCCGCCGAGGGCATCGACCGCAAGAAGATGGGGCGCAAGGCGTTTCTGGAGCGGGTGTGGCAGTGGAAGGCCGAGAGCGGCGGCACCATCACCACCCAGTTGCGCCGGCTCGGCGCCTCGCTGGACTGGCCGCGCGAGCGCTTCACCATGGACGAGGGGCTGTCGGCGGCGGTGCTGGAGGTGTTCGTCACGCTGCACCGCCAGGGGCTGATCTATCGCGACCGAAGGCTGGTCAACTGGGACCCGAAATTCCAGTCGGCGATTTCCGACCTGGAGGTGGAGAACCAGGAAATCCGCGGCCATCTGTGGCATCTGGCCTACCCGGTGGAGGGCGAGCCGGGCCGCAGCATCACGGTAGCCACCACCAGGCCGGAGACCATGCTGGGCGATACCGCGATCGCCGTGCACCCCACCGACGAACGCTATGCCGATCTGGTCGGCCGCTTCGCCATTCTGCCGCTGGTCGGCCGCCGCATCCCGATCGTTGCCGACGAATACTCTGACCCGGAGAAGGGCACCGGTGCGGTGAAGATCACCCCGGCCCATGATTTCAATGACTTCGCAGTGGGGCAGCGGCACGGGTTGGCGATGCCGAGCATCCTCGACCGCGAGGCGCATGTAACGCTGGCCGAGATTGAGGGTGATCTGATCGCGGTGCCCGGCGTTGCCGATCCGGCATTCGTGCGCGGCCTCGCCGGGCTGGAGCGGTTTGCCGCCCGCAAGGCAATCGTCGCCGAACTGGAACACCTTGAAATCCTGGTGAAAACCGAGCCGCATATTCATCAGGTGCCGCATGGCGACCGTTCCGGCGTGCCGATCGAACCGCTGATGACGCTGCAATGGTATTGCGACGCCAAGACCCTGGCACAGCCGGCGATCAAGGCGGTGGAGGACGGGCGGACCAAGTTCGTGCCGCAGCAATGGGAGAACACCTTCTTCGCCTGGATGCGCGACATCCAGCCGTGGTGCATCTCGCGGCAACTCTGGTGGGGCCACCGGATTCCGGCCTGGTATGGCCCGGATGGCCAGGTGTTCGTGGAGAAATCCGAGGAGGCGGCACTGGCCGCCGCCGCCGTGCATTACGGCGCGGCGACGCCGTTGACGCGCGACGAGGACGTGCTGGACACTTGGTTCTCCTCGGCGCTGTGGCCATTCTCGACGCTCGGCTGGCCGGAGCAGACCGCTGATTTAAAGCGCTATTATCCCGGCGACGTGCTGGTGACCGGGTTCGACATCATCTTCTTCTGGGTCGCCCGCATGATGATGATGGGACATCACTTCATGGGAGATGTACCGTTCCGCACGGTGTACATCCACGGCCTGGTGCGCGACGAGCGCGGCCAGAAGATGAGCAAATCCAAGGGCAACGTGATCGACCCGCTGGCGTTGATCGACCAGTACGGCGCCGACGCGCTGCGCTTCACGATCTGCGCGCTGACCGGGCCGGGGCGGGATGTGAAGCTGGGCGCGGCGCGGGTGGAGAGCTATCGCAGCTTCGTCACCAAACTGTGGAACGCCGCGCGATTCTGCGAGATGAATCAAGTGGTTCCCGACCCCAGCTTCGACCCGTCGCAGGCCGCCCTGCCGCTGACCCGCTGGATTCTGGCCGCCGCCTCGGATGCCGCGGTGGAGGCCAATGCGGCGCTGGAATCCTATCGTCTCAACGACTACGCGGCGGCCTGCTACCGCTTCACCTGGAACCAGTTCTGCGACTGGTTTCTCGAACTCGCCAAGCCAGCACTGGCAACGCCTGAGTCCGCCGAGGCGCTGGAGGTGCGGCGCACCGCCGGGCATGTGCTGGGGCTGATTTTGCGGCTGCTGCATCCGGTGATGCCGTATGTCACCGAGGAGCTGTGGGACCAGTTCGGCTACGGCCCCGAGCACAGTCTGATCCGCGCCGAATGGCCACAAGCCTTTGATGTTCCAGGTGCTTCCGAGGCACGCGCGGAGCTTGACTGGCTGGTCCGGCTGGTCGGCGAGGTGCGAGCGGTGCGGGCCGAAATGAATGTGCCGCCGAGTCAGAAGGGGGCGATTCTGCTGAAGGATGCCAGTGCCGAAACGCTGGCGCGCGGGGCGCGCTGGATGGAGGCGATCGGGCGGATGGCGCGGGCTTCGAGTTTCGGGCCTTTGCAAGGGGTTATGCCGAAGGGCGCGGCGCAGGCGGTGCTTGGCGAGGCGACCATCGTGCTGCCGCTGGCCGGGCTGATCGACCTCGATGCCGAGCGGGCGCGGCTGGGCCGCGAGCGCGCCAAGGCGGCGGACGAGGCTGGCAAGGTGTTGAAAAAACTCAACAATCCTGATTTCGTCAGCCGCGCCAAGGAAGAAGTGGTGGCGGAAAACCGCGAACGGCTGGCCAGCGCAGAAGCCGAGATGGCGCGGCTGGATGCCGCCCTTGCCCGGATAGAATAGGGCGAGAACACCGCCAGTACACGGCGAAACGATGGCGGTTGCAGTTTAGACACCGCTTTTTCGATCATTTTATTGTCATGTGTATCCGTTGTCATGTGTCCCATATTCAGTGGGTACGCTGGCATGAGCGGCGACCTGGTTGCTTCCCTCGGTTATCGGTGGAAGTTCCGGGCGCCGCTGAAAAAGAGGTCCAACATGAGTATGATCGTTCTGATTATTATCCTACTGCTGCTGTTCGGTGGTGGCGGTGGTTACTATGGCTATCGCCGCTATGGCGGCGGCGGTCTCGGCGGCGTGCTGGGCACGGTGCTGATCATTATTCTGATCATCTACCTGCTGGGCGGCATGGGCATCCACTAAACCGCCCGGATTCGCGTTGAAAACCGACGAAATGGAGCAAAAATGATGCGTGCCCCGATGATTTTCGGCGCCGTGCTGGTGCTGGTGGGATTGCTCGGCCTGGCGGTCCCGGTGTTCTCGACCCAGCATACCGAAAACGTCGCAAAACTCGGCGACCTGAAGATCCAAACCACTGAAAGGCATTGGTATTCGGTGCCGCCGCTGCTCAGCGGCGGCGCCGTGGTGCTTGGAATCGTGCTGATCGGCGCCGGCGCCTACAAGAAGCGCTAACCGGCCGGCGCGAAACTGCCGTCTTCGCGCATCAGCGCCAAGACCCCTGTATGTACAGCAAAATGCGCGCCATGCAGGGTGAGGGTGCCGGCGGCGACGCCGTCGGCGACCCAGGGGAAGCCCATCAGGTTGTCGAGCGACAGGCGGACGGTTTCGTATTCGGCTTCCAGTTGACGCTCCGGCGGCGTGCATTCGAATGCACGCCGCCTTGCGCGTTCGGCCTGGCGGATCCACGGACCGATGAACGATCCCAATGTTTTGGGGTCGTCGGCCAGCAATGCCGCGACGCCGCCGCACTGGCCGTGGCCGAGCACGATCAGGTCACGCACCCGCATGCCGCAGACCGCGAATTCCAGCGCGGCACTGGTGCCGTGGCTGCGGTCGTCCGGTTCGTACGGCGGCACCAGGTTGGCGACGTTGCGGATGGTGAGGATTTCACCGGGCGCGGTATCGAAGATCATCACCGGATCGACCCGGCTGTCGATGCAGGCCAGCACCGCGGCGCGCGGCGCCTGTCCACGCGCGGCGAGGGTTTCGAACAGGCGGCGGCGGTCGGGCCAGGTGGTGTCACGGAAACGCTGGTAGCCGGCGATCAGGTTTTGCATGCGGAGCGGTTTGCCCCCGCTAGCCTCTCGGGTAAAGCCCCGCCTCGCGGGCGCGGATGCGGATCAGCGCTGCCAGCAATTCAAGGGTCGGCATCGGCACACCGGCGGCCTGGGCCAGTTGCAGCGGCACGGTGTAGAGCGAGTCGATCTCCATCGGGCGGGTGGCCATCAGGTCCTGCAGGATCGACGGGCGATGCGCCAGCACGGTGTTGGTGGCGACAATCCGCTCGACATCGATCGCCACCTTGGCGCCCAGCGCGGCCGCCAGCGCCTGGCCCTCGGCCAGCAGGCGGCGGGAGGCGGCGACGGCGGCCGGCTCGGTGTAAACGCCCTGCGAGGTGGCGGTGGTCAGCACGCACATCGGGCCGGCGGAGAGGTTGAAGATCAGCTTCTCCCAGATCAGGTCGCGCAGGTTGGGCGCGATGGTGAACGGCAGCTTCGCCGCTTCGAATGCCTGGGCGATCGCCTGCATCGCCGGCGTGGTGGTGCCGTCCGGGCGGCCGATGGTGGTGCCGCGGCCGGCGGCGCTGACCATGCGGATATGGCCGGGGGCCGGCACCGAACTGGCCGGCCAGAAGATGCCGCCGACCACCCGCTCCAGCCCGACCGCGTTACGCAGCGCGTCATTGGGGTCGAGCAGGGCGAGGCGGCGGCTGTCGTCGCGGGCCTGGAAATACCACCACGGGATGCCGTTGGTGACGAACACCACCGGGGTGTCGGCCTTCAGCAGCGGCGCGATCGAGCTGGCGACCGAGGGCAGCGACGGCGCCTTCACCGTCACCAGTACCGCGTCCTGCGGCCCGAGATCGGCCGGGTTGGCGCTGGCGCGCGGGCGGGTGGTGAAGCTGCCCTCCTTGGTTTCCACCGTCAGGCCCTTGGTGTTGATCGCCTCCAGATGCGCGCCGCGCACCACGATCGAGGTGTCGATGCCGGCATTGGCCAGCGTGCCGGCCAGGTAGCCGCCGATGGCTCCGGCGCCGTAGATGCAGATTTTCACGTGAACACTGTCCGTCCGGGATGCGGTTGAAGGCGCGGAGTGTGCCGTGAATCGCGGCCGTTGGGAACCTGCGGGGCAATGCGGCGCGGAAGGACGGGAGGCGAGCAAGGAAGGGTCTTCTTTTTGTGAACAAAAAGAAGCAAAAAAACTTTTCGCCTGGGCTTCGCGCGGACCCGGACCCGTGGAGACTCCGCATTCACCTCCAGTGGCGAAGCCGGGAGGAAAAGTTTTTGCGCGCTTTTTTCAAAAAGCGCTGCTTGCTTCTCCCGTCCGCAGCGATATCAGCCGAACAGGGTGGTGAACAGGCTGTTGCTGCCCTGGAACATCGGCGCCATGCCGGCACTGGCGGCCGGCGCCAGCCCGGCGCTGGCGGTCAGCGTGCTGCCGCTGAACGCCAGCGAGAACGGCGCGGTGCCGGTGATGTGCACCTGGGTGGCGTCCACCATCGACAGGATGTAGCCGCCATTGCCGTCCGCCTGCTGCGCCGAGAGGGCGGCGTTCAACTGCTTCTGGGTGTAGCCGGAGAACACGATGCGGTCGGTGCCCTGGCCGGCGACCGGGCCGAAATTCTGCACCAGGTCGGTGCGGGCGGTGCTGCCCTTGGTGATGGCGACCGTCTCGGCGCCGCTGCCGCCGACCATGGTGAGGTTGCCCTGGCCGGCCTGAATGCTGGCCGCCGCCGAGGTGCCGAGGAAGGTCATGCTGGTGTCCGAGCCCATGAACACCGAGATCGCGCCCGATCCGGCGGTGACGCTATCGGCGCCGCCGCCGCCATAGATGGTTGTGGTGCCGTCGCCGGCGACGATATGGCTGCCGGCGGCCGCCGCGGTGACGGTCAGCGCGCCGGTGGAGCCCTGGGCGTTGAGGGCGGTGAGGCCGGCCTTCACGGTGACCGCGACGCCGTCGATCTTGCCCTGGCCGCCGTTGAGGTTGAGCGTCGAGGCGCCGGTCAGCGCGATCAGGTCGATGGTTTTGGTGCCCTGGCCGGTGGGGTCGACAATGGTTCGGCCGGCGCTGCTGGGGTCAGTGCTGGCGGCGGCGAGGCGGGCGAATTCCGGAGTGTAGATCAGCGCCGGGGCGGCATTGCCGGCGGCATCGCCCCACAGGCTCAGCGACCAGTTGTTGATGGTGGCGGTCTGGCCGGCGAGGTTGCTGGCCTGCAAGGTCCAGGTGCCCTGGGCCAGCTCGCCCCAGAACGCGTTGGAGGTGATGCTGTAGCCGGTGAGGTCGAGCCGGCCGGTCTGGTCGACGCCCTGTACCATGCCGGTGCGGTCGTTCAGCACCGAGCGTGTGCCGTCCGGCGAGATCAGCACCAGGGTGCTGTAGGCGGCGAGCAGGCCGGAGTCGCTGAGCGTCACCTGAACATGCTCGACGCGCGCATCGGCGGTGACCTGCATCCGGCTGCTGGCGGTGGCGTTGGCGGCCACGGTCCAGCGGGCGGCCTGGGTCTGGGTGGTTTGCAGCAGGTTGGCGCCGGTGGATTGCAGGGTCCAGGCGCGGGCCAGGTTGACCGCGACATTGGCATCCAGCACGCCGAAGCCGAGATCGTTGGAGAAATGCATGCCGCCGCCGTTCCAGTTGCCGGCGCCGTTGGTGGTGAAGCCGGCGGCGCTCGGGGGCGGGGCGTAGGAGGACGCGGCGATGATCTCCTGCACGTCGCGCCAGCCGAGGGCGGGGTTGGCCTGCAGCATCAGTGCCGCGACGGCGGAGACCTGCGGTGCTGCGAAGCTGGTGCCGTACATGATATAGTAGCCGTTGGCGGAATCCTGCCCCGGCTCGGGCGCCAGCACGTTCACCCCGATCGTCGAGGTCAGCAGCCCGGCGCCGCGATTGGAGAAATCGGCGGCCACGCCGGCGGCGGTGGTGGCGGCAACCGCGATCACCCGGGGATCGGAGGTGACCGCCTGCAGGCCGATATCGTCGGCCGAGGCACGGTCGTTGCCGGCGGCGAACACCAGCACGGTGCCCAGCCCGCCGCGCCCGGTGTGGACGGCCTGCTGCACCGCGCTGAACCACGGCGCGTAATACGAGGAGCCGGGCGCCACCACGCCATAGCCGCCGATGCCCCAGGAGTTGTTGATCACCGAGGCACCGCCGGCGCCGGCGCCATAGCAGAGGGCCGCGACGTAGTTCTTGAACGGCGAGACGTCGAAATTGCCGAAGGTGACCTTCAGGCCGAGGATGGTGGCGTTCGGCGCGATGCCGATCGGGCCGTTGTCGCCGCCCGGCGCGCCGATCACCCCCGAGGTGGTGATGCCGTGATAGGTGCCGTCCGGCGGCGCCAGGCCGGTGCTGCCATCGGCGGCGAAGCTGCGCGAGGCGGCGGCGAAATGGGTGAGCACCGAGGGGTCGAACCCGCTGTCGATCAGCGCCACGGTGACGCCGCTGCCGGTGGCATGGCGCCAGGCGCTGACCACGTTGCTGCCATAGCTGGCGCCGCTGGCCGGCGTGCCGGTGGGGTAAGCATAGGCGTCGAGCTGCACCTCTGGGATCATGGTGCGGGCGGTGGGCGTGATGTCGCCATCCGGCACCCCAGCGTCAGCCGGCGGTGCCGGTGCGGGGGTGGGTGCCGGCGCGGGGGTCGGGGCGGGTTGGGGTAAGATATTGGTAAGAAATTCGTTTTGGGCAAACAGCGGCGATGCGTCGCCAAAAAGGCGTCGGTCGAACAGGCTCATGATGAATGTCTCGCGGTATGTAATTAAAGATGAGATATGATCGTCGTATGTCTTAAAAATTATCTCAATCTTTGTAATCGGTCTAGCGTTTATTTATATTGCGTGGTCGCATCACTCCGCCGGGCGGAACGATGGCGGCGGACGGCAGGGAAGGAAGCGGTTTTTTTTTGAAAAAAAGAACCAAAAAACTTTGTCCCTTTAGCGCAGCGGCGCTCACCCAGACTCCAGGGGATGAAATTTTTTGCTTCTTTTTTATAAAAAAGAAGTCTTTTTCTTGCTCCCCTGGCCTTCTTTACATGAGAAACACGCCCTTGCCGGTGTTCTGCTGGTCGAACAGTGTGTACGCCTCGGCGGCCTGTTCCAGTTTCCAGCGGTGGGTGAACAGGTGGTCGACATCGATCTTGCGATCGGCGACGAAGCTGGCGCAGTCGGCCTGGCCGATGGTGGAGAAGGTCCAGGAGCCGACCACGCTGACCTGGCGGCGCAGCATGTCCGGGCTGACATCGAGGGTGACCTGGCCGCCCTCGCCGACGAAGCAGGCGGTGCCCCAGGTGCGCACGCATTGCACCGCGGCGAGGCGGGCGCTGGGGGCGGAGGAGGTGTCCAGCGACAGGTCGGCGCCGAGGCCGTGGGTGAGGGCGCGGATGGCTTGCACGGCATCGTCGTCGGCCGGGTCGATAGTGGCGTCGGCGCCGAACTCGCGGGCGCGGGCGAGGCGCTCGGGGCTGATGTCGAGTGCGATGACGCGGGCGCCCATCGCCACCGCGAGCTGGGTGGCGGAGAGGCCGACCGGGCCCTGGCCGAAGATGGCGATGGTGTCGCGCCCGGAGAGGTTGATGCGACGCAACGCGCCATAGGCGGTGCCGGTGCCGCAGGCGATCGCAGCGCCGGTGGCGAAGGACAGCGATTCGGGCAGCGCCACCATGGTGCGGGCCGGCATCTTCATATAGGGGGCGTGGGCGCCGTGGCCGGTCATGCCGAACACGGTGGCCTGCTTGCGGTTGCACATCTGCGCCCAGCCGCCGCGGCAATGCTCGCAGACCGCACAGCCCCAGTAGTGATGCACCATCACCCGGTCGCCGATTTTGGCCTCGCTCGCCGGCACCCCCGGCCCCACCGCGGCAATAACGCCGCATGGCTCGTGGCCGGCGATCACCGGGCCGGCGGCGCCGCCGAAACCGAGCGACAGGCTGCTGCCCTTGTCGCGGCGATACGGCTTGAGATCACTGCCACACATGCCGCTGGCCTTGATCTCGACGATCACCTCGCCCTCGCCGGGGGTGGGGTCGGGGAACTCGATGAATTCGACCTCGCGCCCGCCAGGAAATACCACGCCGCGCATGTTGGTTCGCTCCGCCGTTGATTGGCAAAGTTTTGCCGATGAACAAGGTAAGCGCAAGGAAGCAGCGCTTTTTTGAAAAAAAGCGTTTTCTTCCGCCTTGCAACGGCGGTGGGGTGGGGACGCCGGAGTCTCCAAAACGGATGAAAAGTTTTTTTGCTTCTTTTTGTTCACAAAAAGAAGGCCTTCCTTGCCTTGACACTTGCCGCCCCCCGCCTGCGCAATGGCGCCAGCAATGGAGGCGGCAATGCGGGTTGTTATTCTCGGCGGCGGCGGGTTTCTCGGCCAGAAGGTGGCGGCCAGGCTGGCGGCGGAGGGCGTGTTGGGCGGGCGGGCGGTCACTGGGCTGACGCTGTTCGATATCGCGGCCCCGAAGGCGCCGGCGGCGGGGTTTCCGGTGGACTGCGTGGCCGGGGATGTGGCGGCGTTGCCGGCGGCGGCGATCCCTGAGGGCACCGATGTGGTGTTTCATCTGGCGGCGGTGGTGAGTGCGGCGGCGGAGGCGGACTACGAGCTTGGGCGGCGGGTGAATAGTCGCGGCACCGATGCGGTGATTGATGCCTGCCGGAAATTGGGAAAACCGCCACGGGTGGTGTTCACCAGTTCGATCGCCAGTTTTTCGGGCGGGCAGGATGCGGTGCTGGGCGATGAGGCGCGGCAGATTCCGGCCAATTCGTATGGTGCGGAGAAGGCGGCGGCGGAGTTGTTCCTCAACGATGCGTCGCGGCGGCGGTTTCTCGATGCAGTGTGCCTGCGGCTGCCGACCGTGGTGGTGCGGCCGGGGCGGCCGAACAAGGCGGCGAGCAGCTTCTTCTCCAGCATAGTGCGCGAGCCGCTGCTGGGGCTGGCGACCGAGTTGCCGGTGCCGGACAGCTTCAAGGTGTGGATCGGCAGCCCGCGCAGCGCGGTGGGCTGGCTGCTGCATGCGGCGGCGATGGACACCTCGGCGATGGGGCTGGACCGCAGCCTGAACCTGCCGGGGCTGTGCGTGACGGTGGGCGAGATGCTTGCGGCGCTGGAGCAGGTGCGGCCAGGTGCGGCCGGGCTGGTGCAGCGGGTGGCGGACCCGGTGATTGCCGGCATTGTCGGTGGCTGGCCGGCGGAATTCACCGCCACGCGGGCGAAGGCGCTGGGGTTTGCCGCGCATGAGGCGCTGGTGGAGGTGGTGCGGGCGTTCGTCGCCGATGACCTGGAGGCGACCCGCCGCGACCGCGGCATCTTTTAAGCATGCGCCGCGATCGCGGCATCTTTTAAGCATGCGCCGCGAGCGTGGGATCGGCTGATCGCGGCATCGTGTAGTGGCGGCAGGCGGATTCGCCGGCAGATTATGATAAAAAGACACGCCAGCCGCCTGTTTTTTCGTATTTAAGACATCATTGGGGGTAAGACTGGCGTTCTGGCAGGAGGGTGAGACTTGGCCCGGCAATGGTCCGGGCGCCGAATCTGCAGGGCGGGGTTGTGCGCCTGTTGGAATGCGGTTGCCGCGGCACCGCAGCGCGGGCGTGCGTACGGGTGAGATTAAGGGTCGAGTTCGGAGCGAATGGGGGATTTCCCTGGCGTCGGGTTTCTGGGCCGGATCAACGTAGGGCGGGTTTTAGCCTCCAGACGCGGGAAGACTGTGCCCGTCGTCAAGCGCACGCCGGCTGTCGCACGGCATCGGCGCGATCTCGGCGCCTGGATGCTGCACGCGCCGCAGACCCTGCGGGCGCTGGTGCGCGGTTCGGAAATCTGGCTGGTGCTGCTGGCCGCGGTGGTCGGGCTGATCGCCGGGCTGTGCGTGACGGTGATGATGGTTTCCACCCAGGAGGCGCATCGGCTGCTGTTCGGGCTCGGGCCGGGGCAGCATCTGTCCAGCCAGGTGACGGTCAATCCGTTCAGCGCGCTGATCGTGCCGGTGCTCGGCGGCGTGGCAATGGCGATACTGGGGCTGCTGGCGGCACGCTGGGGGCTGCGCCAGGCGGCCGACCCGATTGAGGCGAATGCGCTGTTCGGCGGCCGGATGTCGATGAGCGGCAGCCTGCTGGTGGTGGCGCAGACGATGATCTCGAACGGCGCCGGCGCCTCGGTGGGGCTGGAGGCCGGGTATGCGCAGATCGGCTCGGCGCTGGCCTCCAAGCTGGGGCGGGCGTTCCGGCTGCGACGCAATGATCTCAGGGTGCTGCTTGGCTGCGGCGCGGCGGGGGCGATCGCGGCGGCGTTCAATGCGCCGTTCACCGGGGCGTTCTATGCGTTCGAGCTGGTGATCGGCACCTATACGCTGGTGACGCTGGCGCCGGTGGTGGTGTCGGCGATCGTCGGCGTCTCGGTGGTGCGCTGGCTGATCCCCAACGCCTATGTGTTCGACGTGCGGGTGCCGACCGAAATCGAGGTGTCGAGCTATCTGCCGATCCTGGCGATGGGCATCGTCTGCGCGCTGGGCGGCATCGTGCTGATGCGCGCGGTGACGCTGGCCGAACAGGCATTCCGCGCCAGCAAGCTGCCGGTGTGGGCGCGGGCGGCGCTGGGCGCGGCGCTGCTGGGGCTGCTGGCGCTGATC
>JBEPTZ010000030.1:0-38007 GCA_041691815.1 Rhodospirillales bacterium | reverse complement strand
CGCACACCACCCACGCCTCCCGCACTCATTTATAAGCTCCGTCGCCCCGCGAGATCTACACCACCCTCGCTTTGCCGCCCGACCCGCCGCACGCCGACCGCTGCGGCAGTTGCACGCGCTGCCTCACCGCCTGCCCGACCGACGCCTTCCCCGCCCCGTACCGGCTGGATGCCACCCGTTGCATCTCTTACCTCACCATCGAGCATGCCGGCCCGATCCCCATCGCCTTGCGCCGCGCGATCGGCAACCGCATCTATGGCTGTGATGATTGTCTCGCCGCCTGCCCGTGGAACCGCTTCGCCGCCGCCGGACGGCAGGCCAAGCTGGCGGCGCGCGCCGACCTCACCGCCCCGCGCCTTGCCGAACTGGCGGCGCTGGACGAGGCCGGTTTTCGCGCGCTGTTCGCCGGTTCGCCGGTGAAACGGGTCGGCCGCAACCGGTTCGTGCGCAACGTGCTGGTGGCGATCGGCAACAGCGGCGAGACTGAGCTGGCGCAAGTGGCCGAGCGGCTGCGCGCCGACCCCGACCCGGTGGTGGCGGAAGCCGCCACCTGGGCGGTGGAGCAGTTGGAAGGATTGTTATGACTCGTACCGAAGTGGACTCGCTGGGCAGCATCGACATCGCCGCCGAGCATTACTGGGGGCCGCAGACCGAGCGCGCCCGCCGCCTGTTCCGCATCGGCACCGAGCATTTCCCGCCCGGCCTGATCCGCGCCGTCGGGCTGCAGAAACAGGCCGCCGCGCTGGCCAACCTCGCCCTCGGCGAACTCTCCCCCGACCTCGCGAACCCGATCGCCGCCGCCGCCAAAGAAATCGCCGACGGCACCCTGGATAGCGAATTCCCGCTTCCGGTGTGGCAGACCGGCAGCGGCACCCAGACCAACATGAACGCCAACGAGGTGATCGCCAACCGCGCCAACCTCGCCCTCGGCAAGCCGCTCGGCACCCGCAGCCCGGTGCATCCGAATGATCACGTCAACCGCGGCCAGTCCTCCAACGACAGCTTCCCGACCATGATGCACATTGCCGCCGCCGAGGCGGTGCACGCGCTGGTGCTGCCGGCCCTGCGCCACCTGCACGCCAGCCTCGACCGCCGCGCCGAGCAATGGGCGCGGCTGGTCAAGATCGGCCGCACCCACATGATGGACGCCACCCCGGTCACCTTGGGCCAGGAATTCGCCGCCTGGGCGCGCCAGGTCGAACTTGGCGTCGCCCGGCTGCAAAACGTGCTGCCGCATCTGCTGGCCGTGCCGCAGGGCGGCACCGCGGTCGGTACCGGGCTGAACAGTCACCCCGATTTCGGAAGCACCTTCTGCGAACAACTCGCCGCCCTCACCGGCCTGGAATTCACCTCGGCGACCAACAAGTTCGAGGGCATGGGCGCGCATGACGTGTTCGTCGAACTCTCGGGCGTGCTGAACACCATTGCGGTGTCGCTGAACAAACTCGGCAACGACATCCGCCTGCTCGGCTCCGGCCCGCGCGCCGGCCTCGCCGAACTGATCGTGCCCAGCGACGGCCTCTCGTCCTCGATCATGCCGGGCAAGACCAACCCGACCCAGTGCGAGGCGATAACCATGGTCTGCGCCCAGGTGATGGGCAACCATGTCGCCATCACCATCGGCGCGGCACAGAGCTTCCTGGAACTCAACGTGTTCAAGCCGCTGATCATCCACAACACGCTGCAATCCTGCCGCCTGCTGGCCGACGCCGCCGAGAGCTTCGCCGTCAACATGGTCGACAAGCTGGAACCGAACCGCGCCCATATCGCCGACAACGTCGCCCGCTCGCTGATGCTGGTCACCGCGCTGAACCCGCATATCGGCTACGACAAGGCGGTGGCGATCGGCAAACTCGCCCTGGCTGACAACATCACCCTGAAAGACGCGGCGATCAGGCTCGGCCATCTCAGCGCCGAGGAATTCGACCGCTGGGTCCGCCCGGAAGACATGATCGGCCCGCGCGCCGGAGCCGCCTAGCGGGTGGCCGGTCTGGTCAAGCGCAGCTTCAGCCTGGCCGGGCACCGCACCAGCGTGGCGCTGGAAGCCGAGTTCTGGGCCGCACTCACCGCAATCGCCCAACCGCGCCCGCTCTCCGCCCTGGTCGCCGAACTGGACGCCGCCCGCGCCCCCGGCGAGAAGCTGGCCTCCACCTTGCGCCTGCATGCGCTGCGCCATGCCCAGGCGGCACGGAATTAACCAAAGCGCAATCCATCGGGGCCTTGAATGCAACCGGAACGCGGAATCGCCGTTCCTCTCGTGCCGTTCCCCTCTCGTGCCATTCACGGAAAACCCCGGAGATCGCACCATGTCCGCCACCGCCTCGCCCCAGCCCGCCGGCCCCAGCCCGCTGCTGCTCTGCGACAAGCTGATCACCCTCGCCCAGCAGGCCGACCGCGCCGGCTACCCGATCACCGCCCACCACCTCGCCCTCCTGGTCGAGACCATGTTCGAGGAGCCACCCGCCCGCATTACCGCCCGGTCTCGCCTTACCGGCCGGTCTCGGCCCGCCAACGGATAACATCGGCCAGTTCCGGCGCCCGCTGCGGATGCGCCGGCGTGCCGGTAATCCGCAGCCCGATGCCCGGCGGCGCCACCACCGCGCCGGCTGCTTGCGGCAACGCCGGCCGCAGCAGCAGCCGCAGATCCAGCCGC
Source organism: Rhodospirillales bacterium (assembly GCA_041691815.1). Classification (GTDB taxonomy): domain Bacteria; phylum Pseudomonadota; class Alphaproteobacteria; order Acetobacterales; family Acetobacteraceae; genus 70-18. The sequence continues at coordinate 35,354 of JBEPTZ010000030.1, read as the reverse complement.
GAATCCGGCAGCGCCACGTCGCCGGCGATATCGATGCCGCCCGACGGCGCGCTCAGCCGGGTCTGCTCCAGATGCACCACCCCCTGGGCCAGCGTCGCGTTCACCTCCAGCGCGTCGAACCCCATGCTGCCGCCCTCCAGCGCCGTGCGCAAAGCCGGTTCGCCCGCCGACGCCGGCGCCCGCAACGCCGTCACCACCGCCGGAAGATCGATGCCGGACAGCGCCCCTCCGCGCACCACGATCCCCAGCGCCCCGCTCATCCCGGCCAGCAGCCCGTCCGGTGAAAACCCGTGCGACGCCAGCGTCAGCTTCGCGTCCACCGTCCCGGCGGTCAGGTCGAACGGCTCGTCGAGCAGCGGCCCGTTCAGTTCCGCCCCGGTCAGCGTGCCCTGCACCGCCAGCAGCGGCGAGGCCGCGCGGCCGTCCAGGCTGGCCCGCAACGCCAGCGCGCCGCCGGCCAGTTGCCCCGTCACCCCCTCCAGCCGCAGCGTGCCGTCCGACAGCGCCAGCGTGCCGCGCGCCTTGCGCAGCACCACCGCGCCGCCGGCCAGCACCCGCGCCGCCTCCAGCCGCACGCTCGCCTGCCAGCCGGCCAAGGCCCCCACCGGCAGCGGATCGGCCCCCTCCGGCGCCGGCAGCGGCAACTGATCGGCACTCACCGCCCCGGTCAGCGACGGCCCGCCCGGCGCATCCAGCCGCAACTCCAGCCCGCCAGTGGCATGCAGCCCGCCAGCGGTCAGCGTGAAATCCTGCAGCCCCACCCCGGCCGCCCCCGCCGATACCTGCGCCACCAGGCTCAGCGAGCCGTCGCCGAGCCAGACCGGTGCGGCGCGCAGCCCCAGCGCCACCGCCAGCCGCGGCGCCCCGGGATGGCGCAGCGTCACCGGCCCCTGCCAGCGCCACGCCGGCCCGGCGAGGTCCAGCATCGGCTGCGCGTCGATCCGCAGATCGCCCATCGAGCCGACCAGCTTCACCCCCAGCGCCGCCGCGGTGCCGGCCGCCTGCACCTGCAAATCCACCGGCCCCAGCCAGATCGGCGCCCGCAGCAGCCCGGCCAGCACCGGCGCCACCGGCCCGCGCAGATCGGCGGTGAACCCCGGCAGCAGCCCCGGCAGCAACTCCGCCAGCCCGGTGGCATGCGCCGCCTGCAACGCCAGCTTGCCATCGGCCAGCCGCCCGCCCTCCAGCAGCGTGCCCGACAGGCTGCCCTGCATCCCGCCCAACTCGAACCGCGCCTCATGCAGCGCCAGCCGCCCCTGCTCCGCCGCCAGGTCGAGCGACAGCGGTGCCAGCGCCACCCCGTGCAGCAGCCCCCGCACCGCCCGCAGCTTCACCTCCAGCGCCAGCCCCGAGCCCAGCCGCGCCAGCCCCGGCGCCACCGCCGCCAGCCGGCCGAGCAGCGCCGAAGGCGACGGCGCCGCCTCCGGCAGCCACGGCTCGAGATCGAACTGATCGACCGACAGATCGACCAGCAGCCTTGGCTGCCCACCCAGCCGCAGCGCCAGCGAGCCGGTCACCGCCCCGCCATCCAGCACCCCGGTCATCCGCTCCACCGTCACCCCGCCGGCATCGGCGACCACATGGCCCGACAGCCGCGCCGAGCGCAGCGCGCCCGCCGGCAGCCCGTCATCGCCCGGCAGCGCCGCACCCCAGGCCAGCGTGGTGCGCAAGGTCGGCGCCCACACCGAGGCGGTGCCGTCCAGCCGCACCCCGCCCGCCTCGCGCTCCGCCGGCGAAAGCCGCCCGGTCAGCCGGAATGTCGCATCGCCCGGCAGCACCGCGCGCGCCTCGCGCACCACCACCGTGCCATCCTCGATATCGAACGCCCCGCGCAGCCGGCGCAGCGTACCGCCGCCCAGGCTCGCCGCCTCGGCCGACAGATCGATCCCGATCGGCATCCCGCCAACCCCAGGCCTGCCAACGCCAGGCTTGCCAACCCCAACCTTGCCGGCATCCGCAGACAGCAGCGCCGGCGCCCAGGCATCCAGGTCCAGCCGGCTGGTGCTGATCGCCACATCCAGCCGTGGCCGCGGGTCCAGCCGCAGCGCCACCGCGCCGCTGGTCGCCGCCCCGCCGATCTCGCCGCTCAACTGGTCGGCCACCGCCAGCCCGTCGGCGACATTCACCCGGCCCTGGGCGTGGAACGGCACCGCCGGCGCCGGCAGCAGTTGCGAAAGATCGGGGCCGCGCAGCGTCACCCGCCCGGCCAGCGTGCCGTCGCGGGCGATCTGCCCGGTCAGGCTGCCGCCCAGCCCGACCAGCTTGCCCAGCCCATCCATCGCCAGTTCCAGCCCCACCGCGCCGTCGCCCCCCGGCCGACTCAGCCGCGCAGTGAAATGCCAGCCCTGCGCCGGCTCTGCCTTGCCGTCCGCGGGTTTTTCACCCGCCGCCTTGCCTTGTGCCGCCGGCTCGCTCCCCGGCTTCGCCTCCGCCGGTTTCGCCTCAGGGGGTTTCACGGCGCCGGCCTTCGCCGCCCCCGGCCGCAACGCATCGGCCTTCGCGGTGCCCGCCAGCATGTAGCTGCCAGTGGTATCGCTGGTCGCCAGTGTCGCGTCGATATCGGTCAGCACCAACTGCCCGATCGCCAGCCGCCCGCCCTCCACCCGCGCCGACACATGCGACAGCCAGTCCGGCGCCGCTTTCGCCAGCAGCCCCGGCCCGCTCACCGGCGCCCAGGGCAGCGTCACGTCCAGCCCGCGCAGCACCAGGTCGCGGGCATCGATCCGCCCGCCGAGCAGCGGCCCCAGCGCCACCTGCAACCGCAACTGCGCCGCCGTCGCCGTCCCGACGCTGCCGCGCAGCGACACACGCTCGGCGGTCAGCGTCGGATGCGGCAGCAGCGTCAGGCTGATCGGCCCGTCGATGCGCACCGGCAACCCGATCCGCTCGGAGGCCAGATCGGCGATGCTGGCGCGATAGCGGTTCCAGTCCAGCATCGAGGGCAGCAGCCACACCGCCGCCACGACCACCACCAGCAGCAGCGCCAGCCCGCCCAGCAGCCAGCGCAGTCCGCGCATCGCTAGGCCGCACCAGTGGCGGCGCCATAACCGCCGCCACCCGGCGTCTCGATCGCGAACACATCACCCGGCGCCAGTTCCGCCGAATCGGTGCCGCTCAACACCTCGCGGCTGCCATCGGCCCGCACCACCCATTGCCGCCCGGCCGCACCATCAGCCCCGCCGGCCAGCCCGAACGGCGCCACATTGCGCCGCGAGGCGACGATCACCGCCGTCATCGGCTCCAGAAAGCGAATCCGCCGATGCGCCCCGTCGCCGCCATGCCAGCGCCCGCCGCCACCGGAGCCGCGCCGGATCGAGAATTCCTCCAGCACCACCGGGTAGCGCAACTCGAACACCTCCGGATCGGTCATCCGCGTGTTGGTCATATGCGTCTGCACCGCGCTGGTGCCATCAAACTCCGGCCCCGCCCCGGTGCCACCGCAGATCGTCTCGTAGTACTGCCGCGTCGCATCGCCGAACAGGAAGTTGTTCATCGTCGCCTGGCTGCACGCCATCGCCCCCAGCGCCCCGAACAGCGCGTTGCAGGTCGCCTGGCTGACCTCGGTATTGCCCGCCACCACCGCCGCCCCCGGCTCCGGCGACAGGAAGGTACGCGGCGGAATCACCAGCTCGATCGGCTTCAGGCAGCCATCATTGAGCGGAATATCGTCGCCTACCAGGCAGCGGAACACATACAGCACCGCGGCCCTGGTCACCGCCGGCGGGGCGTTGAAATTATCGCCACGCTGCGCCCCGGTGCCGGTGAAATCCACCACCGCACTGCGCGCCGCCTGATCCACCGTCACCCGCACCCTGAGCGGCGAGCCGTCATCCATGGTGTAGTCGAAACTGCCGCCGGGAATTCGCGCGATCACCCGCCGCACGCTCTCCTCTGCATTGTCCATCACATGCGTCATGTAGGCGCGCACCACGTCCCAGCCGTACTGCCCGACCACCCGATGCAGTTCCTGCACCCCCTTCTCGTTGGCCGCCACCTGCGCCTTGATATCGGCGACGTTGACATCCGGCGACCGCGCCGGATACCGCGCCCCGGCCAGCGCCGCGCGAAATTCCGGTTCGCGAAAATGCCCCTGCGCCACGAGAAGAAAGTCGTCGATCACCACCCCCTCCTCCTCCAGCGTATGCGAGGCCGGCGGCGTCGAGCCCGGGGTGATGCCGCCGATATCGGCGTGATGCCCACGGCTGCCGACGAAGAACAAAATTTCTTTGCCATCGGCATCGAACACTGGCGTGATCACGGTGATATCCGGCAGATGCGTGCCGCCGTTATACGGATTGTTCAGCGCCACCACGTCGCCCGGCCGCAGGGTCGCGCCACGCAGCTTCAGCACCGTGCGCACGCTCTCGCCCATCGCCCCCAGATGCACCGGCACATGCGGCGCATTGGCCACCAGCCCGCCGCCGGCGTCGAAGATCGCGCAGGAGAAATCCAGCCGCTCCTTGATATTCACACTCTGCGACGTGTTCTGCAGCACCGCCCCGGTCTGTTCGGCAACGTTCATGAACAGATTGTTGAACAGTTCCAGCAAAACCGGGTCCGCCCGCTCGGTCCCCGCCGCAATCCGCGTCGCCCGCGCCACAATCCGCCGCAGCATCATATGGTCCAGCGCGGTCACCTCGGCGCTCCAGCCCGGCTCCACCACCGTCGTGGCGTTGGCCTCGCGGATCAGCGCCGGCCCGGCAATCCGGTCGCCGGCCAGCAGCGTGCTGCGCTCAAACACGGGCGTCGCATGCTCTCGCCCGCCGCTCCACATCCGCACGGTATCGACCGGCTCCGGCGCCCCCTCGCCCCGGCTGCCGATTGTCGGCTCCGCCACCGCCTCGCCGGCGCACACCGCCTCCACCGCCACCGCCTCCACCACCAACGGCCGCTCCGGCGTGGCAAAACCGAACCGCGCCCGATGTGCCGCGGTAAACGCCGCAGTCGCCGCCGCCACCTCATCGAGATCAACAATCAGCGCCGCCTCGGTGCCCTGGTAGCGCAGATGCAGTTTGCGCGCGACCACCAGCCGCGCCATCTCCGCCCCCTGCGCCGCCAGCGCCGCCGCCGCCTCGGCCGCCAGCCGCTCGGCCAGCGCCCGCAACTCCGGCAGCGCATCCTCGGCCAGCACCCGCTCGACCGCCTGCTCGCGCATCACGCTCTGATCGGCCAGCCCCATGCCATAGGCCGACAGCACCCCGGCATAGGGATGGATGAACACCGTCGTCATCCCCAGCTCGTCGGCCACCAGGCAGGCATGCTGGCCGCCGGCGCCGCCGAAGCAGTTCAGCGCGAAGCCGGTGGCATCATGGCCCTTCTGCACCGAAACCTGCTTGATGGCGTTCGCCATGTTGGCCACCGCGATGCGCAAAAAACCCTCGGCGATATCGCGCGCATCCTGCCGCCGCCCGGTCGCCGCCGCCACCTCGTCGGCCAGTGCGGCAAACTTCGCCGCCACCACCGCGCCATCCAGCCGTTCATCGCCACCCGGCCCGAAGATCGCCGGAAAATGCGCCGGCTGGATCTTGCCGACCATCACATTGGCATCGGTCACGCAAAGCGGCCCGCCGCGCCGATAGCAGGCCGGCCCCGGATTGGCCCCGGCACTGTCCGGCCCCACCCGCAGCCGCTGCGAATCGAAGTGCAGAATCGAGCCGCCGCCGGCCGCCACGGTATTGATCGCCATCATCGGCGCCCGCATCCGCACCCCGGCCACCGCAGTCTCGAACGCCCGCTCGAATGCCCCGTCATACAGCGCCACATCGGTCGATGTGCCGCCCATATCAAAGCCGATGATCCGCTCGATCCCGGCCATCGCCGCGGTCCGCGCCGCCCCGACAATCCCGCCGGCCGGCCCGGACAAGATCGCGTCCTTGCCCTGGAAATGCCGCGCCTCGGCCAGCCCGCCGTTCGACTGCATAAAATACAGCCGCACCCCCTCCAGTTCGCCAGCCACCTGCGCCACATAGCTGCGCAGGATCGGCGACAGATAGGCATCGACCACCGTGGTATCGCCACGCGGCACCAGCCGCAGCAGCGGACTGACCTGATGGCTGGCGGAAACCTGGGTGAACCCGGCCTCGACCGCCAACGCCGCCAGCCGTGCCTCATGCGCCGGATATTTCCACGCGTGCATCAGCACGATCGCCACCGCCGCGATCCCCTTCGCGCGTGCCGCCGCCAGCGCCGCCCTGGCGCCGGCCTCGTCGAACGGCTCCAACTCGCCGCCATCAACACCCACCCGCCCGCCGATCTCCGCCACTTCCTCGTAGAGCAGGCTCGGCAGCGTGATCGCCAGATCGAACAGCCTGGGCCGCGCCTGGTTGCCAATCCGCAGCGCATCCTTGAAGCCGCGATTGACCAGCAGCAGCGTCCGGTCGCCCTTGCGCTCCAAGAGCGCGTTGGTCGCCACCGTGGTGCCCATCTTGACGCAATCGACCAGCCCGGCCGGAATCTTCGCCGTCGCCGCCACCCCCAGCACCGCCTTGATCCCGGCAATCGCCGCATCGGCGTAGCGGTCCGGGTTCTCGCTCAGCAGCTTATGGGTCGACAGCCGGCCCGCCGGGTCGCGCGCCACGATATCGGTGAACGTGCCGCCACGATCGATCCAGAACTGCCAGCCCGCCATGTTTGGTCCCGATACCCCTGAGAAGCGCGGACAATGATGGCGGGGGGCAAATGGGGCAAGCACCCTGATTCAATTTTGAGTTTGGGTTTTGGCTTTGGCAATCGCCACATGATACAGCGACGCGGTTTACAGGCACGGAACAACGGATGCTGTGGGGCAAGATCATCGGCGGCGTGGCGGGCTTCGCCATGGGCGGCCCGTTCGGCGCGGTGGTCGGCGCGGCGCTGGGCCATGCCGCCGACAACGGCAACCTGGGAAAGTTGCAGTTCGGCGCTCCGGGGCTCGGCTCGATGCGCGCCGCGGCGATGCTCGGCGGCCGGCAGCAATTGTTCTCGGTCGGGGTGGTGATGCTGGCCGCCAAGCTGGCGAAATGCGACGGCCCGGTGAACCGCCACGAGATCGACGCCTTCAAGCGCAACTTCCGCGTGCCGCCGGAGGCCGCCCGCGATATCGGCCGGATGTTCGACAGCGCGCGCGACAGCACCGAGGATTTCCAGCCGATCGCCCGCGAAATGGGCGAGGCATTCGCCGATAACCGCCTGGTGCTGGAAGACGTGCTGGCCGCCCTGTTCACCATCGCCCGCGCCGACCGTCCGGTGAACCCCCGCGAAACCGACTTCCTGCAACGCGTCTGGCACGGCTTCGCGCTGGGTCAGGAGGCCTGGGAACGGGCCAGCGGCACAGCACCGCGCCGGCAGCAGGACGACGGCGAGGACCCCTACGCGGTGCTCGGCGTGCCGCGCGATGCCGCACCCGAGACGCTGCACGCCACCTGGAAGAACCTGATGCGCGAGAACCACCCCGACAGCCTGGCCAGCCGCGGTGTGCCGCAGGAGTTCATCAAGCGGGCCGGCGACAAGGTGGCGCGGATCAACGCCGCCTGGGACCGGATCAAGAAAGAACGCGGCCTGTGAGCCTGCCGGATCGATTATTGATCGATATGGTTATATTTCATACAACTGAGGCGCCCGGAGCCGCGCATTACGCCATCGACGGCCATGGCGAGAGGCGCGAAATTACCCCGGAATCGACCATTTTAACCGGTCTCGGACCCGGTTTCTGGCGCGGCCGCACCGCCCTGGCGCCGCATTGCATCGCCATCTCACTCGCCGCCCCGCACCCGGTGCTGCAACTGGCCGCCGTGGTCGATCTGTGCCTGGAGTTGCTCTCCCGCCACCCGATCCCGCCGCGCAACTTCCTGGCGCGGAACGATGTGAACCCGAACGCCGAACCGCTGGAAGACTTCGACTGGGAGGGCCTGGCGCGCAACGGCATCGGAATATGGCCCGAGGGCGTCCCCGATCTCGGCACCGGCGGTGTGGTGCGCGACGCCGGCAGCCTGCGCGATGTGCGCGCCGCATTGGCGGCAATCGGCTACCGGGTGGCGCCGGAGGGGGCGCTGGACCCGGCACTTTCCCTGGTGTTGCGCGCCTTCCAGCACCATTGGCGGCCGGAGGCGGTGAACGGCCAGGCCGATGCCGGCACGCTGGCGCGGCTGCTCGCGGTGGCGCGGCTATGTGGTTGACGCGGCACGCATATTGGCGCATCTGAGCGCCGCCAGACGGCCGGACGGCCGCTGTCGGGGGCAACCCCGATGGAGGAAAGTCCGGGCTCCACGGAAATACGGTGCCGGCTAACGGCCGGCGGGGGCGACCCCAGGGAAAGTGCCACAGAAAACAAACCGCCGGCGCAAGGGTTCGTCCCCCGCCGGCAAGGGCGAAACGGTGCGGCAAGAGCGCACCGCGCCGCTGGCAACAGCGGCGGCAAGGTAAACCCCACCGGGAGCAAGACCGAATAGGGGCGGCCGGCGTGGCGCGAAAGCGTTGACGCAGGGGCATTTTCGCCCTGTCGCCCGGGTAGGTCGCGTCAGGCGCGCAGCAATGCGCGTCGCAGAGGAATGGCCGTCCCGCGATACTTCGGTATTGCGGACAGAACCCGGCTTACAGGCCGTCTGGCACCTTTATCCACAGGCTGTGCAACCTTGCGGAATCCGTAAGTTGCACCCGGATATCCACAGGTTTATCCCGACTCCGCGCCCACCTAACCGCCTGACGCCAAGACCAAATACCCCCTATTCGTTCCTCTCGTTTCGTCCATATATCGCTTTACCGCCCAGTCTGACCCATGCTATCCCATATATTCCCAAGGGATGGCGGGTCGACCCACGATTCGCCGTCCGTGGACCCACAACGGACCGGCGATGGCAGCGGCTCCATCCCCGACCCGGCCGACAGCAAGCCGCGACGTGAGGCGGGCGGAACCAGCAGCGAGGGATGCGGCAGGGCGAATGAGCCAGTTTATCGGCAATTCGACGAACAGGATCGACAGCAAGGGCCGGGTTTCGGTACCGCCGTCGTTTCGCCCTGGCTTGCGCAAATCCGACAGCGATCCGGCGGATTTCGTGCTGCGGCCGTCCGAACTGCATCCCTGCATCGAGGGCTGGCCGAAAGCGATCATCGCCGCGATGGCCAAGCCGCCGGCCGAGATCGACCCGTTCGACGAAGAGGCCGAGGACCGCGCGCTGCTGTGGTACGGCACCGCCGTCGAACCCAGCATGGACAAGGAAGGCCGCATCAGCCTGCCGAAGGAACTGGCCGAGAAAGCCGGCATCACCGACGAGGTGATGTTCATCGGCGCCGGCAGCCGCTTCCAGATCTGGGCGCCGGCCGCCGGCGCCGCCCGGCTGGCCGAGGTGGCCGAGCGCCGCCGCGCCAGCAGCCGATCCGGGCAGGGTGGGGGTGCGGCATGAGCGCCGCCGGCCCTCACTTGCATCATACCCCCGTATTGCTGGCCGAGGTGCTGCAGGCGCTGGCGCCGCGCGATGGCGGCATCTATCTCGATGGCACGTTCGGCGGCGGCGGCTATGCCGAGGCGATTCTCAATCATGCCGCCTGCACGCTGTATGCCATCGACCGCGACCCGGCGGCGATCGCCCGCGGGGCGGCGCTGGCGGCCCGCTTCCCCGGCCGGCTGCATCTGCTGCAGGGCAGCTTCGGCGACATGCTCAGCCTGCTGCAACAGGCCGGCATCCAGGCGCTCGACGGGGTGGTGCTGGATCTCGGCGTCTCCTCCTACCAGATCGACGATCCGGCGCGCGGCTTCTCGTTCCGCGCCGACGGGCCGCTCGACATGCGGATGTCGGCCAGCGGGCCGACCGCCGCCGACCTGGTGAACACGCTACCTGAAGCCGAACTGGCCGACACGCTTTATCAGCTGGGCGAGGAGCGGGCGTCGCGGCGGGTGGCGCGGGCGATCGTGGCGGCGCGCGCGGAAGCGCCGATCACCACCACGGGGCGGCTGGCCGCGGTGATCCGCTCGGTCCTGCCGCCGGACAAATCCGGCCATCATCCGGCGACCCGCAGTTTCCAGGCGCTGCGCATCCGGGTGAACGACGAACTCGGCGAGATCGAGCGGGCGCTGGACCAGACGGTGCGGCTGCTGGCGCCGGGCGGGCGGCTGGTGGTGGTCAGCTTCCATTCGCTGGAGGACCGCATCGTCAAGCGCTTCATGATCGCGGCCAGCGGCCGGCTGCCGGCACCTTCCCGCCATGATCCGGCCGGGTTGGTGCCACGCGGGGCGGCCAGTTTCCGCCTGCTGAGTGCGAACGCGGTGCGGCCGGGAGCTGTCGAGACCGCGGCCAATCCGCGCGCCCGCAGCAGCCGGCTGCGGGCGATGCAGCGATTGTCGGCAAAAGAATTGCCGGCAGGAGAGCCGTCATGATCCGTCCGCTCACCTTGCTTTGCGCCTCGGCGTTCGTGTTCTCGGGGTTTCATCTCTACCAGACCAAGCACCGCGCCCAGGAAACCGACCGGGCGATCGTGCGCACGATGAAGGACGTGGCCCGCGCGCATGACCACGCGGTGCTGCTGCGGGCCGAATACGCGCTGCTGAACGACCCCACCCGGTTGCAGGACCTGGCGCAGCAATACCTGGCGCTGCGGCCGACCGCGCCGACCCAGTTCGTCGCGATGGCCGATATTGCCAGCCGGCTGCCGGCGGTCGGGCCGTCGCCGAATGCGGCGCCGCCGGTTGAACTGCCGCCGGTAGCCGCGCCGGCGATCGCCGATATCCCGATGGCCAGCGCCACCCCGGCACCCTTAGCGGCGCCAGCGATGGTCGCCGAGGCGCCGCCGCGCCCGGCGGTGCCGCATGCGGCCCCGGTTCATGTCGCCGCTGCGCATCCGGTCGAAGCCCGGCCGGTAGAAGCACGGCCTGTTGAAGCACGGCCTGCCGGGGTGGAGGTTGCCGCCAACCGGCCGCTGGAAGGCGCCGTGCGCAGCGTGGCGTTGGTGCGGCCGCTGCCGCGCCGCAGCGAGCCGGCGCCGGCGCCGACGCCGCTGCATGCCGCCGCGACGCCGGTCCGGCAGCTTCCCTATGTCGCCCCGTTCCGCCCGGCGGCGCAGGAGCCGTCGCGGGCGCCGGCCTATGCCCGCCCGGCGCCGGTGCAGGCGCGCTACACGCCGCCCAGCTATAGCGGCACGCCGTTCGCCGAGCCGCGCTACGCCGCCGCACCGGCGCGGCCGATCGGCGGCTCGGTGCTCGGCATGGCCTATACCAGCGGCGCCTACTCGACCGGCGCTGGCCGTTGAGCCGGCCGCCACCCCTCGATCCCGGCTCGATCCCCGGCTCGATCCCGGGACACGCGCCGTCGCCATCCAGCGTCGCGCATCGCTTCGGGGCGCCCGCCGGTGCGGCGGTGCCGCGCATGGAGCATGTGCAGGTCACCGCCCCTGACCTCGCGCGGCGCGCCGCGCTGGAACGCACCCGCGGCCGGCTGGTGCTGGCGGCCGCCGGTTTCGCGATGCTGTTCGTGGCGGTGGCCGGCAAGCTGGCCTGGGCGACCATCCTGTTTCCCGAACTGCCGCGCCCGGTGGCGCCGATCCCGCACCCGCAGCCGCCGCCGGTGCTGCCGGACGGCACGCTGTCGCTGGTCGCCGCCGGGCTGCCGGAGAATCTCGCCGGCAAGATGGAACGGGCGGCGATTGTCGATCGCAACGGCGAGATCCTGGCGATCTCGCTGCCGACCGCAGCGCTGTATGCCAATCCGCAGGAGATGATCGACCCGGCCCAGGTGGCGCAGCAACTGGCGCAGGCGGTGCCGCGGCTGGACGAGAAGCGGATGGCCGAGCGGATGACCACCGACAAGCAGTTCGTCTACCTGGCCCGCCACCTGAGCCCGCGCGAACAGCTTGCGGTCAACCGGCTGGGCATCCCGGGCATCTATTTCGACAAGACCGAGCGCCGCCGCTATCCGCTCGGCCGGGTGGCAGCGCAGGTGCTGGGCGGTGTCGACGTTGACGAGAAGGGCGTCGCCGGGGTGGAGCGGTTCTTCGACGAGCGGCTGCGCGACGACCCGACGCCGCTCAGGCTGTCGCTCGACGTGCGGGTGCAGGCGGTGGTGCGCGACGAACTCGACAAGGCGATGACCAGCTTCAAGGCGATCGGCGCCGCCGGCATCGTGATGGATGTGCGCACCGGCGAGGTGCTGGCGATGGTCAGCCTGCCGGATTACGACGCCAACGACCTGAGCCACGCCAAGCCCGACGACCGCTTCAACCGGGCGGTGACCGGCATGTATGAGCCGGGCAGCACGTTCAAGCTGCAGACCGCCTCGATGGCGCTGGACAGCGGTGCCGCCAAGCTGTGGTACCAGTACGACGCCGCCGACGTGATCCGCATCGGCCGCTTCACCATCACCGATTTCGAGGGCAAGCATCGCTGGCTGTATTTCCCGGAGGTGCTTGCCTATTCCTCCAATCTTGGCGCGGCGCGGATGGCGCTGAGCGTCGGCGCCGAGCGGCAGCGGGCGTTCCTCAAGCGGATGGGGATGTTCGACCGGGTGCCGATCGAACTACCGGAAGCGGGCATGCCGCTGGTGCAGCCGGCCTCGCGCTGGAAAGAGGTGGTGACGATGACGGTGGGCTTCGGCCACGGCATCGCGGTATCGCCGCTGCATGTGGTGCGCGCCACCGCAGCGGTGGCCAATGGCGGCGTGCTGGAGCGGCCGACCATCGTCGCCCGCCCGGACGGGGCGCCGCCGCCCGAGGGGGTGCGGGTGATGCAGCAATCCACCTCGGACGTGATGCGCAAGATGATGCGGCTGGTGGTGACCGACGGCTATGGCAAGCCCGCCGAGGTGGCCGGCTATTTCGTCGGCGGCAAGACCGGCACCGCCGAGAAGGTCGGCGCCAAGGGGGCGTATCGCAAGCACACCAACGTGTCGGCGTTCATGAGCGTGTTTCCGATGAACGCGCCGCGCTACGCGGTCTACATGATGCTGGACGAGCCGAAGGGCGATGCCGCGACGCATGGCTTCTCGACCGCCGGCTGGGTGGCGGCACCGGCCGCCGGGCGGGTGATCGCGCGGATCGGGCCGATGCTGGGGCTGCTGCCGCAGACCGAGGACGCGGTGGCGATCCAGGCCTCGCTGGCGGTGCCGCTGCAGCCGGGCAAGCCGCCGGGGGCGCAGCAGCCGAAGCTGGAGGTGGGCGAGCCGAAGCACGAGAAGCCGCGGCCGCCGACCCATGTCGCCAGGCCGGTTGGCCGGGCGCCGCAGCCGCAGCCAGTGGTGCCGGCGCGCGACCCGCGCCACGAGGCGAAGCTGGTGCCGATCGGCGGGCAGGGGGTGCAGACGCGGGCGATGCAGGGGGGGCAGGAAGTTGCAACTCGTTGACCTCATGCGCCGGATGCCCGACCTGGTGGCGCTGCCCGCCGGCATGGCCGCCGACTGGCAGGATGCCGCCGCCGAGCGCATCGAGGTGGTGGGGATCACCAGCGACAGCCGGCAGGTGCGGCATGGCATGATCTTCGTCGCGGTGCCCGGCCGCCAGCAGGACGGGCGGCGGTTCATCGCCGAGGCGATTGCCCGCGGTGCGGCGGTGGTGCTGGCGCCGGCCGGCACCGCGCGGGTGGTGGGCACCAGGCCGTATGCGTTCATCGAGGACCCCGAGCCGCGTCAGCGGATGGCGCGGATTGCCGCCTTAATGGCCGGTGCGCAGCCGATCGTGATCGCCGCGGTGACCGGCACCAACGGCAAGACCAGCACGGTCGAGTTCCTGCGGCAGCTCTGGGCCGCCGCCGGGCATCGCGCCGCCAGCCTGGGCACGCTGGGCGTGGTGGCGCCGGGGCTCGACGGGCTGCCGCCCTCCACCGGGCTTACCACCGCCGACCCGGTGACGCTGGCGCAGAGCATGGCGGCGCTGGCGCGCGGCGGGGTGACACGGGCGGCGGTCGAGGCGTCGTCGCATGGGCTGGATCAGTTCCGGCTGGACGGGCTGAAGCTGACCGCCGGCGCGTTCACCAACCTCACCCGCGATCACCTGGATTACCACGGCTCGCTGGAGGCGTATCGCGAGGCCAAGATGCGGCTGTTCCAGCGCATGCTGCCGGCGCGGGCGCCGGTGGTGGCGAGCACCGCGCTGGACGGCGAGAGCATGGCGACGCTGCGGCGGCTGGCGCTGCGGCGGCGGCTGGCGTTGCAGGTGGTGGGCGCGGGCGGCGAGACGATCGGGCTGCGCCGGGCGGTGCCGCTGGCCGATGGGCAGGCGCTGGAACTGCTGGTGGATGGGGTGCGGACCGATGTGCATCTGAAGCTGCCGGGGCGGTTCCAGGCCGATAACGCGCTGGTGGCGGCGGCTTTGGCGCGGGTGACCGGGGCGGTGGACGCGGTGGCCGATCTGGCCGGTCTGGTGGGCGTGCGCGGGCGGATGGAACTGGTGGCGCGGCTGGGCAACGGAGCGGCGGTGTATGTGGATTTCGCGCATACCCCGGACGCGCTCGCCACGCTGCTGGCGGCGCTGCGGCCGCATTGCGCCGGGCGGCTGCATATCGTGTTCGGCGCCGGCGGCGATCGGGACCGCGGCAAGCGGCCGCTGATGGGTGCGGCGGCCGCGGCCGGAGCGGATGTGGTGGTGGTGACCGACGATAATCCGCGCGGCGAGGTGGCGGCGGAGATTCGCGCGGCGATCCTGGCGGCGTGCCCGGCGGCGCGGGAGATCGGTGACCGGGCGCTGGCGGTCGAGGTGGCGCTGGGCGGGCTGGCGGCGGGCGACGTGCTGGTGGTGGCCGGCAAGGGGCATGAGACGGGGCAGACGGTCGGCGGCGAGACGCATCCGTTTGACGACGCTGCCGTGGTGCGGGCGCTGGTCGGCGGATGAGTGTGTTGTGGACCCCCAGGGATCTGCTGGCCGCGACCGGCGGATTGCTGCGCGCGCCGATCAGCGCGACCGGGGTGTCGATCGATACGCGGACGCTGCGGCCGGGCGATCTGTTCGTGGCGCTGGTGAGCGAGAGCGGCGACGGGCATCAGCATGTGGCGGCGGCGCTGGCCAAAGGGGCGGCGGGGGCGATGGTGCATCGGCTGCCCGACGGGGTGGGCGACGACGCGAAGTTGCTGCAGGTGGCCGATACGCTGGACGGGCTGCGCGGGCTGGCGAGGTTTGCGCGTGGGCGGTTCCAGGGGCGGCTGGTGGCGGTGACCGGCAGCGTCGGCAAGACCACCACCAAGGAGATGCTGCGGCGGATCTGCAGCGCGCAGGGCAAGACCTGGGCGGCCGAGGCGTCGCATAACAACCAGTGGGGGCTGCCGCTGACCTTGGCGCGGCTGCCGGCCAATGCGGCGTTCTGCGTCGCCGAGATCGGCATGAACCATGCCGGCGAGACGGCGCCGCTGGCCGTGCTGGCGCGGCCGGATGTGGCGGTGATCACCGCGATCGCGCCGGTGCATATCGGGCATCTGGGCAGCATCGAGGCGATCGCCGACGAGAAGGCGGAATTGCTGGCGGCGCTGGAGCCGGGCGGGACGGCGGTGCTGCCGGCGGATTCGGCGCTGCTGGGACGATTGCTGGCGCGGGTGGGCGCGGCGGCGGTGCGGCTGTTCGGCACAGCCGAGAATGCGGAGGTGCGGCTGCTGGGCTGCGTCGAGGACGCCGAGGGCAGCGAGATCAGCGTCGGGATCGCCGGCCAGCATGTGCTGCTGCGGATCGCCGCGCCGGGGCCGCATATGGCGTCCAACGCGCTGGCGGCGCTGGCCGGGGCGGCGGCGCTGGGGATTCCGGCTGAGGCAGCGGCCGCGGCGCTGGCGGGGTTTGCCGCCGGTGCCGGGCGGGGGGCGCGGCGGACGATTGCGGTGGGCGGCGGCTCGGCGCTGCTGCTGGACGAGAGCTACAACGCCTCGCCGGTGGCGGTGCGGGCGGCGTTGCGGGTGCTGGCGCTGCAGCCGGCGCGGCGGCGGGTGGTGGTGCTGGGCGACATGCTGGAGTTGGGCGCGTACGGCCCCGAGGCGCATGCCGGGCTGGCGCCGGAGGTGGCGGCGGTGGCCGATGCGCTGTTCACCTGCGGGCCGCTGATGCGCGGGCTGTTCGAGGCGGTGCCGGCCGGGTCGCGGGCGGCGCATGCGGCGGATTCGGCGGCACTGGCGCCGCTGGTGGCGGCAGGCTTGCGCGACGGCGACGCGGTGCTGGTCAAGGGCAGCCTGGGCAGCCGGATGAAGACCATCGTGCAGGCGCTGGAGCCGGCCGACACTGCGGTCGGGGGGATCGGTTGATGCTGTTCAACCTCACCCGCACGCTGGCCGACCAGCACGTGCCGATGTTCAACGTGTTCCGCTACCTGACCTTCCGCTCAGGTGCGGCGTGCATGACGGCGCTGCTGATCAGCCTGGTGTTCGGGCCGATGCTGATCCGCTGGCTGCGCTCGGTGCAGCGCCAGGGGCAGCCGATCCGTCCGGATGGGCCGGAGCGGCACCTGATCGAGAAGAAGGGCACGCCGACCATGGGCGGCGTGCTGATTCTCGGCGCGCTGACCGTCTCGACCTTGCTGTGGGCCGATCTGCGCAATGGCTATGTGTGGGCGGTGCTGCTGCTGACCCTGGGGTATGGGGTGATCGGCTTCGTCGACGATTACATCAAGCTGTCGAAGGCGAGTTTTCGCGGCCTGTCCGGGCGCGGCAAGCTGATCGTGCAACTGGTGCTGGGGCTGGCGGCGGCGTACTGGATTTCGACGCTCACCAAGGGCGCGCTGGGCACCGGGGTGACGGTGCCGGTGTTCAAGGAGGTGCTGATCCCGCTTGGCATCGCGTTCCCGCTATTCGGCATGCTGGTGATGCTCGGGGCGTCCAACGCGGTGAACCTGACCGACGGGCTGGACGGGCTGGCGATCGTGCCGACCATCATCGCGGCCGGGGTGTTCGCGCTGATCGCCTATCTGGTCGGCAACCGAGTGTTCGCCGACTACCTGCAACTGAACGCGGTGCCGGGGACTGGCGAGTTGTGCGTGTTCCTGTCGGCGCTGGTCGGCGCCGGGCTGGGGTTCCTGTGGTTCAACGCGCCGCCGGCGGCGGTGTTCATGGGCGATACCGGCAGCCTGGCGCTGGGCGGGGCACTCGGCGCGGTGGCGGTGGCGGTGAAGCACGAGTTCGTGCTGGCGATCGTCGGCGGGCTGTTCGTGGTCGAGACGGTGTCGGTGATCATCCAGGTGTTCTGGTACAAGCGTACCGGGCGGCGGGTGTTCCTGATGGCGCCGCTGCATCATCATTTCGAGAAGAAGGGCTGGTCGGAACCGACCATCGTCATCCGCTTCTGGATCATCGCCATGATCCTCGCCCTGGTTGGGCTGGCGACGTTGAAGCTGCGATGAATTTTTCTCCCACCTTGTTTGCCGGCCAGCGTTTCGCCGTGGTCGGGCTTGGCCGGATGGGGCTGCCGGCGGCACAGCGGCTGCGCGCGATGGGGGCGGTGGTGGTGGCGTGGGACGACAATGTGGTCGCCCGGCAGGCGGCGGCGGCGGCTGGGCTTGAGGTGGCGGTGCCGGATATGGCGACCGGTTTCGACGCGCTGGTGCTGTCGCCGGGCATTCCGCATATCCGGCCGAGCGCGCATCCGGTGGCGGCTGCGGCGCTGGCGGCCGGCGTGCCGGTGCTGTCGGACGCCGACCTGCTGTTCCGCGCGGTGCGGAAAAGCGGCTCGCGGGCGCGGTTCGCCGGCATCACCGGCACCAACGGCAAATCCACCACCACGGCGCTGCTGGGGCATATCCTGGAGGCGGCCGGGGTGGCGAATGCGGCCGGCGGCAATCTCGGCACCGCGGCGTTGGCGCTGCCGGCGCTCGGCGATGACGGCGTCTACGTGCTGGAAATGTCGTCCTACATGTTGGAGCGAATCGCCGCGCTGGCGTTCTCTGCCGCCGCAATGCTCAACCTCTCCGCCGATCACCTCGACCGTCATGGCGATATGGCCGGCTATGCCGCTGCCAAACGGGCGATTTTTGCCCGCCAGCAGCCGGGCGACCTGGCGGTGATCGGCATCGAGGACGCGCCGTCACGCGAGATGGCCGGGTGGCTGCGCGGCCAGCCGGGGCGGGTGGTGACGATCTCGGGCAGCGGGTCGGCGGATGTCTGGGCCGATGGGACGCGGCTGCAGGATGCCGAGGGCATGCTGGTGGACCTCGCCGCCTGCCCTACCCTGTCCGGCGCACATAACGCGCAGAACGCCGCTGCCGCTGCGGCGATGGCGCTGCATCTGGGGGTGCCGCGTGGCGTGCTGGCCGCGGCGATGGCCAGCTACCCCGGCCTGCCGCATCGCCAGGAACTGGCGGCCACCGTGGGCGGCATCGCCTTCATCAACGACAGCAAGGCGACCAACGCCGACAGTACCGCCTGCGCGCTGCGCTGCCACGACCGGCTGATCTGGATCGCCGGCGGCACCGCCAAGGAAGGCGGCATCGAGCCGCTGGTGGAGTATTTTCCGCGCGTTGCCGAGGCGCTGCTGATCGGCCGCGATGCGCCGATCCTGGCCGCGACTTTGGCCGCGCATGACGTGCCGTTCCGCATGCTCGGCACGCTGGAGGCGGCGACCGAGGCGGCCTGGCATTCGGCACGAGAGCATGCGGCGCCGGTGGTGCTGCTGTCGCCGGCCTGCGCCAGTTGGGACCAGTTCACCGGCTACGACCAGCGCGGCGATCGGTTCCGCAGTCTGGCCCAGGCGATCGCCAGTCGGGAGGGCGTGTGATGCCCGGTCTGTCGCGCGCCGACAACTCGCTGCTGGGCCGCTGGTGGTGGACGGTGGACCGCTGGACGCTGGCGGCGATCTGCGCGCTGGTCGGCGTCGGCTACGTGATGATGCTGGCGGCCTCGCCGGCGGTGGCGGTGCGGATTCATGTCGCGCGCGACAGCTTCATCCTCAAGCAGGTGGTGTTCCTGGCGATCGCGCTGGCGGTGGTGGTGCTGTTCAGCCTGCTGTCGCCCCGCGGCGTCCGCCGGGTGGCGCTGGTCGGCTGCGTGATCGCCCTGCTGCTGACCGCGCTGACGCTGGTCTCCGGCGCCGAGATCAAGGGCGCGCGGCGCTGGATCAGCCTGGCCGGGATGTCGATGCAGCCGAGCGAGTTCCTCAAGCCCTGCTTCGCGGTGGTTGCCGCCTGGCTGCTGGCCGAGGGCAATCGCGAGACCACCAGGCTGCGGCGCTGGGCGTGGCCGGGGCTGGCGGTGTTCATCGCGGTGCTGATCGGCGTGCTGCTGCGCAGCCAGCCGGATATGGGGATGCTGGCGGTGATCGCCGGGGTGTTCTTCATCCAGCTGTTCCTCAACGGGCTGAACCTGTTCCTGACCGGCGGGCTGCTGGGGTTGTTCGGAGTGGGGGGTGTGGGGGCCTACTACACCATCGAGCATGTGCGCAGCCGGGTGGATCGGTTTCTGCATCCCGGCCTCGGCGACAACTGGCAGGTGGACAAGGCGCAGCAGGCGTTCGGCGCCGGCGGGCTGCTCGGGCGCGGCCCCGGCGAGGGGCATGTCAAGGACCTGATTCCGGACGCGCATGCCGACTTCGTGTTCGCCGTGGCCGGCGAGGAATTCGGCATGATCGTCTGTCTGCTGATCATCGGAGTGTTCGCCTTCGTGGTGCTGCGGGCGCTGCTGCGGCTGCTGCACGAGCGGGACATGTATGTGGTGCTGGCGACCGCCGGGCTGGCGGCGGGGTTCGGCTTGCAGGCGTTCGTCAACATGGCCTCCACGTTGCGGCTGATCCCGACCAAGGGGATGACCTTGCCGTTCATCTCCTATGGCGGCTCCTCGGCGATCGCGGTGGCGGTCGGTATCGGCATGCTGCTGGCGCTGACCCGGCGGCGGCATGGAGAAGGCTCGTGATGCGGCCGGTGATCATCGCCGCTGGCGGCACCGGCGGGCATTTCTTTCCGGCCGAGGCGCTGGCCGCCGAATTGCTGCGGCGCGGCCGGCGGATCGTGCTGATGACCGATGCGCGGTCGGGGGCGATTGCTTCTCCCGTCTTCGAGGGCTGCGAGCGGTTCGTGCTGGCTGGCGCCGGGATCGCCGGGCGCGGGCTGCTGCGGGCCGCACGTGCGGTGCTGGCGCTGCTGCGCGGGGCGTTGCAGGCGCGGGCGATCCTGGCGCGGCTGCGGCCGTCGGTGCTGGTCGGCTTTGGCGGCTATCCCTCGGTGGCGCCGGTGCTGGGGTCGCGGCTGATGCGGGGCCGGCCCTCGGTGCTGCTGCACGAGCAGAATGCGGTGCTCGGGCGGGCCAACCGGATGCTGTCGCCGCGCGCCGACCTGCTGGCGCTGAGCCATGCCGAGACCGCGCGGGTGCCAGAGACCGCGCGCACCAAGGTGACCGGCAACCCGGTGCGTCCGGCGATCGTCGCACTGGCCGGGGCCGGCTATGAGCCGCCCACCGGGCAGATCCGCCTGCTGGTGCTGGGCGGCTCGCTCGGCGCGCGGGTGTTCAGCGATGTGGTGCCCCCTGCCCTCGCGCTGCTGTCGGTGCCGTTGCGGGCGCGGCTGACGGTGGTGCAGCAATGCCGCGCCGAGGACCTCGCGCGGGTTCGGGCCGCTTATGACGAAGCCGGGATTTCCGCCGAACTGGCGGCGTTCTTTCCCGATGTCGCCGGGCTGCTGGCGGCCTCGCACCTGGTCATCGCCCGGGCCGGCGCCTCCACCGTGGCCGAACTGGCGGTGGCCGGGCGGCCGGCGGTGCTGGTGCCGCTGCCCGGCGCGATCGATGACCATCAGAGTGCCAATGCGCGGGCGCTGGGCGAGGGTGCCTGGGTGATCCGCCAGCCGGAGTTCAAGCCCGAGGCGCTGGCGGCGCTGCTCGACCGGCTGTTCGGCGACCGCGAGGCGCTGGCCAGGGCCGCCAGTGCGGCGGCCGCGCATGGCCATGCCGAGGCGGCTTCGGCGCTGGCCGATCTGGTCGAGTCCTATATCCCGCGGGAGAGCGGCCCATGAGAGCGCTGCCGCTTTCGATCGGCACCATTCATTTCGTCGGCATCGGCGGCATCGGCATGTCCGGCATCGCCGAGGTGCTGCATAATCTCGGCTATTCGGTGCAGGGCAGCGATATTTCCGACTCGCCCAACGTGCAGCGGCTGCGCCGCGAGGGGATCAGCGTGGCGGTGGGCCATGACGCGGCCAATCTCGGCGCCGCCCAGGTGGTGGTGACCTCGACCGCGGTGAAGCCGGACAATGTCGAGGTGAAGGCGGCGCGGGCGCGCTTCCTGCCGGTGGTGCGCCGCGCCGAAATGCTGGCCGAACTGATGCGGCTGCGCTGGGCGATCGCCATCGGCGGCACCCACGGCAAGACCACCACCACCAGCCTGATCGCGGCGGTGCTGGAAGCCGCCCACATGGACCCGACGGTGATCAACGGCGGCATCATCAACGCCTATGGCACCAACACCAGGATGGGCGCCGGCGAGTGGATGGTGGTGGAGGCCGACGAGAGCGACGGCAGCTTCCTGCGCCTGCCGGCCACCATCGCGGTGGTGACCAACATGGATGTCGAGCATCTCGACCACTGGGGCACCGGCGAGGCGATGCTGGCCGGCTACGACCAGTTTGTGCAGAACGTGCCGTTCTACGGCTTCGCGGTGCTGTGCATCGACCATCCGGCGGTGCAGCAGATGATCCCGCGGCTGTCGGACCGGCGGATCATCACCTACGGCTTCAGCCCGCAGGCCGATGTGCGCGCCGACAAGCTGGTGACCGACCGGATGGGGGCGACTTTCGAGGTGTCGATCGCCGACCGGGCGCGCGGCCGCACCCGCAAGATGGGGCCGTTCCGGCTGCCGATGCTGGGGCAGCATAATGTGCAGAACGCGCTGGCGGCGGTCGCCATCGCCGCCGAGATGGAGATCGACGACGCCACGCTGCGCAATGCGTTCGCCAGCTTCCGTGGGGTGAAGCGGCGGTTCACCAAAACCGGCGAGGCCGGCGGCATCACGGTGATCGACGATTACGGGCATCACCCGGTGGAGATCGCGGCGGTCTTGAAGGCGGCGCGGCAGGCCGGCGCCCGCGATGTGGTGGCGGTGGTGCAGCCGCATCGCTATACGCGGCTGTCCTCGCTGTTCGACGATTTCTGCGCCTGCATGAACGATGCCGGCACGGTGATCGTCGCCGACGTGTACGCCGCCGGCGAGCAGCCGATCCCGGGGGTCAACCGCGATGCGCTGGTCGAGGGGCTGCGGGCGCGCGGCCATCGCAGCGTGGTGCCGCTGCCGGGGCCGGAGCATCTGGCCGAGATGGTGCATGCCATCGCGCGGTCGGGCGATTTCGTGGTCTGCCTGGGGGCCGGCAACATCACCGGCTGGGCGGCGGCATTGCCGGCGCAGTTGGCAGCCTTGCAGGCCGGGCAAAAAGCGGGGGCGGGGCGATGATGGCCGCTGCACGCACCGACCACCTGGCCGACGCGCTGCCGATGACGCGCGGGCGGCTGCGGTTCGATTCGCTGCTGGCGCCGACCACCTGGTTCCGCGTCGGCGGGCCGGCCGAGGTGCTGCTGCGGCCGGCCGATGCCGAGGACCTGTGCGCGTTTCTCGCCGCCCTGCCGCTGGAGATTCCGGTGCTGCCGATCGGGGCGGCGAGCAACATGATCGTGCGCGATGGCGGCGTGCCTGGGGTGGTGGTGCGGCTGGCGCGCGGGTTCAACGCGGTGGAGGTCGAACCGGGTGGGGTGATCGCCGGGGCGGCCTGCCTGGATGTGACGGTGGCCGAGCATGTGGCTGCGGCCGGGCTGGCCGGGCTGGAATTCCTGTCCGGGATTCCGGGCACGATCGGCGGCGCGGTGGCGATGAATGCCGGCGCCTATGGCGGCGATATCGCCGGCTGCCTGGACTGGGCGGAGGTCGCCACCCGCTCGGGCGAGCTGGTGCGGCTGTCGGCGGCGCGGCTGGCGTTTGCCTATCGGCATGCCGCATTGCCGGCCGGCGGCATCGTGGTGCGCGCCAGGCTGCGGGCGCATAAGGGCGATCCGGCGGTGATTGGCGCGCGGATGGCGGAAATCCGCGCGTCGCGCGAGGCGACCCAGCCGGTGCGGGCGCGCACCGGCGGCTCCACCTTCCGCAATCCGCCCGATATGAAGGCGTGGGAACTGATCGATGCCGCCGGCGGCCGCGGGCTGATGCTGGGCGGCGCGCAGGTGTCAGAGAAACACTGCAACTTCCTGATCAATACCGGCGAGGCGACCGCCGCCGAGATCGAGGCGCTGGGCGAACAGCTGGTCGCCCGGGTGCGGGCGATGAGCGGCGTGGCGCTGCACTGGGAAATCCGCCGCGTCGGCGTGCCGCTTCCGGAGGATCGCTCATGACCCGTGTGGCAGTGTTGTTCGGCGGCATGTCGGCCGAGCGCGAGGTGAGCCTGTCGAGCGGCCGCCAGGTGGTGGTGGCGCTGCGCCAGGCCGGGTTCGAGGTGACACCGATCGAGGTCGGCGACGATCTGCGGGCGGTGATCGCGGCGCTGGACCCGGCGCCGGACGCGGTGTTCAACGCGCTGCACGGCCGGTTCGGCGAGGACGGGGCGATCCAGGGGGTGCTGGACTGGATGGGTATACCGTATACCCATTCCGGGGTCAGAGCGTCCGCACTGGCGATGGACAAGCAGGCGGCGCGGGCGGTGTTCGCCGCCGCCGGGCTGCCGATCGCGCGTGGCCGGGTGGTGGATATCGCCGAACTGGAGCACGCCGACCCGCTGCCGCTGCCGTATGTGGTGAAGCCGGTCAACGAGGGCTCGTCGGTCGGCGTCGAGATCATGCGCGAGGGCGGCAACCGGCGCGCCGAAGTCGCGGCCGGCTGGCGGTTCGGGGCGACGGCGCTGGTGGAGGAATACATTCCCGGCCGCGAGCTGACCGTCGGCGTGATGGGCGACCGGGCGCTGGCGGTGACCGATATCACCCCCGATCACGGCGATTTCTATGATTACGAGGCGAAATACGCCGATGGCGGCTCGCGCCATGTGATCCCGGCGCAGGTGCATGCCGACACCTATGCGCGGGCGCTGGAGATGGCGCTGGCGGCGCATCGGGCGCTGGGCTGCCGCGGCGCCAGCCGGGCCGATTTCCGCTACGACGACACCGCCGGCGAGCCGGGCCGGCTGGTGCTGCTGGAGGTGAACACCCAGCCGGGCCTCACGCCGACTTCGCTGCTGCCGGAGCAGGCGGCGCATCTCGGCGTGTCGTTCCCGCAGCTCTGCGCCTGGATGGTGGAGCAGGCCGCATGCCGCGCGTGAAGGGCACCACCAGGCCGGCCTCGCCGCGGTCGCCACGTGCCGCCATCGCGGCGCCGAAGCTGCCGGACCGGCCGGGGCGCTGGAAGCTGCTGCTGCGCCGGCGGCGCAATCTGCTGCGGCCGCTGGCCGGGCTGGCGGTGGCCGCGGTGCTGGCGTTGCTGCTGATCGGCACCGTGCATGGCATCGGCCAGGGGCTGAACTTCACCGAGCGACTCGGCGACGTGACCGCACGGATGGGGCTGCGGGTGGCGCATATCGAGTTGCTCGGGCAAAAGAAGACGCCGGAGCCGTTGCTGCTGGCAGCGCTCGGGGTGAGCCGCGGCGACCCGATCCTGACCGTGCGGCTGGCCGCCGCCCGCGCCCGCATCGAGAGCATCGACTGGGTGCAGTCGGCGACCGTGGAGCGGCAGTTGCCGGGCACCATCGTGGTGCGGATCGTCGAGCGGCGGCCGTTCGCGGTGTGGCAGAACAAGGGCAAGTTTTCGCTGATCGACCATGACGGCAAGCTGGTGACCGACTCCGATGTCGCCACCTTCTTCAGCCAGTTGCCGCTGGTGGTGGGCGATGGCGCCAACAGCGCCGCCGGCGCCCTGATCGACGCGCTCTCTGCGCATCCGGGGCTGCTGGAGCGGGTGGTGGCGGCGGTGCGGGTCGGCGACCGGCGCTGGAACCTGCATCTGAAGAGCGGCACCGACGTGATGCTGCCGGAAGGTGCGGATGTGCCGGCGCTGGCCCGGCTGGCGCAGCTGCAAGCCAGCGACGCCCTGCTCGACCGGCCATTGGAGCGGGTGGATATGCGCCTGCCGGACCGGCTGGTGCTGCGGCCCTATCCGGAGAAACCGCGCGACGGCAAATCCGTTGACGGCAAGCCCGTTGACGCCAAGCCGGTTGACGCCAAGCGGGGCGACAGCACGCCCGACTCCACCCCCAGCACGGCGAGGAAGACGTGAACGACATGCCGCGACGGATCATCCCGTCCCTCCTGTCCGCGCCGCCCTCGGAGGCAGTCGAGCCGGAGGCGCCGCGCCCGTTCCACCCGCGCCAGTCCGGCCCGTTCGGGGTGCTGGATATCGGCACCAGCAAGATCGTCTGCGTGATCGGCCGCTGCGAGAGCGATTTGTCGCTGCGGGTGCTCGGCCGTGGCTGGCAGAAGGGCAGCGGGGTGCGCGGCGGCGGCATCATGGATATCGAGGCCGCCGAGCGCGCCATCCGCGCCTGTGTCGGCCAGGCCGAAGAAGAGGCCGGCACCAGGCTGGCCAAGGTAACGGTCAACCTCTCCTGCGGCGTGCCGCGCAGCCAGGTGTTCAACGTGCAGTGGCCGGTCGGCGGGCGGGCGGTGGCCGAGTCCGATATCCGCCGCATGCTGCTGGAAAGCCGCAACCGCGCCGGCGGCGAGGGACGCAGCATCATCCACTCGCTGGCGATGGACTATACGGTGGACGACGCCGAGGGGGTGCTGGATCCGCGCGGGCTGCATTGCGAGATCCTCAACGGCCGGGTGCATGTGATCGACGCCGCCACCACCGCCCTGCGCAACCTCGATGCCTGCCTGGCGCGCTGCGACCTGGAGATCGCCGAACTGGTCTCGGCACCCATGGCCTCCGCCCTGGCAACGCTGGTGGAGGACGAGCGGATGCTCGGCGCCACGGTGCTCGACATGGGCGGCGGCACCACCGGCATGGCGGTGTATTCCGGCGGCCATCTGCAGCACACGACGCAACTGCCGCTCGGCGGCATGCACGTGACCAACGATATCGCCCGCGTGCTGTCCACCCCGGTGGCGCATGCCGAGCGGCTGAAGACGCTGCACGGCAGCGCCATCCCGAGCCCGGACGACGAGCGCGAGATGCTGCCGGTGCCGCTGGTCGGCGAGGCCGAGCACCAGATCGCCAAGGTGCCGCGCAGCATGGTGGTCAACATCATCCGCCCGCGCCTGGAGGAGACCTTCGAACTGGTCAAGGCGCGGCTGGAGGAGGAGGGGCTGGGCCGCGCCTCCGGCCACCGCGTGGTGCTGACCGGCGGCGCCAGCCAACTGACCGGCACGCTGGAAATGGCGCAGCGGGTGCTGGGCCGCACCGCCCGGCTTGGCCACCCGATGGCGCTGCGCGGCCTGCCCGACAGCGCCGCCGGTCCCGCCTTCGCCACCGCGATCGGCCTGCTGGCGTGGAGCGCCGGCGCCGGCCGACCGGCCACCGACATGGACCTCGACTCGGAAAAACCCGCCGGATGGTTCCGCCGGGTCGTGAATTTTCTCCGCGATCGCGTCTGAGCTTGATGCGAATCGCAAAGCAACCGCTACAAACGGCTACCCAGGGGAGCACCACCCGATGACACTGAACCTGACCATCCCGCCGCAAATGCACACCGATTTCTCGCCGCGGATCACCGTGATCGGCGTCGGCGGCGGCGGCACCAACGCGGTCGACAACATGATCGCCATGAATCTTCAAGGCGTGGAGTTCGTGGTTGCCAACACCGACGCGCAGCAACTGATGCAGTCGCGCGCCGATCGTCGCATCCAGCTTGGCCCGCATCTGACCCAGGGGCTGGGCGCCGGCGCCAAGCCGACGGTGGGCCGCGCCGCCGCCGAGGAAGCCTCGGACGAGCTCGACCGGCACCTGGACGGCGCCCATATGGTGTTCATCACCGCCGGCATGGGCGGCGGCACCGGTACAGGGGCCGCGCCGGTGATCGCCCGCATGGCGCGCGAGCGCAACATCCTCACCGTCGGCGTGGTGACCAAGCCGTTCACCTTCGAGGGCGGCAAGCGGGCGCGCGCCGCCGATGAGGGCATTCTGGAGCTGCAGCAATACGTCGATACCCTGATCGTGATCCCGAACCAGAACCTGTTCCGTCTGGCCAATGAGCGCACCGGCTTCAAGGAAGCGTTCAAGATGGCCGACAACGTGCTCTACATGGGGGTGCGCGGCGTTACCGACCTGATGATGGCGCCGGGCCTGGTCAATCTCGATTTCGCCGATATCCGTGCGGTGATGGCCGAGATGGGCAAGGCGATGATGGGCACCGGCGAGGCCGACGGCGAGAACCGCGCCATCCGCGCCGCCGAGGCCGCGATCAGCAACCCGCTGCTGGAAGACACCTCGATGGCCGGCGCCCGTGGCCTGCTGATCAACATCACCGGCGGCGAGGACATGACGCTGTTCGAGGTCGACCAGGCGGCCAACCGCATTCGCGAGGAAGTGGACGAGGACGCCAACATCATCTTCGGCGCCGCCACCGATGACAGCCTGGAAGGCCGCATCCGGGTCTCCGTGGTCGCCACCGGCATCGACAGCGCGCTGCCGCAGCGCGAGGAGGAGCGGCCGCGGCTGGTGGCGGTCGGCGGCGGCGCGGTGCAGGCGATCGCCAGCCAGTCGCTGCCGCAAGCCGATGCGCCGGCCACGGTGCCGCTGTCGGTGGTGCCGACGCCGAGCGGCGCCAGCCAGAGCACCGGGCTGCGCGGGCCGGTGGGAATGCCGGCGCGGATGCCGCAAGCGCCGCAGGGGGCGCCGATGCAGCGGCCGCATGTGGTGCCGCAGCAGGCCGCGCCGCAACAGGCACCGGCGCAGCATCAGCCGGCGCCGCACAGCTATGCCGCCCCGCAGCACGATATCGGCGGCGAGCATGTGGCTCCGCAGCACGGCATGGCGCAGGCGGCGCCGCAGCCGATCCCGGTGATCGACGACACTCCGCTGCCGCGCCGGCCGATCCCCGAGCATCTGCGCCAGCCGGTGGGTGGTGCCAACCGGACCGGTCGCGGCGGCACCCGTCCGGCCAGCGGTGGGCTGTTCGCCGACCCGCCGGCGCAGACCGCACCGCGGCGTTCCTCGCTGTTCGGCATCGTCACCGGGGTGTTCCGCGGTGCGCCGGCGGCCGGCACCGAGCCGGCACCGGCCCCGGCGGCGCCGCCCGTTGCGGCGGCGCCGCAGCCGGTGCAGGACTACCAGCAGGAGCAGCCGGCGGTGGAGCCGCAGGCGCCCTCCAACGGCGAGCGCGAGCTGGATATCCCGACCTTCCTGCGCCGCCAAACGTCGCATCCGACCGCTTCCAATGCGCCGCAAAAATTCGTTGATCGTCAATAGGTTATACTGAAATACTCAGAAATAAAGCTTGACTGGCCATCCGGGTGGCAGCCGCCTAGCTTCCACCCGGACCCGGCCCTCCTCACTAGGCCGCGTCGACTGCCGGATGTCCCGGCGAGATTTCGGAGCGACCAAGTGATGGACGGCCTGGCCCACGGCTTCACCCTGCAGACCCAGCCCACCGCCCAGCACACGCTGAAGCAGCCGATCGACTGCGTCGGCACCGGCCTGCACAGCGGCCGCAAGGTTTCGCTGCGCCTGCTGCCCGCCCCGGCCGGCACCGGCATTGTGTTTCGCCGCACCGACATCGCCGGCGGCCCGGTCGATATCCCTGCCCGCTTCGATCATGTCGTGGACACCAGGCTGTGCACCGTGCTCGGCCTGCCGGATCGGCCGGAAACCCGGACCGGCACGGTTGAGCATGTGATGGCGGCGCTGGTCGGCGCCGGCGTCAGCAATGTTGTGGTTGAACTGGACGGGCCGGAAGTGCCGATCCTCGACGGCTCGGCCGAGCCGTTCAGCTTTCTGATCGCCTGCGCCGGCATGCTGGAGCAGCCGGCCGCAGCCCCGGTGATCCAGGTGTTGCGCTCGGTGCGCGTGACCGCCGGCGAGGCGTTCGCCGAATTGCGCCCGATCGCCAGCGATGCGCCGGTGCTGCAGGCCACCATCTCAATTGCCTTCGACGCCACGGCGATCGGCCGCCAGGCGCTGTCGCTGGCGATCACGCCGGCCAGCTTTCGCGACGACCTGGCGCGCGCCCGCACCTTCACCCAGATGCAGGAGATCGAGCAGTTGCACGCCGCCGGCCTGGCGCTGGGCGGCAGCCTGGAAAATGCGGTGGTGGTGGATGGCGACCGGGTGATGAACCCCGAGGGCCTGCGCATGCGCGACGAATTCGTCCGCCACAAGCTGCTGGATGCGGTGGGCGATCTCGGCCTCGCCGGCGCCACGCTGCAGGCACGGCTGATCGCGCATCGCCCCGGCCACGCGCTGAATAACCAGTTGCTGCATGCCTTGTTCGCGGATGCCGCCAACTGGCGCTGGGCCTCGGTTCTGGCCCACGCTGCTCAGGGTGGCACCGCCGGCCTGCCCGGCTGGCATGAGGCGCGGCTACCAGTTGCCGCCGCGCCCTTCTGACCCGCACCGCGCATCCTGCGGGCTTCGCCTGCGGGCCGGGCATGCTATAAGGCCCGCCTCTCAGCATCCGGTGATTGCCTTGCAGTTCGTCCCCCGCCCCGCCTTGAGGTCGTTTTTGTCCCCTCTGCTGGCCGCCATCGTGCTGGCGCCGCTGGTCATGACGCTGGGCGGATGCGCCACGCTGAAATCGCTGTCGCCGTGGTCGGACGACTCGGCCTCGGCAGCCGTGGCGGCCGATCAGGCGGCGGCGCCACCGGAGGAGATTTACAACCGCGGCGTCGATTCGATGAAGGCCGAGCGCTACACCCTGGCCATCAAGCAGTATGATCTGGTCGAACAGACCTATCCCTATTCGTCCTGGGCGGTCAACGCGCAGTTGATGCAGGGTTATGCGCAGTACCTGCAAGGTGAATACACCGCGGCCATCGCCACGCTTGATCGTTTCATCCAGTTGCATCCGGCGCATCGCGATATCGCCTATGCGTATTACCTGCGAGCGCTGTCGTTCTACGAGCAGATCACCGATGTTCGTCGCGACCAGAAAGACACCGTCAGCGCCATGGCGGCGCTGCAGGAAGTGGTCAACCGCTTCCCCGACAGCGCCTATGCCCGCGACGCCAGGCTGAAGATCGATCTCGGACGGGACCATCTTGCCGGCCACGAGATGCAGATCGGCCGCTGGTATCAGAGCCAGCATCTGTATGCCGCGGCGATCGGGCGGTTCCAGCGGGTGGTGGATGATTTCCAGACCACCAACCATGTCGCCGAGGCGCTGCATCGGCTCACCGAGATCTACCTTGTGCTCGGGCTGCCCGAGCAGGCGCGCAAGACCGCCGCGGTGCTGGGTTATAACTATCCCGGCAGCCCCTGGTATTCCGACAGCTACCGCGCGCTGGTGGCCGACAACGAGGTGAAGAACCCCGCCGGGGTGCCGCCGCCCGCCGCGGAGCCGGGCTTCTTCAGCCGCACCTGGCACTCGCTGTTCTGAGCGCGGTGAGACCGGCAGCCCGCTCGCCATGCTGACCGCACCCTGATGCTCACAGCACTGGCCATTCGCGATGTGGTGCTGATCGAGCGGCTGGACCTCAGCTTCGGCCCCGGCCTGACCGTGCTCACCGGCGAGACCGGCGCCGGCAAGTCGATCCTGCTGGACAGCCTGGGACTGGCGATGGGCGCCCGCGCCGAGGCCGGTTTAGTACGCGCCGGAGCCGAGCAGGCCAGCGTCGCGGCGTTGTTCGCGCCGCCGGCCGGCCATCCGATCTACGCGCTGCTGGCCGAGCAGGGCATCGAGGCCGATGACGAGGTGGTGCTGCGCCGGGTGCTGGGCCGCGACGGCCGCTCGCGCGCCTTCGCCAAT
Organism: Rhodospirillales bacterium; assembly: GCA_041691815.1. Taxonomy (GTDB): domain Bacteria; phylum Pseudomonadota; class Alphaproteobacteria; order Acetobacterales; family Acetobacteraceae; genus 70-18. Next base: position 4,645 of record JBEPTZ010000030.1, on the reverse strand, counting down.
GATCAGCCGGTGGGTGCGGCGCTGCTGAAACGCGCCGCCTCGCTGCTGGTGGAGGTGCAAGGCCAGCACGACCAGATGGGCCTCGCCGACCCCGGCGGCCACGCGGCACTGCTGGACGCGTTCGGCGTGCCGGCCAGGCTGCGCACCGAAGCGGCGGCGCAGTATCGCGGCTGGCGCGCGGCACTCAGCGCCCTGGCCGCTGCCTGCGCCGCGATCGAGGCGGCCCAGCGCGACGAGGAGTGGCTGCGCCACGCGGTCGACGAGCTGGGCCGGCTGGCCCCGGAACCAGGCGAGGAAGACCGGCTGGCCGCCGAGCGCCAGCGGCTGCAACAGGGCGAGCGCCGCGCCGAGGCGATTGCCGCCGCACTGTCCGAACTCACCCCCGGCGCCTCCGGTCGCGGCGCGCGCAATGCCGGCCCGGCCGCAGCGCTGCGTGCCGCCTCCCGCGCGCTGCAACGCCTGGCGCCGGCCAACGCCACCGACCCGGCGGCGCAGCCGGCTATGGCCGCACTCGATCGGGCCGAGGAGGCGCTGGGCGAGGCTGAGACGCTGCTCTCCCGCCTCGCCGGCGAGGCCGAGGCCGACCCGCGGCTGCTGGAACAGGCCGAGGAACGGCTGTTCGCGCTGCGTGGTGCGGCCCGCAAGCATGGCGTTCCGGTGGTCGAGCTCCCTGCCCTGCTGGCCAGCTTGCAGCATCGCCTGGCGCAGTTGGAGACCGGCACCGCCGAGGTGGATGCGCTGGAGCGCGCCGCCGCCACCGCCCGCGCCGAATTCGCCGCCACCTGCGCCCGGCTCTCCGCATCCCGCAAGGAGGCTGCCGGCAAGCTCGATCGCGCGGTGGCCCGCGAGTTGCCGCCGCTGCGGCTGGAACGTGCCCGGTTCGTGACCGACATCACGCCGCTCGACGAGGCCGCCTGGGGGGCGTCCGGCGCCGATGCGGTGCGCTTCCTGATCGCCACCAACCCCGGCCAGCCGCCCGGCCCGCTGGCCAAAATCGCCTCCGGCGGCGAGTTGTCGCGGCTGATGTTGGCGCTGAAGGTGGTGCTGTCGGGCGGCTCGCCGATCCCGACGCTGGTGTTCGACGAGGTGGACAGCGGCATCGGCGGCGCCACCGCGGCGGCGGTCGGCGAGCGACTGGCGCGGGTTGCCGAGCGGGTGCAGGTGCTGCTGGTCACCCATTCGCCGCAGGTCGCAGCCCGTGGTGCCGCACATCTGCGGGTGCTGAAGCAGACCGCCAAGGGCCGCGCGGAGACCCAGGTGCAACAGCTCGACCTCGCCGAACGCCGCGAGGAGATCGCCCGCATGCTGGCCGGCGAGACCGTCACCGAAGCCGCCCGCGCCGCCGCCGACAGCCTGCTGGCGCCGACATGATCGCGCCCGCAACCGCTGTCGAGGCGCTTGGTGAGGCGCAGGCCGCCGCCGAACTCGCGCGCCTGGCCGCCGAGATCGCGCATCACGACCGGCTGTATCACGAGCAGGACGCGCCGGAGATCACCGACGCCGAATACGACGCCTTGCGCCGCCGCAACAACGCGATCGAGGCGCGCTTCCCGGCGCTGGTGCGCACCGACTCGCCCAGCCATCGGGTCGGTGCCGCGGTCGCCTCCGGTTTCGCCAAGTGGCGTCACCTGGTGCCTATGCTGTCGCTCGACAACGCCTTCGCGCCGGAGGATTTCGCCGAGTTCGCCCGCCGCGCCCGCCGCTTCCTCAACCTCAAGGACGAGCCGCTCGCCTTCGTCGGCGAACCGAAGATCGACGGGTTGTCGATTTCGCTGACCTACGAAAGCGGTGCCCTCACCCGAGGTGCCACCCGCGGCGACGGCAGCGAGGGCGAGGATGTCACCGCCAATATCCGCACCATCGCCGGCATTCCGCACGCCATCAGCAGCGCGCCGACGCTGATCGAGATCCGTGGCGAAGTGTTCATGACCAAGGCCGATTTCCAGGCGCTGAACGCAGCACAAGAGGCCGCCGGCCAGCGGCTGTTCGCCAACCCGCGCAATGCCGCGGCCGGCAGCCTGCGGCAACTGGATGCCACGGTCACCGCCAGCCGCAAGCTGTCGCTGTTCGCCTATGCGATGGGCGAGGCCAGCGCCCGCCCGGCCGAAACCCATTGGGGCTGGCTGGAACGGCTCAAGGCCTGGGGCTTCAGCGTCAACCCGTTCTCCCGCCAGTTGGCCGGCGAGGCCGATGCTGCCGGCTTCCAGGCCGAACTCGCCGCCGCCCGCGCCGCCCTGCCCTATGACATCGACGGCGTGGTCTACAAGATCGACGATCTGGCGCTGCAATCCCGGCTCGGTTTCGTCGGCCGCGCGCCGCGCTGGGCAATTGCCTGGAAGTTTCCCGCCGAGCAGGCCACCACGCTGCTGGAGAACATCACCATCCAGGTCGGCCGCACCGGCGCGCTGACCCCGGTGGCGCATCTGCAGCCGGTCAATGTCGGCGGCGTGCTGGTGGCCCGCGCCACGCTGCACAATGCCGACGAGATCGCCCGCCTCGATGTGCGGGTCGGCGACACCGTGCAGATCCAGCGCGCCGGCGACGTGATTCCGCAGATCGTTGCCGTCGATCTGTCCCGCCGCCCGGCCGAGGCGGTGCCGTTCGTGTTCCCCGAACACTGCCCGGTCTGCGGCAGCCTGGCCGTGCGCGCGCCCGGCGAGGTGGTGGTGCGCTGCACCGGCGGCCTGGTCTGCGCCGCGCAGACCGAGGAGCGGCTGATCCATTTCGTTTCGCGCGGAGCGTTCGACATCGAGGGGCTCGGCGAGAAGACGATCCGCGAATTCCACGCCGAGGGGCTGCTGCAAGGCCCCGCCGACATCTTCCGCCTGCCCGCTCATGAGGCGGCAATTGCCGGGCGCGAGGGCTGGGGCGAGTTGTCGGCGCGCAACCTGTCCAACGCCATCCGCGCCCGGCTGCGCATCCCGCTGGCCCGCTTCATCTACGCACTCGGCATCCGCCGCATCGGAGAGGCCAATGCCAGGCTGCTCGCCCGGCACTACGGCAGCTATGCGAACTGGCGCGCGCAGATGGAGCTGGCGGTGCAGATCGGCTCGGAGGCGCGCTCGGACCTCGGCAATATCCTGCGCATCGGCCCGGCGATCGCCGAGGAACTGGCGGAATTCTTCGCCGAGCCGCGCAATGTCGCCACGGTCGACGAACTGGCCGGCCTGCTGCGCATCGAGGACCCCGAGCCGGAGCCCGCTGCCACCGGCGAACTGGCCGGCAAGGTGGTGGTGTTCACCGGCACGCTGCAGACCATGGCCCGCCCGGAGGCCAAGGCGCTGGCCGAGAGGCTCGGCGCCAAGGTGACCGACTCGGTTTCACGCAAGACCGACCTGGTGGTGCTCGGCGCCGATGCCGGCTCCAAGGCGAAGCGGGCGGCCGAACTGGGGGTGCGGACGGTCACCGAAGAGGAATGGCGGGCGCTGGCCGGGCTCTGAGCGCGGTAAAATCGTCACCAAAACCCTCCTGGCGGTGTTACATGCCACAATTGGTGCTGTCACATGCGGGCCGATGGCGATAAATTGCCCGCTATTGAGCTCGGCAAGCATTCATTGTGAACGGAATAGCACGTGGCAACCAAAGTATCGGAGCGCACGAAAGCCGCCAGTAAGACCCCCAGCCGGCTGCGGGTGTTGATCGTCGAAGATATTCCGACCATTGCCGCCTCGATGCAGGCGATGCTGGCGCAGGCCGGCATGGATGTCGACATCGCGGTGACCGGCGCCGAGGCGCTGGAACGCAAGCTCAACTTCAAACCGGAAGTGATCCTGGTCGACCTCGACCTGCCGGACATGAACGGCATCGCCCTGGTCGAGCGTTTCGCCGGCGATGGCGATTGCGGGCTGATCGTGGTCACCGCCAACGACCACGCCACCGCCCGGGTCGCCGGGCTGGACACCGGGGCGGATGATTACATCGTGAAGCCGGTGCCGGCGCGCGAACTCACCGCGCGCATCCGCGCCGTGCATCGGCGGCTGAACAAGCCGGCGGCGGCGCGGCAGATGCGCATTTTCGTCGATTTCGCCCAGCGCAGCATCGCCGGCAATGACGGCGCCAGCACCCTGCTGACAGAGGCGGAATCGGCGGCGCTGGAAACCCTGCTGGACGCCGCCGGCACCGGGGTGTCCCGCGACTGGCTGAGCCGGGTAGCGCTGAAACGCCCGCCGCACGCCGATGACCGCGCGGTGGACCAGCTGGTGATGAAACTGCGGCGCAAGCTGGCAGCGCATGGCGGCCCCGGCCGCATCATCCTCTCGGCCCGCCGGCAGGGCTACACCATCGCCGACCTGAGCCTGTTCCGCGTCGTGACACCCGCACCGCTGGCCGCAGAGCCGCCGACGCCTGAAGCGGTCGCACCGACCGGCAAAGCTGCCAAGCCCAAAACCGCCCGGCGCGGGCTGGCGTGATGGCCAGGGGCGATAAACGCCGCAGCAGCGCAAGCAAAGGAAGCGTTCTTTTTTGAAAAAAAGAACCAAAAAACTTTCATTCGCCTTGCAGCAGTGGAGTGGCGGAAACTCCATACACTCCAAGGGATAAAAAGTTTCCTGCTTATCCAGGATAGTCAGCCAGTTTGAGAAGGCGGTAAGACATCGGGGTGGTGTGCACTGCGGCCCATCCGAGGCGGGGGATCATGCTGGCGAGA
>JBEPTZ010000029.1:0-38267 GCA_041691815.1 Rhodospirillales bacterium | reverse complement strand
GCGGCATCCAACTGTGTGACATCCAGTTCCATGCCGTCCGGCTGGACGCCGGTGTTGCACAGCAATGGCGCCGTCATGGCCTGCCCTTTGGAAGGGATCCTGCCCGACCGCATCGGCCTGGCAGGGTGCCGCTCGCCGATGATCTCGGCGATTGTTGCGCCGGGGATGGCGCGCTGGATGGCCTCCAGCGTGGGCAGTGACAGTGAAGCCGAACGTCCGTTCAGGAAGTTGTGCAAGGCGTTGGCTGTGGGCAGTCCGGCCAGCCGGGCCAGTTCGGCCCGGTTAAGGCCTCGGTCGGCCAGGAAGCGGCGAAAGGTCTCTCGCCGAAGCTGCGCTTGCGGCCCGTCGGCCTTACGGTCGGCGTAACCCCGCGCGGCCTGACGCAGCGCGAGCTCGCGCTCGCCGCTGGGATCGTGATTGGTCATGTGTGTGATCCATAGAAATGTGTCGCGCCCGATCTCCCAGGCACACAGCGGTGAAGCCGCGGCTGCAGATGGCGGAACGCACGACCGCGCCGCCGGTCACGCAGGGTGGCGGCGGTCGGGAGGTCGCGGAGAAAGGGGGAGCGGCAGTAATGTCTGCTCAGTATAATTGGTATATATAGTTAACAATTCAATAGTATTACTGTCTTTATTGGGCTAATATATAAAGTAATTCGTCGGATACCACGGCGGGAAGCGACAATACTCTAGTCATTATCCTCTCCCCGCAGCCTGCGCAGCCGTTCCGCATGGCGTGCCGCCGCACCGGACGTTTTGGCGAGGTTGTAGTAGCGGCTGGTGGTCTGCGGGTCGCTGTGACCGAGCAGCGTGGCGCCATCCAGCGGCGCCGACGGGTTGTCCATGGCGCTGGTGGTGGCCAGGCAGTGCCGGAACGCGTGCGGGCCGAACGGCCGTTCGAAGGCGCGGCCAGTGTGCAGGCGAATCTGACGGGCGACGCTCGCCTCGGCCAGCTTGCCACCACCTTCGGCGATCCACAGATGGTCGCTGTCCTTGCCCTCCAGCAACTCGACGCGCTCGACCGCCAGATAGCGCTCGACCATCGGCGCCACCGCCGGATCCAGCGGGCACCATTCGGCGCGGCCCATCTTGGTGATCTCCGGCTCCTGCTCGATCACCCAGCCCTCGGCACGCCGCTGCAGGTTACGGCCGACGCGCAAGCTCGCCAGGGCGCGCAGCCGTGGTGCGGGCAGCACCAGGATGCCGATGATCACCGCATCCCGTACCAGCGCGCGCCGGCAGCGGGGTTTGCGCTGCGCCAGCCCGGCGGCGAACAGCCGCTGCGCCCAGGCCAGCAGCGTGGCGCCGTGATGCACCACCTTGTCGCGCGGCTCACGGGCAAAATAGTGCTGGATATGCACGCCCCGCGGCCGCATCACCCAGCTGAACGAGTGGCCCGGTTCCAGTATGTCCAGCGCGCCCTTCAGTTCACCGAACCGCGAGATGATGGTCTGCGCTCGGTTGCCATGCGCCCGCAGATCAGCAATGTAGCCATCCAGCCGTTCCTCGCTGAGGCGTTCGGCGGGGTGGACCGCCGGATCGAGTTGGCCGCTATCTCGCAGGTAGGCCAGCCACCGGCCGTAGCCGCATCGCCAGGCGCGCAGGCTATAGCGATTGCGACTGGTGGTTCCCTGATCCTTGCGGAACGGGCTGTGCACCGGCGCGGTTGCCCGCAACCACGCCGCCCGATCCAGGGCCGGCCAGTCCGCCGGGGCGATGACCAGAGGTGCTGCAGGGTCGATAGACGCAAATCTGCCGGCCATGGTGCTCACCGCTTCGCAGCGCGTTTGGCGGCAGCCGCATTGGGCGTGCGTGTCGCCGTGGGCTTGGGCGTCGGCTTGCCGGCCCGATGCGCCTCCAGCGCGGCCTGGGTGACGCCCTGGCGTGCCCGGCTGAGTGCCCCCTGGTAGCGAGCCGCCGCCTGTGCCGGATGGATGTAATTGTAGAACCGCTGCGCCGTGATGGTGGTCTTGTGGCCGAGCAGCAGCCTGGCGTCCTCCAGGGCGCCGGGACAGTCCTCGAACAGCAGCATGATCGCGAAGGCCCGGAAATCGTGCACCCGCATATGCAGGCCGACATGGTCGTTGATCGCGTTGACGATGCCCTGGCGGATCGCGTCGACCGAGCGCGAGCCACTGTGGTCGCCGTGTCCGCCGGGGAACAGGTGCACATCGTCGCCCGGGCGGAGCAGTGGCCACCAGTCCCCGATGAAGGTCTGGAGGAACGCGCCCAGTTCAGCTGCGACCGGCATCTCGAACAGCTTGGCGTTCTTCATCTCGCCCTCGGGGATGCTGAGCAGCGAGATCCTGCCGGACCGCGGATCGAGCCGCTTGAGATGCACGCCCAGGCGCAGATGGACCAGATTGGTGATGCGCAGCGGGATGGTGAACAGGATCTCGATCGCGGTGGCGATCATCGCCAGCCGCGCCGCCTCCCTCGGGCGGGGCGCCCACGGCTTGTGAGGGTCGGGCCTCTCCGGCGGCGTGATCAGGGCTTTAGCCTCCTTCATCAGGGTCTTGGGCAAGCTCAACAGCTTGGAGCGGCGGGCGGGAACGCTGAGCGCGTTCAGCAGGGTGCGCGTGGCTTCATTGATCCCTGCCTGGACCGGCGGCCGCAGATCGGCTGCGAGTTGGCTCAGCCGCGCCAGCACGTCGGGCGGCAGTTTGCAGTGATGCCGGGCGATCAGCATCAAGGCATCGCTCATGGTGGCGGTCTGCGCGGTGACCCCGGCCTCCCGGTGATCAGCGACCTCATCGGGCTGCAGCAGGCCCTTCTTGATCTTCAGGTCGATCGCGCGCTGCCAGTAGAAGGTGAGGATCGCCGCGAAGGACGGCTCCTCGACCAGGTCGGACAGGCTGCGGATGGTGGCGGGATCGCGGCCGAGCAGAACCAGCGCGGTGGCGGCCTGACGGATGCTGAAGACGCGTGTGTCGATGCTCCGCGGCCGCAGCGGCCGAGGCGGGCCGTCGCCGCGGAACGGCCCATGGTCGTGGCCGCCCCGCAGCCGCGACACCAGCATCGCCACATCCTGCTGGAAGCCGACCGGAAACGCCTCCAGCGGCTTCACATACGGCACCCGGCGATCCGGCGTGCGCAGGCCGCCGCTGGCGCGCACGGCGCCGCATTTGATCAGGCGGCGCCAGGATTTGCCGAGGTCACCGATATGGTGGCGGATGTTGGCCCGGAGGAGCTTTGCCGTCAGGAAGGCCTCGAATTCGGCGATGGTCTCGACGCGAACGGCGTCGGGCACGATGCCCTGGGCATGGCACCATGCGGCGAACCGGCGCAGCCCGAGGACCGCGTAGGTGCAATTGGTGTTGGTCAGCAGCACCGCCCAGGGGCCGGCAGCCGGGGCGATGGGGGCGGCTTCCCGTTGGTCGAGCAGGCCGGCGTAACGCAGGGCCATCCGCAAGATGCCGATGTAGTTGATGAAGCTCCTCCGCTTGAGGCGGTGCGCGATCGGCGGCTGCAGGAACAGCGTCCGGTTCAGCGTGGCGATATCCACCGAATAGGCGCTGGCGGGTGCGTGTTCCCGCGCCAGATTGCGACCCAGAATGGCCACGCAGGCGCGGATACCGCGGTCCAGCGGCTCCTTGCGCGCAGCCGGCACCGCCTTGCTGGTGCGGATGAACGCGAGCAAATCACCGAGGGTGCGAACGACGCTCGCCGCCGGTACCGCCACCGGGGTGGAAACCGCCGGCGTGACTGATCCCGCCGGTGCCAAAGCCAGCGGCTCGTCGCGGGCCACATCGGCAGCCGCCAGCCCTGCCCGGAGGCCGGTCAGGTTGGCATCGTGCAGCGGCGCGGCGCTGCAGGGCGGCGCGGCAGACGACACATCCTCGGAAGATGTGTTATCCAACACAGAGAATAGGCTCAATTGGTCCATAGTAGCCTCCATGACAGGGGTGGACAGGGGCAGACAATTCTGACGGCATACCACTATCTAATTTTTTGATTGCTAGTGGTATGTAGTCATACGGCCAAGATAACCGCTTGATATCACTCTGAATGCCTCGGAGATGCCTTATCGCCTGCATCACCGGCCAGGAATTGCTTCAGATCGTTCAAGCTGACCCGCACGGCGCGCTGCAGCGGCAGCTTGCGCAGGCGACCGCTGGCGATCAGGCGATGCACCGTGCGGGTGCAGACGCCGAGCGCGAAGGCAACATCGTCGATGGTCAACGGCGGCTGCGGACGCTGCGGTGTCGGCGGCGGGAATTGGGGATCAAAGATGGTCATCGAAGGCTCCTGATGGCTGGGCCGCGTGGCGGCGCTGACCGGCGGTTCTGGTCGCCAGACAAACCGGGGGTACCCGTGTCAAGCGGCGAATCGCGGTGCTGATGATTGATCGGGCTATTGGCGGAGGGACGGCGTGGCCGGCCCCACCGCCGCGGCGAACACGTCGTGAGCGGCCACGCGACCCAGCAGCCGCGCGAGTTCGCTCAGCGCGGCACAGGACTGCGGTTGCGGCAGCGACGCCAACGGAGCCGACGTGTCCGGCGCCGAGTGGTCGGTCGGCGTCGCCTGTGCGTGGTGCCGGGCCGCGGCGTTACCGAGTGACTGGAGGCGAGACATCGGGTTGCTCCTGATTCAGCGAGCCCCTGAATCAGAACCGTTCGGTCCCCGCGTCACAAAAAATGCGGGTTGGCAAAAAATCTCGGGCCGCCCAGATTTCTGTTTGCGGGGACCAAAATCGCGCATCTCGCTGCGTGACGGGCGTCGACCCGTCGCGGTTGGTCGGACCATGCCGCGGCAGCGAGCGCGCTGAGAGAGCGCCACCCGAACCATCGGACCTCACCCCGGACCCACCGGGGCAAGCTGCTTGCGGGACGGACGCGGCTCCGGCGACACCGGCGCGTCACGGCTGATCTGGCGGAGCCAAGGGAAGCGCGCGTGCCGTGACGGCTGAGCCAGGCGTCGCCCGACGCCAGGGCTGACACCTGGGCCCGGCTCAGCATGGGGAGGTGGGCGAAGTCGAAGCCGTCGAGCGTTTTGTCGGGCGGCAGGCGGGCCTCGGCCATATGACGCTCGATGCGTCGGCGGGCCCGCTCGGCGATCTCGATCTCGGCCAGGGCGGACAGGAAGCGCGCCGCAGGCCATCCCTCGCGGTCGGACCGGTCCGCCATCTCCGCCCACATCCGGGCGATGGCGGGCAGGCGCAGTTCGCCCAGCATCAGCGGCAGCTTGGCGGTGTCGACCTCGACCCGCGGCAGCGGCGTGTCGTTGCTCATGACGTCATTCCCGCGGCCATGCCGGGCGTCAGCAGCGCATCGTAGAGGCTGGGCGCCGGCAACGTCACGGTGACGCCCGGGATGCTGGACAGGGCGGGGGCAAAGCGGCTCTCCAGGGAAGCCAGGTCGGGCAAGGCGTCCACCTCGATCAGCCGGTCCAACTCGCAGGCGAGGTCCGCCTCGCACGCCCGCTCGTGGGCCAGCGCCAGCAGCCCGACCATAATCCGGCAGGCGATCCTGGGCGGCTGGGCTGCCATCAACCGGTCCCAGGTGCGGCGATAGGCGTCGCGGGGGAACAACTGGTCGCGATAGGTCAGGTTCAGCAGAGCGTTCGGCTTGCGGCGCAGGGCGTGGATGACGTGGTGGTAGTCCACGACGTGGACGGTGCGGCTGCGGTTGGCCCATCCCACGGGTGGGCGCCCGCGCGGCAGGGTGGCCACCAGGCTGGCGCCGAGCAGGCATTCCAGGCGGTCGTCGTAGAGGCGGACCCGCAGGCGATGGCCGATCAGGCGGGCGGGCACGGTGTAGAACACGCGCCGGAGCAGGAAGCCGCCGCTGCGGGTGACGGTGACGAGCGCCTCGTCATGGTCAGTCGTCCGGCGCGCCGGCAGGGCGTGCAGGGCGCCTTGCTCGGCCTCGACAGCCTTGCGCCGCCGGGCGTTGGCGCGGCCGACGATCTCGTCGACGAACCGGCGATAGCTGGCCAGTTCGTCGAACTCGGCGGTGCCGCGCATCAGCAGCGCCTGATGCAGGGCAACCTTGAGGTGGCCGTGGGACGCCTCGATCGAGCCGTTCTCGTGCGCGACGCCCCGGTTGTTGCGGGTCGGCTCCATGCCGTAATGGTCGCACAGCGCCTCGTAGCGCCGGGTCTGGTCGGCGGCAACGTCGGGCTCGAGGTTGCGGAACGCCGCCGACAGGCTGTCGCTGCGATGCTCGCGTGGGACGCCGCCCAAGGCCCACAAGGCGTTCTGCAACCCGACCGCCAGGGCGGTGAAGCTCTCGCCGCCCAGCACCACCTCGGCATGCTCCCAGCCGGAGAAGGCCAGGCGGAAATGGTAGAGCCGATGGGCGAGCGGCTCGCCCGCGACCGTCACGGCAAGGTCGGCCATGTCGGTGAAGTCGGACAGGCCCTGCCGACCCGGCGGGTGCTCCTGCCGGAAGATCACCTCGCGCTCCGGGCCGTGCAATGCCTGCCACTGCCTCACGCGGCGCTCCAGCGTGCGGCGGATCCCGGGTGACAGATCGGCGTGGCGGCGCATCATCTCTTCGAAGACGGTGACGGGACGCAGGCCCGGCATGGAGGTCAGCAGGGGGACGATCTCGGCCTCCCACATGGTAGCCAATGGATCGGGACGGCGTCGGCCGCGGACGGTCTGTCGCTGGGACGGCAGCTGTGGATCGGCGTCCAGCCGGGCTCCCGTGCTGGCGCCGATGCCGGCCCGCGCTGCGGCGAGTTGGCGGGTCTGGGTCCTACGATGGTGCATGTAAAGTCTCGCTTGCTGGTCGGTGATGTGCGTGCCGGGCACCGGCGATCCTCCGGACGAGAACCGCTGCACCCAGCACAAACCTCACGCCGCCGCAGGAAGGCCCCAAAAGGCCGACCTTGCCGGGGATGACCTACGGCTGGCTACGCCAGCCTCCGGTCACCCCCGCCAATCACCATCCTGATCGCCGCTCTCAACCATCCAGATTGTCGCCGCACAATGGCGATCGACGCCGATACGAAGTTGATCCCGTCATTCTATGTCGGCGCACGCGATGCGGATGCAGCGCAGCACTTCATCGGCGACCTGGCGCTGCGCTTGGCTAATCGAGTGCAACTGACCAGCGACGGCCACAAGCCCTATCTGGAAGCGGTAGAGCAGTCTTTCGGCGCCGATATCGACTACGCCATGCTGATTAAGCATTACGGCGAGCCTGTTGGCGCGCTCGGGCGTTACAGCCCCGGCGAATGCACCGGCATTGAGTTGCGCCGCGTTGAGGGACGTCCCGATCCGGCGCATGTCAGCACCAGCTACGCCGAACGGGCCAACCTGACGCTGCGCATGGGTTCGCGTCGGTTCACTCGCCTGACCAATGGGTTTTCAAAGAAGGTTGCGAACCATACGCATTCGGTCGCCATCCACACTATGCATTACAATTTCGTCCGTATTCACCAGACACTGCGTTGCTCGCCCGCGATGGCGGCCGGCGTTACCGGCCAGCTTTGGGAATTGGCCCATATGGTGAAGGTGCTGGAGGATTGGGAATCCGCGCAGAAGGAGAGGGAATGACTCCCGGCTCCTTTTGGTTCTATCCTGGATTTGCAACCAACTCAGGAGAGAATCATGGCAGATGCGCCTATCGTCCACATTGGCGAAAACTCGCCGGAAGAAGTAGCCCATAAGCTGATGCGCGAAATCGCGGGGGTCGAAAAGAAAAATATTTCTCCGCGTGCCACATATGTCCCCGGTTGGACTGATGCAGACCGCGATTGGATTCTAAGCACCTATGCAAAATGTCTGAACGTCGTCAAAAATTCCTAATACCAAGGCTCGCTGATCGCGACCCCTGGTATGATTCCCGTTTGGCGCGCCGCCACCCGCCAGTCCGGCGCGCGATACCAAAGTTCGCTGGTAACGGAAGAGTCGTCACCAGCGAGCTTTGGTATAACTCAAGAAGGCGCCCCGATAATCTTCGAAAATGCGCGCGCGGCGTCGGAAATTTCCGCGTCGCGCGTATCGCGCGAAAAATCCAGGTATATCCGAGCGCGGGACACCACGACCTCGGGGGATGCGGTTCCGTCTTTCGGCTCTGCCTCATGGGCCAAAGCCAGCGCGCGTTCTCGGTCTGAAGACACGTTTCTTACCCCTTAGGACCAATCGCACTGTAGAGGATTATTTTCCGCGCCGCAATTCAAACTGACCCACTACCCGTTGGCACTAGGCCTTGCGCGCTCACGCCTAACCCTGTTTTGTGTGACATTATAACGATTCGAGGGGGAGCGGGCGTGAGCGATCGGTTTTTTGAGCGGCCACTACCAGGGTAGCGTCCGCGGACGTGGTGGAGATTCGGCCCCCGTGAGGGTGTAGGCGGAGGTGGCCATCGGACCGTTTGGCTACGGTGGAGTTGCGAGGCTTCACCCTGGAACCGAACGAGGACCCGATGACCGAGGAGAGATTACCTCTGGCGGAGCTTTTGGCGAAGGCCGGCGATGGCGACTTCCTGCGCGGCGTGGCGGAGGCGGTGCTGTAGTTGCTGATGGAGACGGACGTTGAGGGCGTGATCAATCTGTCCGGCAATTGGGAAAGTTCGCTCAGCAGGCGTTTATGACGCTCGGCCGCGACGCAGCCAGAAGCAGCCACCGCCGGTATTAACGCCGGCAAACAGGTCTCGCCGATTCCACAGCGGTGCCATCGTGTTATAAAGTGCGGGCTGGCTAGCCGCCCAGTTTACTGGAAGCACGATCGTATCCTGCCCGCCGCCGCCAAGTAGATAGGTCATCAGCAGGTATTGCTCGCTATAGAAGCGGTCTTTCCAGGCCTCCGGATAGTCATTCGGTAGGAAAATGTCGTGCATGCCGTAGACGGTGCCTGGGGGCAACGCAGGCATGACTTCCGAGAAAAACACCGTCACGTCCGATGCCGGGAAGCTGCGGTGGCTATTGTCAACGAACAGCATGTCATTGGGCGAGAGCGTAGCCCAGAAGGACGCAGGCAGGTCTTCCATCCGCGCAACAATCACCTCGTCGCACAGCCCGTCGATCGCGTTATGCGGATGCGGGTCGATTGAGATGATACGAGTCGAGAGGCCCAGGTCGATAATCGCTTGTCGCGCGAAACGCGTGGAGATGCCTGATCCCACCTCAATGTAGCGGCCGGGGCGGGTTTCAGCAATTAACCCGTAAAGGCTAACACCGTCAAAGGGCGGAAACCACGGATTGTCCCACAAAGGGGCCAACTTGGTGGTGGCGTCGCGTGGAATGTTGGACAGGGTTCCAATGTGGCCCGCGATTCTAGTCAGTATGTCGCCATAGGCCTGCTCCTCACGGGTGAACCTGGCCGTCAATTGCTGCCCTGCTGCGGCCTTGGTCAAGGGGCGTTCGTGTGGGTAGTAGGGGTAGTCGGTCACGATTAGCCTACCGTCGCGCAAGGCAAGGCTGATGGCCTGAAGCTTGTCGGCGGGAATGCCGTGATCAACCGGGACAGGAACAGGGTGCAATGCGCCGTTTTCCGCTTGTAAGACGTTCGCCTTCGTTTCGAGCGCGCAGGAATGCAATTGCAGGATGACATTCTGGGCGCGCAGAGCGGTCACATCACGAAGTAGGTCGTTGCGCTGTTGCCAAAGCCGTCGCAACGACGGAATGGAAAGTGCCGCATTTTTAAGTAGCCCCATAATTTCTACTCCAATGCCGAGAAATGCGGAGAAAGGATGGCGGCAATCCAGAAGTCGGCGTTGAGCATGATGAGCGCAGGATGGTGGTATAGGTGGTAAGCCACGGCGACGATCTCACCTGTGAAGCTCGTTACTGCTTCTGGGCGTTCTATGGAAAAACTCTTAGCCAATCGTTTCTCTCCTACGGAGCGATCGCTGGTCCCGGCGCCGATCGGCGCAACAACCACTTGGTGTTGTTTAGGCTGAAGGGGTCTCAAAGTCGTGCCTCTTCACACTCATTTCCGGTGGACGGCTGGGCCGCCTCGGTTTCATTGCCATCATCCTGCGTTCGAGCAGATGCCAGGATATAAAAGCCAATAGAAGTGTCGGCAGTAGAGCCAACCCGCATGTCAGAATTGGGTGATGTTCCGTGCCAAACGCCTGAATCACCAATTGCTGAACGGGAAAACCAAACAGATAGGTGCCATATGACAGATCGCCGATGCGGTCGACAAACGCAAAGCGCCCCGGCTTTGCACGTCCAAATGCAATTACCGCATAAGGTAGCACCACGTACAGTGCCAACTCCGGACAAAATCCGACGGGTGGCACCAACAATGCAACACCCGCGAGCAGCATCGCCATCTGGATATTCGGCCGCATCCGTGCAGCGAGGCTACGCAAACTGGCGCCGATCAGAAAATAGGGCGCGGCATCGAGTGCCGAGCGGATACTGGTACCGAATATTACGACGGCTGGCGTAACGGCAGTGCCGGCGCCCCGCAATTCATATAGGCTGACGGCGCAAACGAATAACGTAGAGAATACCAGCCGAAAGGCGGCGCCTCGGAACCAAAGCGCCAGCAACGGCAACATAATATACATTGAAAATTCAACCGGCAGGCTCCATAGGGAACCGTTAACGGCGCTCGGATAGATATTATCGACAAAAACGTCGGGCAGATTGTAAACCGGAAACAGATAAATATTTCTAAAATACCCGATCAGTTCTGGATTTCTTAAATACTCAAAAACTGGCAATGTCGACATTACAGGCCCGAGAACCAGCGCTGATAGACAAACAACAAAAATTAATGCAGGAAATATACGTAAAATACGCTTAGTAAAATATCGGAACAAGTTGGGATCGGAAAACCAGCTCTCGGTGATTAAATAGCCGCTTATAACAAAGAACACTTTTACCGCTAGCGATTGCACCGGATTGCCCAGAACGACAACATCAGGAGTCCCGGAAAGCGGGAAAGAATGACCATAAACAACAACCATTGCTGCAAACAATCTAATAGCGCCGAAATTATCACCACTCCTCATAGTAATCTTTCCCGCTCCTTGCGGCGCCGGCTTTTCCAGCGGCTTTCCAGTCGGCGCGAGGTCCAGCGCGGGTCGGGCTATGGTGCTCACCGGCGGCGCAGGCGCCGAATCGGCGCGGTGATCCGCCACGAGGTAGAGCGGCGCAGCGCGGCTGCGAGGTCGACCAGTTGCGTGCTGTCGATATGCCAGATGACGTCTGGGTTCGCCGCCGGCTTGCCGAGGATGCGGCCAAGAAGCCGCACCGGCGCGGTGATCCGCCATGAGGTCGAGTTGAAAATCTCCTGCACCTCGCGCAGCCGCGCAAGGCGCTCAGGCGCCGGGTCAGATCTCGCTTCTGCTTCGTCGAGCAGCATGCACACGCGCCGCGCGGTGCCGGGCGGGCAGAGCAGCGGCATCGCATCGAGCTTGGCGAGGATGGCGTTATGGTTGCGCTCCCATTCCTCCTGCGAGTGTACGGTGCGCGAGCTCTCGTTCGTCGGCCACCAGCGATAGATGGAGGTTATCTCTGGGGTCGAGGCGACGCCGACCACCGCAGCCACGCGCAGTAGGTAGTCCCAGTCCTCCGTCGTGGTGAGCCTCTCGTCGAAGCGTATGCCCAGGTCGTGGAACGCGCCCCGGGGGAAAGCGAGGGAAACGGGGGGCGTCTGGTTCTCGTGCAGGTGCCGTAGGAGGTCGAAGCTCTGCGCGTAGACGCGCTGGAGCGGGCCGGTCGCGCGCAGCCCCAGCAGGCCGCCGATAGTGATGTTGACCACGTCCTGCCGGACCGTCGCCGCGCGCAGCAGCCGCCCCGGATACTTCTGGTCAAGCGTGCGGAACGTCTCGACCCAGTGGCCGAATGGCATATCGTCGTCATCGAGGATGGCGATGTAGCGCCCGTCGGCCGCCGCGAAACCCTCGTTTAGTGGGCGGGTGCGGTTGCCGTCGTCCACACGGATCAGTCGGCACTTATTGCGCAGCCAGCCGGGACTGTCCTCGATGGCTCGCTCGACGGCCTTCTGATGGTCGAGCGAAAGGCGGTGGCCGACCACCAGCACCTCGAAGTCGGTGTCGGTCTGCCCGGCCAGAGCGGTCAGCGCCTCCACCAGCGTGTGTAGCCGCTTGCCCTGGGTGCGCATGACGACGCTGAGTAAGGGGCGCGCCGCGGCGTCGCCGCCGGGGCGCAGAAAGGCGTCGTCCTGTACCGGCCGCCCAGGCGCGCAGAGCCGCAGGAACTGGTTTACCGTCGCCGCGCCGCCCGCCTGCGTGCGCAGCCCCATCAGCATGGAGTGCAGCAGCGTGCCGCGCGCCAGTGCTGGATGGTCGGCCGGGAAGTGCTGGTCGCTCTTAGTGATCAGGACATCGTTCGACTCGATGGGATAGAGCCCAGCATGGCGCAACACGCGGTCGAGCACTTCCGGCCCGAACAGCCGCATATGCGTGTGGTCAAGCAGCCCTGCCTCGGTGTAGTCCCAGCGGCCGAAGGCCAGCCGGAACCCGATATCAGCGTGGGTGACGTTGGGCACGCTGATCACCACCAGCGCCGCATGTCGCTGCGCCAGGCGGGAAATCGCCCGCAGCGTCGCGTCGCCGTCCGTCAGGTGCTCCAACGTATCAAGCATGCTGATGGAGGCAAGCGGCCGGCCGGCCACGATCCGCTCGAACGCGGCGAAGGTCGCCTCCTCCTCGCCGAGCCAGAGGTGGTGCGCCTCGAAGTTGCGCGTGCGCAGCGCGTCGACGCTGCGCTCGTCGCCATCCGTGCCGACATAGGTGAGGCCAAGCTCGGCGGTCAGCGGCTCCGCGATGCGCCCATAGCCGCAGCCGATGTCGAGGTGGATGCGCCCACAGGCGGCGTCACCGCGCGTCCGCCTCAGCAGCGCCAGCGCATGGCCGTATACATTATCATGATAAAAGGCATTATCGTATAGGTGGTCGGCTTGTTGGGTCACAGCGCATACCTGTGTCTGGCGAAAAGCCCGCCGTCGAACACGCCGATCTTGTGCTCGGAATCGATCGGATCCGGTAGCTTGCCGCTCGCCCAACGCTCGCGGAACACGCGCGCCGCCTTTTGCAGGTCGGGCTCCCCCGAGCCTTCGAAATATGCGAGATTCTGCTCGACCAAGTCGGGGCGCGACCACTTGTGGGCCATGAACAGCGAGGCCTCAGCCGAGTAGTAGCGTTCGGCGCCGGAAGGCTGCCATCTGCCGGTCTGCGACAGGCGCTTGTCGTGGAAGCAGGACGCTGCAGGCTGAAATATCACCTTATAGCCGGCGCGGCGGACAAGCCAGGAGAAGTCCACGTCGTCGCAGTAGAGGAAAAAGTTCTCGGCGTCGAAGCCGTCGAGCTCGCGGAATAGCGCCAGCGGGATCATCGCGCAGGCTGTGGTCGCCCAGAATGTTTCGCCGGTATCCGGGTCATAGTCCTTCGGGTGCTCGATGGGGATTTGCTTGCCCTCGGCCATGCCGACGCCGGCACGATGGAAGCAGCCGAGCAGGATCTCGAGCAGCCGCGGTGAGACAACGACGTCAGGGTTTTGCACCAAAATGAAGTCTGCCCCGCTGGCATGCGCCAGGCGGTTGTGCCCGCGGGCGGACCCGAGATTGCCGCCGAAATGGTCGTACTCGATCGTCAACAACCCGGCGTTCTCCGTACGCACCGCCGCGAGTGCCTCGACGTCGAGGCAGGGCAGGGCGGAGCTGTCACCGTAGCGCAGCATCACGCCCTCGCAGGCACCGGCGGCGACCGCGAGCTGCGCTGCGCGCGCTAAGCTCGCGGCGGCGCGGCGGACCGCGTCCAGCTCGTTGTTGTAGAGCACGGACTGTACCTGCAACGATAGGCCGGGCCGCCAAAACGGCACCGTAGGGAGATGCGCCGGTCCCGACGCCACGACGGTGCCGGCGGGCGTCTGGGTCATGTCGTGGCCTGCGCAAGGCGGGAGTCGATCCAGCGCGCCAGCGCGGCCAGCCCGTCGTCCAGCCCGTGCTGCGGCCGCCAGCCGAGCAGGGCCTCGGTCGCGTCACTTCGGCACGCGCCGTGGCGCACGTCACCATAGCGATAGAGCCCGCACACATGCGGCGCCGGTGCACTATACAGCGCGGCGATCCGCGCGGCGAGGTTGGCGATCGAGACGCGCTGCATGGTGCCGATGTCCACCGGCTGGCCGGGCACTTGGGTGATGTCAATTGCCTGCAGCAGCGCCGCCGCCACGTCGTCGATCAGCACGAAGTCGCGCAGCATGGCACCGTCCTCGTAGAGCGGGATACTCCTTCCCTCCCGCGCTAGGCGGCAAAACAGCGGCACGATGCCGGTGTAGGGGTTGACCAGGCTCTGGCCTGGCCCGAAAACGTTCTGCAGGCGCAGCACCGCGAGTTCCGAGCCATAGGACATAGCCCAGGCGCCGAGTATATGTTCCTGCGCTAGCTTGGTCGCGCCATAGACGCTGACCGGGGCGGGACGCGTCGTCGCGGCCTCGCTCGGCAGCGCCTCGAACCCGGGGAAGTCCCATTCGCCTGCGGCAAGCTGTGCGCGCGTGCGCTGGCCGGGATAGTGCGTGCTGCCGTCGCGCAGCGACCGCCAAGCGCCTTCTCCGTACACGGCCCGGCTGCTCGCCAGCACGAAGCGCCGCGGGATGACCTGCGCGCGTGCTAGCGCGTCCAGCATCATTGCGGTACCGGTGACATTCACCGCAGCATGGCGCGTCGCCTCGGTCAGCGATTGGCCGGTGCCGGTCTCCGCCGCTAAGTGCACGATTACTTCGGGGCGCAGCTTGGCCAGCAGGGCGTCCCAGGCGGCCGCATCCGTGACGTCGCCCTCAACCAGCGCGACCCCGGAATGCAGTGCATCCGGCCGCTGCCGCGACGGATGGATCTGCGGGTGTAGCGAATCGAGCACGACCACGTTGCGGAACCTGCCAACCAGGCCGCCGGCGACCGCGCAGCCAATGAAGCCGGCGCCGCCGGTCACGAGGCAGGTGTCCAACATAGTCTCTATAACCCCTCTCCTCCGCAGGCGGCCCGAGTCCCGGACAGGCGCGGTCTTTCATCATGCAGGCTATAGGCTACTATACGCGGCGGAGCAAAAGAAGGCCACTGGAGCATCAGGAAGCACTTCTGCTCGGCGAGAGGCATCGTCAACTCGTTTCGTCAATATCTACGGGATATGTTGTAATGCTGTGATCGGCGAGGGAGCGCAGGACGATCACGCTGCGATCGCTGCGCCGGTGATATCTTTCCAGCGAGCCAATGCGTGCTGGCGGGCGGTTCGAATCTTGCCTGCGGTGTTCTGGCGTGGGCGGCTGCGGAACAAGTTCGCGATCTGATCATGGGTGGAGAGAAATCGTTGGACTTGGCGCGGTGACTTGAAGCCCTTCATGGCCAGCTCCGGTCGTCGAGTTGGTTGGTAGGAATTTTCCGCCCGGCTGTCGAGCCCTTTATGTTGGCAATGTTCGACGCCGGGCATGATCTCCCGTTTGCCGGCCCCGTCGCTGCGGAGCTCGTCGGTGGTCAGGACAGACGGAGCCCGGCATTGACGCCTCAGGGGCTTGCGGAACAATCGTTTGGCGGCCTGCTTGTCCGGTTTACGCTGAACCAGGGCAGGGAGCGCAAACCCATCCTGGTCGACAGCGCGCCAGAGCCAGTATTTCTTGCCCGCGATGGTGATGACCACTTCATCAAGGTGCCACTTGTCACCGTGACAGGGCGCCCACAAGCGGATCCGGTTCGCATCTTTACGGCCAATTTTCAGGCCCCTTCGTCGGATTGTCTTGTAAGTGACCTGGATACCGCGCACCGCGAGGATTTTCCCAACCATGCGCAGGCTCAGCGGAAATCGGAAGTGCAGCCAGACCGCGTAGCTGATGATCTCGGCGGGGTAGCGATTGTCTGCATCCTGCATAACGAGGGTCTTGAACGCCTTCATGCCGCCTCCATCCCCAGCGAGGGTAGCGTCGCCAACCACAAGGCCGCTAAGTCGACGGTGCCCGGAAGCATAAAGGCTGGTCAGGAAGTCACGTCACCCAAAATTGAATTTACAGTCTTCTTCGAGGGGCAACTCGCGTATTTCCTTCTAAAAGCGCAAAGTTCGGGGAAAAGAACGGATCCTCCCCGCAAAGATTAGGCCATCGGCCCAGCATAAAGATACGTTCCCGATCGGCGCGAGCACGCTTCTCTTCCGACTCGTCAGGACCCCTCGTTGCCAATTCCAAATGTAACACTCTGGAAAAAGGCGTGCAGACTACCCGGTATCCCCGTTCCCGCACTCGAAAACACAGATCCACGTCACTCCAGGTAACAGCTAAGCCATCTTCCTCAATCCCACCGATCTCATCGAACACGTCGCGGCGAATTGCCAGACAGGCGCCTGTTACCGCTGAGACAGTTCGCACTACTCCTAGTTCGTCGCGATACCCTGCTTCCCCTTCTGGGACTCTTCGAAATCTGTGAAACGCACTTCCGTCCGGGCCGCACACGATTCCGGCGTGTTGTATAGTGCCATCTCGATACACTAATTGCGGCCCAACCACCCCTATTTTTGGTCTCATTACCTGTGAAACTATCTCGGTCATCCAGTCACGATCCAACGCTTCCGTATCATTATTTAAGAATATTAATACCTTTCCAGTGGCCAATTTAACGGCCAGGTTATTCACGCGCCCCCAATTAAATACACCTTTATATTTTAATATGAAAACCCCATATTTTTCCTTAAACGTTTGAAGTAGAGCCAATGTTTTTTCGTTAATACTTTCATGATCAACAACAATAATCTCAAAATTTCCATATTTAGTGGTTCGGTAAATACTATTTATACATAATTCGAGTAACTCCGGCTTATCTTTAATGGGTATAATTATCGATACCTTAGGACAATCCCGAGGTAGCGGGTAGATCATCCGCAACCCTGGCGACAATCCCGTTTTAATCAGTCGCGACCCTGGTTCTACAGACGATCCCTGACAATTGGTTTGCCGGTGGCGTAGCCTTTTGCTTATAAATTTACGCCATGCTTCACGGTTAACTTGTCTCACCAGCGCCTTCGTTAGGCGGCCCGTCGCACCCCTGGATGTGTTAACTCCGTAAAGCACATAAGGAAGGTGAAGTACCTGATCATCGTCCGCCTGCTCTATTAAGCGCAGAGCAAGGTCATGTTGGGCATGTCTCGACCATCGCTGTCGAGCCCCTCCGAGGCTGCGCGCCAGAGACGTGCGCAGCATAGTATGCTGCACCCAGTCCGGTCGGCATAGCGCCGCCTCGCGATTCCATCCGGCGTAAAATGTCGGATTTCGGCGTCCGCCTACAGTGTCTATTTCATCGTGGTCGCCTAATATCGCAACCATGTCGAAATTATGTCTGTCGAGAATTGCATCTCCGACGATTCGTCCGAATCCCGGAATCAACCTATATTCCGTTCTATAAAAAAAAGTGAATTTGCCCAAACAATGAGGTAGTGCCCGGTTAAAGATGTCCGAAAAATTCCGGCCGCTTGAATAAACAAACGTTGCACTTGGTATGACCTCCCTAATACGATTGCAAATAACAGGGGATCCGACAATTACCCATTGAAGGTCTTCGGTATTTTCGGATATCATGGATCTGTTGGCCAGAATAGTATGGGCTACAGTCCGAGATGATGCATGAATGATAATAGATAGAGAGTATGTACGCGCGATCACGGTATTGTTGTGATGTTTTATAGTGTTCGAAAGATAATCATATGGCTCCTGGGCGGCGATCCAATATTGATATGTTGTGGTATCATTTGGATAAAAAGCATCGGATAACTCAACGGAGAAACTGAGCGAAGCAATGCGCTTGCAGTTCAATGTCAAAAGCCGCGCCGTGTATTCCGGAACGGATACCATTCTATCGTTAATAACAGGGAGTTGCGGAGAAAAACCGAAATTTAAATGAAACAACTTGTTAACTTCGTTGGGGGAGGTGATCCCACATGGATGCTTCTCCCGAAACTCGGTAGACGTCAGCGCGTCGGCGAGTAGACGACTGAGCGGCGTTCCACTTTCAAGTCGGTCTAGACTATGTGCGAATCCAGTGATATCTGGGATACGATTGTGAATCAGTCGATATAGAGCACGAATCTCCCCTTGATGGTCAATTCGCACCGGTCGGTTATTATTTGAGATTGGACTTAGCATCGGGGCTCGATTCGATCGGGTGATCTAGAGGTCTTAGTTTGCCCGATAACGCGCCGGTAGGGAAGATTGGGTGGTTTGGGGTTACGGCGGGTTTGGCGGCCGCCTGTGGATCGGCCTTTATGTTGCGCTAAAACTTAAAACCAAGGTGGAAGCCGATGAAGGCTTACGCATCGTGCTGTCCCACCCCTCGGGCGGCGCCAGCATCACCGCGAGCACCGGCAATGGCACCATCATCAACGACGATCCCAGCGGGCCACCGGCCGCCATCGCTGCCAGCACGACGCAAATCGCCGCCGTCGACTTCAACGGCGGCAGCACCGCCGACCTGCTGCGCCAGTCCGCAAGCGACGACCTCTACGTGCTGGACGGCGCCAGCGGCGTGCACAACTCGGTCAGCCAGTCCGCCGCTGGCCTCGCTTTCCTCGCTGCTCCCGACCTCAACGGCGACGGCCGAACCAATCTGCTGCTGCAGAACTCCAGCACCGGTGGCCTCGACGACTGGACCATGAGCGGCGCCCCCGTCCAGCACAGCGACCTCATCGCCATGCTGCCGCGGGCGCCGGTTTCGCCCAGGCCGCAGGCTTCCACGATGGCTCGGCCGAGATCCTGCTGCAAAACCTTGGCGCCGCCTCCTGGACCCTGCTGCACGTCGATGGCCCCAGCATCCTCGCCAGCAACAACTATGATACCAGGCGCAGCCTGTAGCGCTGAACGGGAACGGCGGCGCTGTTACCGCTGAGACGGCGCGCCAGAGATCGGGGTGCTCCGGTGTGGGTGGCTCGTCACATGCGAGGCTCAACAGGCCGCCGCCACGGTCTGCCACTCTCGGTGGTTTCCTATCCCCGCAACCATCTTGACTTGCACACTCAGAGCCTCGGCATCAATGCCGGGGCTTTTGTTGTTTTGGGCACCCGACGCCAGCGTCAGGATCGCCGCCAGCGCACCGCGCACCTCGACCCGCAACCGGCCGCCCTCCGGGACCAGCACGATCGCGTCGACCAACCCGCGGACGATCTCGCGGGCGGCGGCACCATCCTCGGCACCGAGCGCGTCCGCCAGACTGGCGACCTTGCGCCGGTAGACCTCGGCCAGATTAGGGTGCAGGCGCGGCGCCGGCGCCACCGCCTCGGCCAACTTGGCGTCGATCACGGTTTGCCGCTCCGTCAGTTCCGTCAGCCGCTTGTTGACTGCCGCCGGCGGGGTGCCGTCGGCGATGGCATCGACCAACCGGTCCATTTGCTGGGTGGCGCGCTGCCGCTCCGACCGCAAGGCATCCTGGGTCGCTGCGCTGGCGCCCTGCTGCTTGTTCCATTCCGCGGTGAACGCGCTGGCGAATGCCTTGAACAGGTCGAGGTCCATCAGCCGGTGCTTCAGTCCATCCACCACCGTGGCCTCCAGTACATCTCGGCGGATACCCAGCCGGTTGGTGCATGCCGTGGGGCCCTTGTTGCGGGCGGTCGAGCAGCCGAAATGCTGCTGGCTGATCTTGGAAAAACCGCCGCCACAGCAACCGCACTGCATCAGGCCGGAAAACAGGTAGCGCGGCCGCTGCTTCGACCAGAATGGTTTTACCGGTGCCGACCCGCCAGATGCACCGCCGGTGTTGCGGTCCAGCGACCGCTGCCGCGCCTTGGCGGCGTCCCACTCGGAGTCGGTCAGGATGCGCAGTTCCGGCACCTCCGTCGTGGTCACCGCGCTGTCGGCATTGGCGCGCGACCGCCGGCGGCCGCTCTCCGGGTCCTTGATATAGCGCAGCCGGTTCCACACCAGCCGGCCGACATAGAGCTCGTTGTTCAAAATGCCGGTGCCGCGGGCGCGGTTGCCATAGATGCTACTTGGCCCCCACAGGCCGCCCCGCGGGCCGGGAATGGCCTCCTGGTTCAGTTGCAGCGCGATAGCGCGTGGTGCCCGGCCGACGGCGAACTCCCGGAAGATATGCCGCACCACCTCGGCCTCGGCCGGGTTGATTGTCCGGTCGCCGCGCACTGGTTCACCGCCGGCGCCCAGAAGCCGCACCACGGTGTAGCCGTACGAATTGCCGCCGCCGGACTTGCCTGCGTCGACGCGCCCACGCAGGCCGCGGCGCACCTTGTCGGCCAGGTCCTTGAGGAACAGCGCGTTCATCGTGCCCTTGAGGCCAACATGCAGCGCGCTGATCTCACCCTCGCCGAGGGTGATCAACCGGATGCCGGCGTATTGCAGCCGTTTGAACAGCGCTGCCACATCCTCCTGGTCACGCGACAGGCGGTCCAGCGCCTCGGCGACCACGACATCGAACGCCGCCTCACGTGCGCCCTCCAGCAGCGCCTGGTAGCCCGGCCGCAGCGTGGTCGCGCCGCTAAACGCCGCATCGCGGAATACCTGTACCAGTTGCCAGCCTTCGGCGGCGACCCGCTCCTTGCAGATGCGGATCTGGTCGTCGATTGATGCATCGCGCTGATTATCGGACGAATATCGCGTGTAAATGACCGCCCGTACGCTCATTCCGATCCTCCGTCTGAGCCCGGCTTCAGCCGCTTGACAAGGTCCAGCCAAACCTGCTGCGCGACGCTGGTCGTGCCCTGATCATAGAATTGATCGGTTGTCCTGGTGCCATGGTGGCCGAGCGCCGCGGCGGTTACGCTGAGACCATTCGGGTCATGTGACTGCATAGTGGTCGCCTCCGCGTAGCGCACCGAGTGAGGATGAAGCCTCATCCCGTAGAGTCGTGTCGAGGTGCGCGCGAAAATTGTGGCGATCGTCGGATGCGCGACCTGGGTTCCACCATGGGTAACGAACACATATCGGCTCGGCGTGGTCGCGGCGCCGACGATCAGCGGCCGGGCCACATCAAGATAATAGACCAGGTAGCGGAGCAGCGGCTTTGGCCATGCCATGGCGATGGCGCGCCGCGTTTTGGTCTCTGCCTCCCGGAAGTCGATCCGCCAGGACGAGGCGATTCTGATCAGGTTCTGCTCGAGTCGCATATCCAGCAGGTTTCGACGTCGCAGGCCGGTCAACGTGGCGGTGGCCACGAGCAGGCAGTCCCGAAAGCGGGCAGCCTCATCGCGGCCAGCAGGTGCCTGCATCAACGCGTCCATCTCGCGGCACAACACGTTCATCAGGTGGCCAGGATCAAATACCAGCGGCTTCTTGCGGGCGGCCTGCGCCTCGTGGCGCAGCGGCCCCGCGGGGTGGTGACACACCCACGCCCAATTCTGGTCGGGGACCATGCAGGCGAGCGCCATTTTGAGCATACGCAGATTGTTGAACACCGTGTTGTCAGAGCAGGTCCGCCGCCTCGCCTCGAGGAACGCGGCCAGCCGCTCGAAGGTCAAGCGATCCGCCGGCCCAGCCACAGAATCCAACTCTCCGTTCTTCGCCAGCCACGCCAAGTAGGTGCCGTAAGCCTCCACCATCATCTTACGGGTACTGACCGTCAGCGCGGCGGCCGGTCCGGCCTGGCTCAAGCGCCCACTTGTCTGTTGCGCCAGATGCCAGGCCTGCCGGTCACGCTCCGGCCATTGCTCCGGGCGGAGAACCCACCTGGCACGTGACCCCCTCATTGGCCAGGTTTCCGCTTGGTCCGACCTCGTGCAGCAGCCTTATCTCGCAGTTCTTCGACCAAATCGAGATAGACTTTCTGGGCCGCGCTGGTTCGCGTCACACCGTACATCTCCTGGGTACGGGACAGAGTGCCATGTCCGAGGAGTCGCTGGGCGACGACCATATTATTTGGATCAGCATCCAGCAGCGTTTCGACGATGAGGTGACGCGCGAGGTGGGGCGAGAATTTGGCACCCAACTGGCGGGCTACCAGCTTGGTGATCTGACGCCCCAGCGCATCCGGCTGGCGGCTGCCACCGCCTTCGCCGGGAAACAAGGCCGTGCTGGCGCCCGCGCCCGGCAGCATGGGCCGGAATACCGCTAGATGTCGGTCGATACGGGAGGCCAACCCGGGCGGGATGATTGCATCGATCTCTCGCCGGGTCTTGTGTGTCTGGATCACCAGCCGCTTGATCTTGCCCCGGCGGTCGCGGCGAAGATGCTTGGCGATGTCGAGACTCGCCAGATCATAGCGGCGCAACGGCTGGATCAGCAGGATCTGCAGCGCCAGGGTCGTCTCATGCAGCTTCGCGGCGCGATATCCCTTGTTGCTCCGCTGCCCGTTCTGGGGCGCGATCAGAAGCTTGTCGGCTTGCGCGAAGCCACGCTTGGGGAGTTCAAGCAACGCCCATCGTTCATCGTCCTCGGCAAATTGGGCCAGCCGGTCACGATTGCGGCGCGACAAGCCGCCCCTTGGTGCCTTCACCATCCGATGCATCACCTCGAGTTTGGAGAGTTGGGTCGGCGCCAAATCGACCCATTGCCGCGCCACCTTGATCAAGGTGCCGGACAGGATCACGGCGAGGTAACTCCAGGTGTCCTCCAGCTCCTCCGGCTTCGGGTTGGCGGCATCGGCCAGTTCCAGGATGGTCCGAAACGCCGCGGGTTCGACCAAAGCCGAGAGTGCCGTGATCTCGCTGAGCGGCGTGCCGCTCTCACCGAGGTAAGCCGCTGCACGCAACAATGCTCGCCTGGCATGTTGCACCGTCAACTCGGCACACTTGCGCCCATGACGAGGGTTCAGCCGGTCGGGATGACGCAACTGGTCGAGATACGCATCCAGTTCCGCGACGAAAGTCGCGGGCAACGCCTCGATCCGGGCGGCTTTCCAAAGAACCCTCGATTCCGTGCGCAGCAGGACCAGCCCAAGGTCCGGCGCGGCTTTGGCCAGCCGGTTCCAGCTGATCTTTACCTCCTGGGCAGCGCCGCGAGGGTTTACCGTCAGCGTCTGCTGCCGGCGCCAATTCTCGTAATCCGTCAACACCAACGCGGTGACATCTTCCGGACCCAGGTTCCGCGCCGCGCAGTAGCGGGCGAACGGCGGCAACGGCTTGGCTGAATGATTGTCGCCAGCACGGAGTAGCAGATCCGGCCAGGCACCGGTCAGCGGCGCAGACGATCGCGCCGTGCTGCAAACCCAGCCGCACTCAACCAGCAAGCTGGTAATGGCAGAGCGGATATTGCGCCAGCGGCTCAGGGAGATGCGGTGGAGCGCCGGCATCACGTTGTTCAGAATCGGCCGCAGCGCTTCGGGGGTCACCGGAAGATCGACCGGCATGCCCCCCGGGGTCGGCGTGGTTCCGGTCTGAACGATCTTCTCGAGGCGGGCGATGGCGCTACGCATATCGGTCAGCTGCGAGGCCCCCACATGCCCCTGCGCCGTCACATGCTCCAGGCAGGCCCGCAAGGTCGCGGGCCGTTCAGCGCCGCGAGGGATCGAGTGCGCCGCCGCGCGGCGGGCAACGGAGGGGGCGGCTGTTGATGCGGAGGTGCTCGACGCCGGAACCGCCTCGCTCGGAGCAGACGGCGACGCCAGCATCAAATCAGTCGACCCGACGGGCTTGCGCGCCGCCATATCGGGCGTGCAAACGGATTCACTGTCGGCTTCGGCGGCCATCGGGAAATCCATAGCGAATTGGTCAGTCATGGCAGTTGCTCCCGACGACTGCGTCTTGGGGGATCGCCGGGAGGCACCGGTGCTCACAGAGGTGCATTTGGGACTGCACCCTGTCGCACAACGTGACGTCTTACGTGAGGGGGGAATCCCACGGGCGTTGGCGTCGGTGAAAAGATCTAGATTTTTCAGCATTCTAACGCCAACGCTTCTGTTTGTTGAGAAATGCCGTCAGATCGCGCAAATCGACCCGCACGATGCGGCCGTGTTTGCTGGACTTGATGGCGCCGGTCGCGACGCGCCGGCGCATGGTCGCCTTGGAACAGCGGGCAATCTCCGCCGCCTCAGCAAGGGTCAGCAGGTCCGGTTGGTCAGACCTGGCCATTGGTCGCCCCAGTGCTGGCGCCGGTCTCGAGACCGGCCGAGGCCCAGGCCCCGCCGGCGGCCTGGACGCCGAGAGCGTGGGCCAGGAGGGTCAGCGCACATGCCAAATCGCCGGCCGGCGCATCAGATACGCCGGGCGGACGGGGTTCAGGCTTGGTAGAGTCGGGAGGGCAGAGGACTTCGCACATGCGACCGAACTGACCAGCCGCTATCCGGCTCGTCAGGTTCAACCGACAGGTAAAAAATTGACCCCAGTCAGATGGGCGCCAGCGTCACCAACTGGTCGCTCGAGATGCGAAAGCGGGGCGTTGACGTGATGATCTCGGCGAACTGGGCTGCCACCTCGACCACCCACTTGATGACGGCCGGATCGTCAAGCAGCTCGATCACCGAGATGACGCGCTCCGCCGCTGCGCCTTGATCGACCGCGATGGCGACGGCCGCGGCGATGTGGATCACCGGGCGAGACGGCCGCCAGACCCGCTTCTTAATGTTCGAGGTGTCCGATTCGCCGGTATCGTCGATAACCCGCTCCGCCATCTTGTTGAGGCTGAGAGTGCCCTTCGGCCACTTGGGCGTGACCCCGCTGCGTTCGTCCTCGATGATGAAGGGCAATGCCATGCGGGCCGCCGCCATCCTGACTCGCAGCCGATGCTGTAGCTGACGCTCGTAGGCCAAAACCTCCGGCCACGGGCGCGACATATAGAGCGGCTTGATCACCTGTAGCGTCATCGCCCAGTCCTGGTCCACGTCAGCTTTGGCCTGGAGGTACAATTGGCAGATCGCCGCATGGCGTTCCGCCATCGCCTTATCGTCATCGAGCACATCGGGCCACGCCAGCACCGCCAGCAATGTCGCCCCACCCTCGTAGCCCGCTCCACCGTTCACGTTGACGCCGATCACGGGCATCTTGAGTTTGCTGGACTGTGCCGGAGTCGCGGTCACGGTGGTTGTCATTTGACGAGGGTAGCCACTGCGCGAGGGGTGCCGCAACTCATGACTCCCCTCATACCTATGCTGCACCGCACATCTCGATGAGGACGGGTTGTGCGGCGAGCATTTCTGCGTGCCGCTCGATCAGCGGGAGCAGTTGATGTTCTGGCATGTTCCGCATCAGATCACAGTGCATGCTGCCTTGGCGGAACAGCGAATGAGTGCGCCGCTTGGTGGTGTTGGTTTTCAGATGACGGTGCCTTGGTCACCATCGATGCCATGGGGACACAGACCCAGATCGCCCAGACAATCCTTGATGGCGGTGGCGACTACGTCCTGGCGCTGAAGCAAAACAGGCCCGGGACCTTCACCGAGGTCCAGGCGCTGTTCGCTGCTCCGCCGCCCGCGGTCCAGGCCAGCCGATACCAAACCATCGACGGCGGCAACGGCCGGATTGCGACCCGCACCCACCACGTCTGTCATGACGTCGCCTGGCTGTTCTCCCACCGCCGCTATCCCGGCGAACTGGCCTTTCCGGGCCTGGCGATGATCGGCATGGTCGAAAGCCAGACCGAGCGCGACGGCAAAATCGAACACCAGCGGCGCTACTACCTGTGTTCCGCCAAGCTCGACGCCATGACCTTTGCCCGTGTCGTCCGCAGCCATTGGGGGATCGAAAACCGCCTGCATTGGGTGCTCGATGTGGTCTTCCACGATGACCTCGCCCGCCTGCGAACCGGTCATGGCCCCGCAAACATGGCCGTCATCCGCCACATCGCGCTCAATCTCGTCAAGCAGTCAAAACCAAACATCAGCCTCAAAAACCGCCGCAAGCGCGCAGGATGGAACACAGACTACCTGAAAGCAGTCATCCAACAGAGCACCTGACCGTTCAATCGATTGCCCTCGTCAACGTCGCCCGGTCGTAATATGTTAAGCTCCATCGGCGTGAAGGAGACAGACGATGGCTGGAGCCGAACCGAAACCGCTTGCGCGCCGCCGGTTCATTCGCATCAGCGCCGCAGTGCCCGGCCTGGCCCTGCTCCCGCTACTGGGCGGGCAAGCCGGCGCGCTTGCCGATGGGAAGCTGCGCATCTGGCATGGCGTCGCGCTTGGCGCCGACGCGACAATGCAGCTGCATCACCCGGACCCGGCGGGCGCCGACCGCCTGATCGCGCGGTGCCTGGCCGAGGTCAGGCGACTGGAGCAGGTATTCAGCCTCTATCGGCCCGACTCGGCGATCAGTCGGCTGAACCGCGCCGGCGGCCTGGATGACCCACCGATCGAACTGGTGGAATTGCTGGGCATCAGCAGCCAGTTCAGCCGCTTGACCGGCGGCGCCTTCGACGTGACCGTGCAGCCGTTGTGGAACCTCTATGTGGCGCATTTCGCAGCCCCGCAGGCGGACCCGCGCGGGCCGGCGCCGGAAAGCGTCGCCGCGGTGCTGCGCCGGGTCGGCGCCACGGGCGTGGAGGTCTCCGCGTCGCGTATCGGCTTCACCAGGCCCGGGATGCAGATCACCTTGAACGGCATCGCTCAGGGCTACATCACCGATCGCATCGTGGCGCTGCTGCGGGCCGAGGGAATCGACCGTTCCCTGGTCGATATGGGAGAGATCCGTGTCATCGGCACGCGGCCGGATGGGCGTCCCTGGGTTGTCGGGCTGCAGGACCCTGGCGCGCCGAACCGGATTACCGGCGAGATCACGATCAGCAACGAAGCGGTGGCAACCTCGGGCGGCTACGGGACGCTGCTGGACCCTGCCGGACGGTTCAACCACATCTTCGATCCGGCAACCGGCGGCACCAGCAGCGCGTATCGCAGCGTTTCGGTGGTGGCGCCGACCGCGACAACGGCGGACGCGCTGGCCACCGGATTCTGCCTGATGCCGCTGGCCGCGTGCCAGCAGGTTGCCGACCGGCTTGGCGTCCACGCCCATTTTGTCCTGTCGGAAGGCACGCCTCTGGCGCTGCATTCGCGCGCCGGCCCCATCGGACAGCAGAGCGGAGCGCCGCGGCCGCCGGGGCTTCGGTATGGCTGATGCGCGCCGCGCCTGCGTTGCTCAGTGAACCCGCGTTTGCCAGTGAATTTGCGTTTTTCAGTGAACAGGAGACTTGCCTTGATGAAACTTCGTGATCTCGGACCGCTCGCTATCGCCCTGGCCGCCCTGGCAATGGGCGCACCCGCGCACGCCCAGGACGCCGCGGCCGGAGCAAAACTGTTCAAAACCCACTGCGCGGTTTGCCATTCGCCGCTGCCGGGGAAAAACGTGATCGGGCCGAGTCTGTTCGGCGTGGTCGGCCGAACCTCCGGAGAAGTGCCAAAATATCATTATTCGGCCGCGAACGAGAAAGCCCATCTCACCTGGGACGCCGCGACGCTGGACAAGTATCTGACCTCGCCACGCACCGTGGTTCCGGGCACCACCATGACCTTCGCCGGCCTCAAGAACGATACCCAGCGCGCCGACCTGATCGCCTATCTGGCCACGCTCAAGTGAGCCCGGGCCGCCATGGCAGGCGCATCACGTCAGGCCTGCCGTGGCAGCGCGCCATGCACCGCGGCCAGCCGCTGCAAGGCACGCGCCGCGAGACGCTGGGCCTCCTGCAGCATGGCTTCGTCGGTGGCGTGGTCGGCGGCGTCGGCATAGCGGTCAAAAGCCTGCTCCAGCAGGCCGAGTCCCTCGAATACCGACCGGGCGTGCAGTGTGGCGGCGGGCGCCGCGGCCCGGGTGCCGAGCCAGGTCGTCAGTTCGGCGGCCAGGGCGTCCTCATCGGCGGCGGCATGCTCGAACAGCGCGGCGGTCGCGGGCTGGTGGTCCGCGCGGTTCGCCGCCGCCAGCGCGCGATGCGCGGCAGCGGCGGCACGTTCCAGCGGAACCGCCTGGGCCAGCATCTGGTCAAGGGAGCCAGGCCGGGAGGCCGGATGCGGCGGGGCGCCGACATGTTCGCTCCGCCAGGCGCGGCGCCGCTCGTGGCGCAGCCGGGCGGCGTGGTCCAGTTCCTCCTTGGCGAAGGTCTCAGCCAGGGCCCGCAGCGTATCGTTCGGCGCCTCGGCCGCCAGGTAGCTGAAGAAGGCGAACGCGCGCTCCTCATTGCGCACCGCGATGGCCAGCGCGCGGTACGGGCTGAGGGTCGCCGAACGCGCCGCGTCCGCGTCGAAATTATCCGGGAGTTCCCAGGTGACCAGCGCATGGTCGGGGGGATTGCCGGTCAGTTCGTGGGCACGCGTCTCCACCTGTTCCACATGCCGTGCCTCCATCTGCGCCAGCAGCGCAAAGGTTGCGGTAAGCCCGGCTTCCCCCTGCTCGCGCATGCGCTGGGCTAGGTCCTGGTAGCGGCGCACCGCCTCCTGTTCCATTGCGTGGGCGAGAGCGATCAGCTCCCTGGTCGAGCCGATACGCGGGAGCGGCGTGAGTGCGGACATGCTGACGGCTCCCCGGCCCTGTGGATGGTGGCTCACTTTAGACCAACGCCACACGCGGCGGATATCCGAATCGGCGGACGAGGCGAAAGATGACATCCAGGCGCCCATCCCTCAGGCCGTTCACGATGGTGATTCTGGCGCTGTTTTTTTGCATGGTCGCGGCGATCCTGCCCCCACTCGCCCACGCCGCCAGCCGCCTGGCCGACGAACTCAGCCAGGTATCGCTGGCCGATGTGTTTCCCGGGGCGGACCGCGTCGGCGCGGTCGAGGGCAATCCGCCCGCGGCGGCGGCCTATAAGGGCGCCCAGCTCCTCGGCTATGTCTATCTGAACGCCGATGTGGTGGATTCCACCGGCTACTCCGGCAAGCCGATCAACATCCTCGTCGGCATCGACACCAAGGGCAAGATCGTCGGCGCCAAGCTGATGGAGCACCACGAGCCGATCGTGCTGATCGGCATTCCGGCGGCGAAAATGACCGCCTTCATCCATGCCTATGTCGGGCTGGGCTACACCGAAGCGCCAACCGCCGCCTCGGACAATCCGCCCGCCGATATCATCAGCGGTGCGACCGTGACCACCATGGTGATCGGCGACAGCATCACCCGCTCCGCCCGGCGGATCGCGCAGTCGCGCGGGCTGGGCAATGCCAGGGCGCCCGGTGCCGGCACACCAGCCGCGATCCGCAAGCTCAACCCCGGCGTCGACACTGTCGAGGACTGGACCACGCTGCTCGGCGACGGCTCAATCCGCCGGCTGTCGCTCAGTGTGGCCGAGGTGAACGCCGCCTTCGCCAAATCCAGCAATCCCGACGCCGCCGCCCATCCGGAGCCGGGCCCGGACAACGACAATTATGTCGACCTGTACGTGGCGCCGGTCAGCGTCCCGTCGATCGGGCGCAGCCTGCTTGGCGCGGACGGTTACCAGCGCCTGAAGGCCCGCCTCAAACCCGGTCAGCAGGCGATCATCGTGGCCGGCTCGGGGCGCTACTCGTTCAAGGGGTCGGGCTATGTGCGCGGCGGCATCTTCGACCGGATCGAGCTGATCCAGGGCGACAACATCGTCCGCTTCCGCGACCGCAACCACCAGCGGCTCGGCGCGCTTGCCGCCGCCGGCGCGCCCGACCTCCCCGAGATCGGCCTGTTCACCGTGCCCGAGGCCAACCATCTGGATCCCACCACGCCCTGGCGCCTGGCGCTGCTGGTGCAACGCGCCATCGGCGCGCGCGAGAAGGCGTTCCTCACCTTCGACCTCGGATACACCTTGCCGGCCAAATACCTGGTGACCGAACAGCCGCCGGCCGTCCAGGCCGCCGCGCCTCCCGCCGCCGCTGCGGCCGCCACCCAGCCCCCTCCCGAGAACAACCTGCTGTGGATGCGCATCTGGCGCGGCAAGATCATGCAGGTGGCAATCCTGTCGGTGGCGCTGCTGGCACTGACCGCGATCTTCTTCTTTCAGGACCAGCTGGTCCAGCGGCCGGTGCTGTATAGGCGCCTGCGCCTCGGCTTTCTGCTGTTCACGCTGTTCTGGATCGGCTGGTATGCGCATGCCCAGCTCTCGGTGGTCAATGTGCTCACCTTCACCGGCGCGCTGCGCGGCAATTTCCGCTGGGAATACTTCCTGATGGACCCGCTGGTGTTCATGCTGTGGAGTTCGGTCGCGGTCGCGATGCTGTTCTGGGGGCGGGGCGCGTTCTGCGGCTGGCTCTGCCCGTTCGGCGCGCTGCAGGAACTGACCAACATGCTGGCGAAGCGGCTCCATATCCCGCAATTCTCGGTGCCATTCGGCGTGCATCAGCGGCTCTGGCCGATCAAGTACATCATCTTCCTGGTGCTGTTCGGCCTGTCGCTCTATTCGCTGAGCCTCAGCGAGCAGGCATCCGAAGTCGAGCCGTTCAAGACGGCGATGATCCTCGATTTCGTGCGCACCTGGCCATTCGTGCTGTATGCGCTGGTGCTGCTGTTCGCCGGCCTGTTCGTCGAGCGGTTCTTCTGCCGCTACCTCTGCCCGCTCGGCGCCGCCCTGGCCATCCCGGCCCGCATCCGCATGTTCGACTGGCTGAAGCGCTACCGCGAATGCGGCAATCCGTGCCAGCGCTGCTCCAACGAATGCCCGGTGCAGGCGATCCATCCGGAGGGCAATATCAACCCCAACGAGTGCATCCAGTGCCTGCACTGCCAGGTGCTGTACCACGATGACCATCTGTGCCCGGTGATGATCCAGAAGCGCCTGAAGCGCGAGCGCTTCGCCGCATTGTCGTCCGGCACCGCGCCGCCCGCAGCCGCGCCCAAATCCGCTGCCGCCCGAAGCACCGCCAGCTGAATACGCCGATATTGACCGATATCAATGCCCCCGCACCCGAAACGTACAATGTAGGAGCATGAGTTCTTGGCAGAGGAGAGCGCGATGGCCATCGACCACACCCCCACTCCCGACCAGCCCGCAACGGAGCCCGGCGAGGGGCCGCAGGAAACCCGGGCCGGCCTTGGCCGTCGCGGACTGCTCGAAGGCTCCGCCATGCTGGCCGGTGCCGCGGGTGCGCTCGCCGGCGGGCTGACCGGCTTCTCTCGCCGCGCCCTGGCGCAGTCCCACGCCACCGCCGGCGGCCAAAGCGTCGAGGTGCGCCCCGGCGACCTGGACGAATACTACGGCTTCAACAGCAGCGGCCAGACCGGCGAGGTCCGCATCATGGGCATCCCGTCGATGCGCGAGTTCATGCGCATCCCGGTGTTCAACCGCGACAGCGCCACCGGCTGGGGCCTGACCAACGAAAGCCGCAAGGTCCTCACCGAGGGCCTGCTGCCGGAGTCGAAGAAGTTTCTCGAAACGCGCGGCGGTACCTACGTCAACGGCGATGCCCACCATCCGCACATGTCGTTCACTGATGGCACCTATGACGGCCGCTACATCTTCATCAACGACAAGGCGAACTGCCGGGTCGCGCGCATCCGCTGCGATGTGATGAAGTGCGACAAGATCATCGAGGTGCCGAACGCGTCGGACATCCACGGCCTGCGCCCGCAGAAATTCCCCCGCACCGGCTACGTCTTCGCCAACAGCGAGCACATCATCCCGATCCCCAACGACGGCTCGGTGCTGGATGACGACAAGAACAAATACTGGGCGGTCTACACCGCGATCGACGGCGACACCATGAAGGTCGCCTGGCAGGTGCTGGTGGACGGCAACCTGGACAACACCGATTGCGACTACCAGGGCAAATACGCCTTCTCCACCTGCTACAATTCCGAGAAGGGCTTCAACCTGGCCGACATGACCTCCGCCGAGCAGGACTGGGTGGTCATCTTCAACCTCAAGCGCATCGAGGCGGCGGTCAAGGCCGGCGATTTCAAGACCATGGGCGGCGTGCCGGTGGTCGATGGCCGACATGGCTCGAAATACACCCGCTACGTCCCGGTCTCCAACAATCCGCACGGCGTCAACACCGCGCCGGACGGCATCCACGTGGTGGTCAACGGCAAGCTGTCGCCCACTGCGACGGTGCTCGACGTGCGGCTGTTCGACAATCTGTTCGACGACAAGATCAAGCCGCGCGATGTCGTCGTGGCCGAGCCGGAAGTCGGTCTCGGCCCGCTGCACAGCGCCTTCGACGGCAAGGGCAACGTCTTCACCACCCTGTTCATCGACAGCCAGGTGGCGAAATGGAACATCGACAAGGCGCGCCGCGCCTTCAAGGGCGAGAAGATCGACCCGATCCTGCAGAAGATCGACGTCCACTACCAGCCCGGCCACAACCACACCTCGATGGGCGAGACCAAGGAGGCCGACGGCAAATGGCTCGTCTCTCTCAATAAGTTCTCCAAGGACCGCTTCCTGCCGGTCGGCCCGCTGCATCCCGAGAACGACCAGTTGATCGACATCTCCGGCGAGCAGATGAAGCTGGTGCATGACGGCCCGAGCTTCGCCGAGCCGCATGATCTGTGCATCGTGCACCGCTCGAAGGTGAACCCGATCATGATCTACAAGCGCGACGATCCAAGCTGGGAGGACATCCGCCAGCAGGCCGCGATCGACAAGGTGAAGCTGGAGGAGGCGGCGGACGTCATCCGCGACGGCAACAAGGTGCGGGTCTACATGACCTCGACCGCGCCGCAGTACAGCCTGGAGAAGTTCACCGTACAGCAGGGCAACGAGGTGACGGTGGTGGTGACCAACCTCGACGATATCGAGGACCTGACGCACGGCTTCACCGTCATCCGGCACGGCATTGCGATGGAGATCTCGCCGCAGCAGACCTCCTCGGTCACCTTCATCGCCGACCGACCCGGCGTGCACTGGTACTACTGCCAATGGTTCTGCCACGCGCTGCACATGGAGATGGCCGGCCGCATGATCGTCGAACCGCGCAAGACATGATCCTGATGCGGCGCCTCGATCGGGTGCTGCTGCTCGCCGCCGTCCTGCTGATGCCGGCCCCGGCGGCGCTCGGGGCCAGCATCGTGGTGCCGGCCGGTCCCGGTCTGCTCCAGGCGGCCATCGCCGCCGCCGCACCCGGCGATGTGCTGGAACTAGGCGCTGGTGTGCACCCCGGCCCGGTCGTGCTGAACCGCGCGGTGACACTCGCCGGCCTGCCCGGCGCGATGATCGACGGCGGCCAGCACGGCCGGGTGATCGAGGTCACAGCACCGGGTGCCACGGTGCGCGGCCTCGCAATCCGCGGCTCCGGCCGCAGCCTGGCCGATATGGATGCCGCGGTGTTCCTCACCGCCCAGGCTAAGGGCGCCGTGGTGCAGGACAACACCATCACCGACAGCCTGGTCGGCGTCTATGTCCACGGCGCCGCCAATGCGATCGTCCGGGCCAACCGCATCACCGGCTGGAACGCACGCAACCGCAACGACAGCGGCAACGGCGTCTATGTCTGGAATGCCCCCGGCGCCCAGGTCATCGGCAACGACATCTCCGGCGGCCGCGACGGCATCTTCACCAACACCAGCCGCAAAAATGTGTTCCGGGGCAACCGCATCCACGGGGTGCGTTTCGCCGTCCACTACATGTACACCAACGACAGCGAAGTGAGCGACAACGTCTCGATCGGCAACCACGCTGGCTATGTCATCATGTTCTCCAACAAACTGGTGGTCAGCAATAATCTCTCCGACCACGACCGCGACCACGGCCTGCTGTTCAACTACGCCAACAACTCACGCATCACCGGCAACGCCGTGTTGCATGGCGGCAACAAATGCGTGTTCATCTACAACGCCAACAGGAATCTGTTCGAGCGCAACTGGTTCCAGGGCTGCCGCATCGGCGTGCACTTCACCGCCGGCTCCGAGGGCAACACGATGCGCGAGAACGCCTTCATCGGCAACCAGAACCAGGTGAAATACGTCGGCACCCGCCATGTCGAATGGTCCTCCGGCGGTCGCGGCAACTACTGGAGCGACAACCCGGCCTTCGACCTCAACGGCGACGGCATCGCCGACACCGCCTATCGCCCGAACGATCTGGTCGACCAGGTGGTCTGGCGCACCCCGGCCGCCAAGCTGCTGCTCAACAGCCCGGCGGTGCAACTGGTGCGCTGGGCGCAGTCGGAATTCCCCAATCTGCATCCGGGCGGTGTGGTCGACAGTGCGCCGCTGATGCATCCACCCAGCGTTCCGGCCGCCGAGCGGGCGCAAGGCAGGCGGCCATGACCGCGCCCACCGTCAGCCTCGCCGGCGTCGCCAAGGCCTATGGAACGCAGCGCGCGGTGAGCGGCATCGACTTCACCATGGCGGCCGGCGAACGGGTCGCCCTGGTCGGGCATAACGGCGCCGGCAAAAGCACGCTGATGAAGCTGATCCTCGGCCTGATCCGCCCGACCGAGGGCCGCATCGCGTTGCTCGGCGTCGATCCGGCCGGGCGCAGTTCCGGCGCCGCGCGCATGGCCGTCGGCTTCCTGCCGGAGAACGTGGCGTTCTCGCCGTCGATCACCGGCGCCGAACTGCTCGCCTTCTACGCCCGGCTGAAACGCCAGCCGGTGGCCGGCAACGCCGCATTGCTGGCGCGGGTCGGCATCGCCGAGGCAGCCGGGCGTCGGGTCGGCACCTACTCGAAGGGCATGCGCCAGCGCCTCGGCCTGGCCCAGGCGCTGATCGGCCGGCCGCGCGTGCTGCTGCTCGACGAACCGACCACCGGCCTCGACCCGGCGCTGCGCCAAAGCTTCTACGAGATCCTCGACGAACTGGCCGCCGATGGCGCCAGCGTGCTGCTGGCATCGCATGCGCTGGCCGAACTGGAGCGCCAGGTCGACCGCGTGGTGGTGCTCAACCACGGCGCCAAGGTCGCCGACGGCTCGCTCGCCACCTTGCGCCGCTTCGCCCCGGTCTCGGCCCGCATCCGCCTCACGCTGCAACAGTGCGAGGGGGCAGCGCCGCCCGCCGCCATCGCCGGCAACGGCCTCATCTGGACCCGCATCGAGGACCGCGTCTGGGAAACCCGATGCGCCGATGCCGACAAGCTGGCCGTGGTCCGCCGCCTGCTCGATGCCCCGCTGCCGCTGGCCGATATCGACGTGGTGGCCCCGTCGCTGGACGAAATCTACGCCGGCTTCCTGCGCCACGAGGCGTCGCCATGAGGCAGATCGGCATCGTCGCGCTGCGTGAGTTCAACGACGGGTTGCGCAATCGCCGGGTGGTCGCGACCACCCTGCTGATGGCCGCGCTGGCGCTCACCCTGGCGCTGCTCGGCAGCGCGCCCACCGGCACGGTCGGCGTCGGCGCATTGTCGGTCACCATCGTCAGCCTCTCTAGCCTGACGATCTTCCTGGTGCCGCTGATCGCGCTGCTGATCGCCCACGCTGCCATCGCCGGCGAGCTGGATCGCGGCACCTTGCTGCTGCTGCTGTCCTATCCGGTGGCGCGCTGGCAGGTGCTGCTCGGCAAGTTCGCCGGCCATGTCACGATCCTCGCGGTCGCCACCGTGATCGGCTATGGCGCCGCCGGCCTGGCGCTGAGCTACGCCTACCCGGCGGCCGATGCCGCGGTCGCCGCCTTCGCCACCATGGTCGGGACCAGCATCCTGCTCGGCGCGGTGTTCGTGGCGCTGGGCTATCTGGTCAGCACCGCGGTGCGCGACCCGCGCACCGCCGCCGGGCTGGCGATCGGGCTGTGGCTGGTCTTCGTGCTGCTCTACGACATGGCGCTGCTCGGCATCCTGGTGGCCGACCAGGGGCGGCTGATCACCACCGGAACGGTCAATCTGCTGCTGCTCGCCAATCCCACCGATATCTACCGCCTGCTGAACCTGACCGGGTTCTCCAACACCAGCCTGCTCGCCGGCATGGCCGGTCTGGCCGGGCAGTTGCGGCTGGACCGCTCGGTGCTGTTCGCGGTGCTCGCCGCCTGGGTCTGCGTTCCGCTCGCGCTATCAGGCTGCATCTTCGCGCGGAGGCAGATATGATCCGCATCGCTGCCCTGCTACTGGCGACATTGCTGCTGGCCGGCTGCCTCGAAAAGGACGACGGCCCGGTGCCGCTGCCGCGCGAATTGTCGAGCGATTCCACCGCCGCGTTCTGCGGCATGGCGCTCACTGAGCATCCCGGCCCGAAGGCGCAACTGTTCCTCAAGGGCCAGGCGGAACCGGTCTGGTTCGCCTCGGTGCGCGACATGTTCGCCTACACCCTGCTGCCGGAAGAGCCGAAAGACATCCGCGCGATCTATGTCAACGACATGGGGCGCGCGCGCAACTGGGACCATCCCGAGCCCGGAACCTGGGTGGATGCCCGCAAGGCGCGATTCGTGATCGGCAGCCGCCGGCTGGGCGGCATGCAGCAGGAGGAAGCCGTGCCGTTCGGCACCGAACAGCAGGCCCGCGCCTACACAGCGCAAAATGGCGGCCGCATCGTCGGCTTCACCGAGGTGCCCTCCAACTACGTGCTGCCAGACCAGGACTCACCCGCCCCGTCAGGCGGGTGAGGGCGACGCCCGCCTACCTGAAGGCGCAGCCGGACGGCAGGCCCAGCATCTTGAATATCCTGGCGGCCGGGCAGAAGCCGGTGAAGCCGGCCTGCAGCAGGTTCAGCCCGACGAAGGCCGGAAGCAGGAGCCAGTACGGGCTGATCCACCAGCCCAGCGCCAGGCCGAGCAGCACCATCACGCCCGCGAAGGACATCACCGCATCGTCGATGGTCATGATAAACTCCCATTGTTATGCCACATAACTAGTGGGTACCGTCATTGACAATGGCGGGTCACTCTGAATCGATGGGGGCTCCACTGTTTGGGGAGTTGATTCGGTGCCTGCGAAGCAGAGTGCGGTCAGCTCCGCCGACGTGGCGGCGCTGCGCCAGCGGATGATCGCCGAGCGGCTGTCGCCGTCCACCGTCAACCGCCACCTGGCCTACGTCAGGGCCTGCTTCAACATGGCGGTGAAGTGGCAGGTGGTGGACGGTCGCAACCCGGCGGCGTCGCCCGGCATGCTGCGCGAGCGGCAGCGCGACCACTACCTGTCGGCGGTGGAGACCCAGGCGCTGCTGGCGGCGCTGGACGCCAGCCCGTCGCGCAGCGCGGCGGCGGCGCTGGCGCTGCTGGTGGTGTCCGGCGCCAGGAAGCAGGAGGTGCTGCGCGCCCGGTGGGAGCACGTCGACCTGGGCCGCTCGGCGATCACCGTGCCGAAGGCGAAGTCGGGCGGGGCCAGGACCATCCCGCTGAGCCCGTTCGCGGCCGAGATCGTGCGGCGCCAGCTGGCGGCGCGCGAGGGCGACTGCCCCTGGGTGTTCCCCAGCTCGGTCGACCCGGCCAGGCCGGTGTCGGACGCCAAGAAGGTGTGGCTGGCGGCGAAGCGGGCGGCGGGGCTGCCGGACCACATCGTCATCCACAGCCTGCGGCACTCCTTCGCCTCGGCGCTGGCCAACGCCGGCGTGCCGCTGTTCGAGATCGGCCGCGTGCTCGGGCACAGCCAGCTGGCGACCACGACGCGCTACGCCCATCACGCGCCGGAGAGGCTGGTGGCAACAGCCGCCACCGCGGCGCTGGCCTGGGACCTGGGGCGAGACACGTTCACCACATCCGTCATTGAGGGTTGAAGAATAAGAGGGAGGGCGTTCGCGCCCTCTCTCGCTTTCGCCTTTTTTTCCCATACCGCGAAACCGCCCCCGACATGCCGCCGCGGCGGTCGGGCTGATCGCCGCCGCGTGCGTAGAATCCGAACCTGAAATTGACCGCGAATCCGGGCTATCTGAAGGACGACGGCGTCGACGCGACTACGCGCCTGCCGTTTCCGCGACAGCGCCACCCCGCGCTGCGCAACACACCCGCGGTAGATGCCGTCAAACCGAGGACAATGACATGCGACGCTTGATCATGGCCGGGATCGCCCTGCCATTCGCGGCCTTTCCGCTTCTTGCGCAGACAACTCCACCGGTCCCCGCCGCACCGCCTTCGCCAAGCGCGGCCTCTCCGAACACCGCGATCCCCGAGGTGCGCGCGCTCAGCATCACGCCGCCGGCGATGCCCATCGCTGCCGCGCCCGTCGCTGCCGCCGCGCCGCAAAGCACGACTGGCGGTGTCCCGGGAGCCAACTCCTTCACCGAAGCGCAGGCACAAACCCGGATCGAGGCGGCGGGTTACACCAACGTCATGGGGTTGGCGAAGGACAAGGACGGTATCTGGCGCGGCACCGCCACCAAGGGCGGTACCCCGGCGCAGGTCGGCCTCGACTACCAAGGCAACGTCGTCACGCCATGACCAAGACGCTCACGCGGCTCTACAACACCTACGATCACGCGACGCAAACCATCGTCGCCCTTAAGGCCGCCGGTTTCCACGAGGCCGGCATCAGCCTGATCGGCCGGACCAACCCTGCCACCCGCCTCGGGGAAGCCGGCATCGATGCCGAGATCGGCGCCGGCTTGGGCGGCGCCGTGGGTGGCGGAACCGGACTGCTTACCGGCCTCGGCCTGATGGCAATTCCCGGCGTCGGCCCGGTGGTCGCTGCCGGATGGCTGGTCGCCGCCGTGGCCGGGGCGGTGGCCGGCGCGCTCGCCGGGGCCGCGGCCGG
>JBEPTZ010000028.1:0-40516 GCA_041691815.1 Rhodospirillales bacterium | reverse complement strand
CGCCGGGCAACCAAAAACATAGACGTCAAGGAAACTCCAAATGCGATTCCCCTGAGAGCGGGGCCGGGTGGCGTTGCCATGTGGTTGACGGGGTGTATCATGCGGAGACAAGCGGCAATGTTACGTGCGATTTCGGATCGTTTCGTACCATTTAAAAACCAAAGAACGTCCATGGAGGGACTGTAGGGATGAGCCATAATGGCAGGATGACGCGGCGCGGCGCCGTGGCGATGACGTTGCTGGCGGCCGGAATGTTCATGCCGGGCCATGCACGCGCCGCGGACCCTATCAAATTCGGGGTGATCGCCGAAGCTTCTTCGATTGTCGGCCAGTCGATCCCGAAAGCGGCGCAGATGGCGGCCGACGAGATCAACGCTGCCGGCGGGATCAATGGCAGCAAGATCGAGATCATCACCTACGACGACCACAACTCCGCATCGGACGCGGTGCGCGCCTTCCAGCGCGCCCACAGCCAGGACCATGTGTCAGCGGTGATCGCCAGCTATATCAGCGAGGTGGTGCTGGCGCTGCAACCCTGGTCGGGCCGACTGAAGCTGCCGCTGATCACCCCGGGCGCGGCCAGCGACCTGATCAGCCAGAACGTCCACAAGGATTACGACCATCTGAAATATTCGTTCGAAGGCTGGCTGGCCTCGACCCAGCTTGCCGACTCGGTCTGCGCGGGCGGCAAGGATCTGCTGCCCGAGATTGGCGCCAAGACCGCGGTGGTGATGAGCGAGGACGCCGCCTGGACCATTCCACTGGATGCCGAATACCTGAAATGCCTGCCCGAGATCGGCATCAAGGTGATCGACCATATCCGCCTGTCGCCGGATACCACCGACTTCACCCCGATCTTCAACAAGATCGAGGGCGAGAAGCCGGACGTGATCATCACCGGCATCAGCCATGTCGGCGCCCAACCGACGGTGCAGTGGCATCAGCAGCAGGTGCCGATCCCGATGTTCGGCATCTCCAG
Organism: Rhodospirillales bacterium; assembly: GCA_041691815.1. Classification (GTDB taxonomy): domain Bacteria; phylum Pseudomonadota; class Alphaproteobacteria; order Acetobacterales; family Acetobacteraceae; genus 70-18. Next base: position 39,537 of record JBEPTZ010000028.1, on the reverse strand, counting down.
CCAGGCGACCAGTCCGACCTTCTGGAAGGATACCAACGGCGGCGTTGCGAGCGTGGTGATCCAGACCACCACCGCACCGGATGTGGCGGTGACGCCGAAAACCGTTCCGTTCGCCACCAACTTCAAGAAGAAGTTCGGTTTCCTGCCGGCCTATGCCGCCTACAGCACCTATGACGACGTCTACATGTTCGCCGCCGCCATCAAGCGCGCCGGCAGCACCGACCCCGACAAGATCGTCGCCGAGATGGAAAAGACCGACTATGTCGGCACCATCGGACGCATCACCTTCCTTGGCCGCGACCATCCGCTCACCCACGCCATGCGCGTCGGCCCCGGCTACATCACCGGTCTGATGCAGCAATGGCGGGATGGCGGGCTGGTGACGGTGTGGCCGAAGAGTGTCGCCACCACGAAGATGGAGTTCCCAAGCTACATGAAGATCGGCAAGTAGGCCGGGCGGGGGGTGGTGGCAGCCGCCCCCCAATCCGCCCCGCCAAGGCTGGCGCCGGGGTGGCGTTGTCAGGCGCGGGCCGAGGTGTATCATCGGCCGTCCCAAGACGATATTTTGTGTGAATGAAGATCGTTTCGCAAAAGTCCTTGTGGACAGGATTTCGAATGGAGGAAGCAAGCCATGAATGATTCTGGCACCATGACCAGGCGCGGCACCATCACCGCAGCGTTGCTGGCGGCGGGGTTATGCCTGCCCGGCTCCGCGCAGGCCGCTGACCCGATCAAGATCGGCGTGATCGCCGAAGCCTCGGCGATCGGCGGCAGTTCGATCCCGAAGGCGGCCGAACTGGCAGCCGACGAGATCAACGCCGCCGGCGGCGTGCTTGGCCGCAAGCTGGAAATCATTTCCTATGACGACCACAACTCCGCCACGGACGCGGTGCGCGCCTTCCAGCGCGCCGCCCAGTCGGACAAGGTATCGGCAGTGATTACCAGCTATATCACCGAGGTCGTGCTGGCGCTGGAGCCGTGGTCGGGCCGGATGAAACTGCCGATGATCACGCCGGGTGCTGCCAGCGACCAGATTACCAGGCACGTACACGATGATTACGCCAAGCTGAAATACGTGTTCCACGGCTATCTGGCCTCCACCCAGCAGGCCGACATCGTCTGCGCCGCCGCCAAGGACCTGCTGGCGCCGAACGGCTTCAAGACCGCGGTGGTGATGAGCGAGGACGCCGCCTGGACCATTCCGCTGGACGTCGAATACCTGAAATGCCTGCCCAAGATCGGCATCAAGGTGGTCGACCATATCCGGCTGTCGCCGGACACCACCGATTTCACGCCGATCTTCAACAAGATCGAGGGCGAGAAGCCGGACGTGATCATCACCGGCATCGCCCATGTCGGCTCGCAGCCGACGGTGCAGTGGCATCAGCAGCAGGTGCCGATCCCGATGTTCGGGATCTCCAGTCAGGCGACCAGCCCGGATTTCTGGAAGGACACCAACGGCGCCACCGACAGCGTGATCTTCATGACCGCCACCGCGCCCGACGTGGCGGTGACGCCGAAGACCATCCCGTTCGCCGCGAACTTCGCCAAGAAGTTCGGCATGCCGTCTGCCTTTGACGGCTACTCCGCCTATGACGAGGTCTACATGATCGCCGACGCTATCAAGCGCGCCGGCAGCACCGACCCCGACAAGATGGTCGCAGCCCTGGAGAAGACCGACTATGTCGGCACGCTGGGGCGCATGCAGTTCCAGGGCAGGGATAGCCTGTTCACCCACGGCATCAAGACCGGCCCCGGCTATGTCGTCGGGTTGATGCAGCAGTGGCAGAACGGCAAGCAGGTCACGGTGTGGCCGGCGGCCAGCGCCAACGCCAAGATGACCTTCCCCAGCTACATGAAGGCTGGCCACTGACTCCGGCAGCGGCGGCGGCAGAAGCCGCTGCACCGACGCGGCGCGGGCGCTCCTCCGCCCGCGCCGCGACTGTACCTGGCTTGTTGCATCCCCGGCCATCCCGGCCGCAACGTATTGGAACCGCGGTTTTCTGATGATCGGTCTGCAAATCCTTATCGATGGGTTCGCCATCAGCAGCCTCTACGCGCTGGGCGCGATCGGCTTCACGCTGATCTTCGGCGTCTCCGGCGTGTTGAACCTGTCGCATGGCGGCCTGATGGTGATCGCCGCGGTGGTGGCCTGGCTGGTGGCCGGCACCTACGGCATGGGACCCTATATCGGCGCGCTGGCCGGCGTGGTGGCCGGGCTGATCGCCGCCTTCATCACCTATTTCGTGGTGGTCCGGCCGATCCAGAATTCGCGCAGCATCCGTGAGGTGGAGAAGGAGATCTTCATCCTCACCGCCACCCTGCTGTGGGGCATCATGCTGCAGGAGGTGGTGGCGTATTTCTTCACCGATACCCCCAAGACGGTGCCGCCGCTGCTGAGCGGCGTGGTCAACCTGCTCGGCGTGCGCACGCCGTCCAACGAGATCGTCACCGCAGTGATCTCGTGGCTGGCGATCGGGCTGCTGTGGCTGCTGGTCAACCGCACCCGCCGCGGCAAGACGCTGCTGGCCGCCTCGATCAATCCGCGCGGGCTGACCCTGCTCGGGTTCGAACTGTCCAGCGTCTACCTGCTGGTGTGGGCGATCTACGGGGTGCTGGCCGGGCTGGCCGGGGTGCTGCTCGGTGCCTTCCTTGGCGTCAGTTCCAACAGCGCCGGGCTGCTGACCGCCAGCGCGTTTTCGATCGTCGTGCTCGGTGGCCTCGGCAGCGTTTCGGGTTCGCTGATCGCCGCCTACGTGGTCGGCTACCTGGAAACCATCACCGCCTATCTGATCTCGCCGTCGATCCGCACCGTCCCGGCGTTGCTGCTGCTGGTGCTGGTGGTCTATCTCCGCCCGCAGGGCCTGCTGGGCCGGCGATGACCACAACTCCCGCGCCCACATCCTCCAGCAAGGCTCCCCCATGCTGAAATCTCCGAAATTCATCGCGACCATCATCGTTATCGTGGCGATGGCGCTGTTGCCGCTCGGCGTCGGCGGCTATGTGCTGGGGCTGCTGACGCTGGCCTATTATTACGGTGTCATCTCGATGGCCTGGGACCTGCTGTTCGGGTTCGCCGGCGAGGTCAATTTCGGCCCCACCTTCCTGGTCGGCACCGGCGCCTATGCGGCGGCGATGCTGAACTATTACGCCGGCTGGTCGATCGCCGCCTGCCTGGCCTGCGGCGGGCTGGCCGCGGTGATAGGCGGGCTGATCCTGGCAATCCCGGCGCTGCGGCTGTCCGGGCCGTATTTCGGCCTGGTCACGCTGGTCGCGGTGCTGATCCTGCAAAACATCATCGTGCTGTTCGCCGGCACCACCGGCGGCGAGATCGGGCTCAGCGTGCCTGACGTGCTGGCCATCGATCCGGTCACCAACTACTGGTATGCGCTCGGCTTCATGGTGATCAGCGGCGCGCTGCTGTGTGGTTACGCCTACTCGCCGGTGGGGCTGATCCTGCAGGCCACCGGGCAGGATGCGGTGGAAGCCTCGGCACTCGGCTTCAATGTCACCAAGCACAAGCTGGCGGCGTTCTGCGTCTCGGCGCTGTTCTCCGGCCTCGCCGGCGGGATGCTGATCTTCTATCTCGGCACCGTGTCGGTTGGCACCGTGGTCGATCTCACCATCGCGGTGCAGGTGATCATCGCCGCCGTGCTTGGCGGGCGGCGCACCATCATCGGGGCGGCGATCGGCTCGATCTTCCTGATCGGCGCCGGCGAGATTCTGCGCCCGCTCGGCCAGCTTTCCACCTTCGTGGTGTCGGCGGTGGCGCTGGCGGTGATCCTGTTCTTCCCCGGCGGCTTCCTCTCGCTGCTGCAACGCCGGGAGGGCGCGCAATGAGCGCGACATCGGGAGAACGCGCTGTGCGCGCGATGCTGGAAGTCTCTGGCCTGACCAAGCGCTTCGGCGGGCTGGTGGCGGTGAAGGATATCGGCTTCTCGATCAATGGCGGCGAGATTCTGGGGCTGATCGGGCCGAACGGCTCGGGCAAGTCCACCGTGATGAAGTGCATCATGGGCATCGAGAAGCCCAACGCCGGGACGGTGAAGCTGGAAGGCCAGGACATCGCCGGCTGGCCGGCGCATCGGATCGCCCGTGCCGGCATCGGGCTGGTGTTTCAGCACGCCCGGCCGCTGCATCGCCAGACGGTGCTGGAGCACATCATTCTCGCACTGCTGCCGGACAGCCTGTGGCTGCTCACCGCCGACCGCAAGGTGCGGGCGCAGGCCGAGCAGATCGCCGCGCGGGTCGGGTTGCAGGACGTGATGCATCGGCTGCCGCGCACGCTGCCGTTCGCCGATCTGCGCCGGCTGGAACTTGCCAAGGCGGTGGCCCGCAACCCGAAGGTGGTGCTGGTCGACGAGCCGTTCGCCGGCCTCACCGTGGGCGAGGTCGCCGATTTTTCGGCGCTGATCGCCAGCTTCCGCGCCGAGGGCCATGCGGTGCTGCTGGTCGACCACAACGTGAAGGGCGTGGCGGCGCTGGTTGACCGGGTGCTGGCGATGTATCTCGGCGAATACGTCGCCGAGGGCACTGCCGATGAGGTGATGCGCAACGAGACCGTCCGCCGCGTATATATCGGCGGCAAGATCGAGACCGCCGCCCGGCCGCCGCGCGAAGACAAGGACCGCACGCCGCTGCTCGACGTGCGCGGGCTCAGCGTGTTGTACGGCAAGGCGCAGGCGCTGGAGGACGTGTCGATCCATGTCGGCGAGGGGGAGTTCGTCTCCGTCGTCGGGCTCAATGGCGCCGGCAAGACCACGCTTTTCAATGCCATCTCCGGGCTGGTGGGCTCGGCCGCCGGCACGATCAACTGGCGCGGCGAGTCGCTGGCGGGGCGCACCCCGGCGGCGATCGCCCGCGGCGGCATCGTGCAATGCCCGGAAAGCCGCGAGTTGTTCGGCGATCTGTCGGTGCGCGAGAATCTTGACCTCGGCGGGCAGCACAACCCGCCGGCCGAGGCGCGGCGGCAGATCGACTGGCTGTTCGGGCTGTTCCCGATCCTGCAGGAACGCCAGGGCCAGGCCGCGCGCACCCTGTCCGGCGGCGAGCAGCAGATGCTGGCGATCGCCCGGGCGCTGATGATGCATCCGAAGCTGCTGATCCTCGACGAACCGACGCTGGGGCTGGCGCCAGTGATCCTGGAATTGCTGTCCAAGGCGTTGACCTTGCTGCGGCAGACCACCGACATCACGATTCTGCTGGGCGAACAGAACGTGACCTTCGCGCTGCCGCATGCCGATCGGGTGTATGTGCTGGAGCACGCGCGGATCGTCTGGGAGGGCAACCCGGCACGCTTCGCCGAGGAGGCCGGGGCCGGGTATCTGTAGAGCACGTTATGCGGTTTGACGAAGGGCAGGAAGGAAGAATCTTCTTTTTGTGAACAAAAAGAAGCAAAAAAACTTCTCGTCCTCGCTGCGCAGCTTCATGGTACCAGCGCGGACGAAGCCCCGGACGAAAGTTTTTTGGTTCTTTTTTGCAAGAAAGAACATCCCTTGCTTCCTTCCACGTCTATCCCGCGCCAGGCGGTTTTGCGCGGCGGAGATTGGGGACGCGCAGGCGCAGGCGGTGCGGGACGAAGGGCCAGCGATACGGCGAGTGTTCGGCGAACGGCGGCGGCTTTGGTTTGTGCGGCCGGGGTTTGCGGGGCTGAACAACGGCTGGCGCGGCAGGCCGGGCGATGTGGGCCGGGGGCGCCAAGGCGAACATCCGGCAGAGCGGGCGCAGCAGCCGGCCGGCCTGCGGGGCGGCGGCGCAGAGGGCGGCGATCTCCGGATCATCCAGCAGGGCCTGGATGCGCGGCGCGAATTGCGCCAGCGGCTGGTGCAGGCGGATCAGCCAGGCATGGCCCTGCGGCGTGCGGCGGGGGCGCGAGGCATCGGCCGGATGGATGTGCGGCGGCCGGCGCCGGGTCTGGCGGCGGCCCGCATGCCGGCGCAGACGGCCCTGCTGCCAGCGGCGCGCGAGATGGTCGAGCCGCGCCAGGGTGCGGCGCAGGCGGAACCAAACCAGCACCAGCAGCGGCGCTAACGCCCGATGACGCGCGGCGACTTCGGCCAGACCGGCGCAGAGATCGGCGATGTGGGGGAGATAGCGCTGGCCGAGGAGGGTGGCGGGATGCATTGATGTTAGTTGTAGTGACGTCGGCGCTTCGCTGCAAGGAAAACGGTGGGAGCGGTGGGGAAGGAAGGAAAGGATGTTCTTTTTTGAAAAAAAGAACCAAAAAACTTTCATCCTTGGGCTTCGCCCCCGGTCGCACCACGGTGCCATCGCTCGAAGCCGCGCAGCGCGGATGAAAAGTTTTTTTGCTTCTTTTTGTTCACAAAAAGAAGATTCTTGTTTTGAGTCAGACGCTCAGTGCCGCTTGCCGAACACTTGCGCCAGGATCACCAGCGTTGACGAGATCACGATCATCACTGTCGAGATGGCGGCGATGGTTGGGTCGATCTGGTCGCGCAGTGCGTCGAACATCGCGCGGGTGAGGGTGGCGTTGTCGCCGCCGGAGATGAACATGGCCACCACCACCTCGTCGAACGAGGTGAGGAAGGCCAGCACTGCGGCGCTGACCACGGCGAAGCGGATTTGCGGCAGGGTGACCAGCATGAAGGCGCGTGGGCGGGAGGCGCCGAGGCTGCGGGCGGCCTGTTCCTGGGCGAAATCGTAGCTGCGCAGGGCGGCGGTGACGACCACCAGCACCAGCGGCAGCGCCAGCATGCTGTGTGCCAGCACCAGGCCGAACAGCGAGTTGACCAGTTTCAGCTTCACGTAGGCGTAGAACACGCCGATGCCGACCAGGATCACCGGCACGATGATCGGCGCCAGTAGCACCGGCGACACCAGCCTGGCCCAGCGCAGCCGGGCGCTGAACAACCCGTAGGCGGCCATGGTGCCGAGCGGGGTGGCGACCAGCGAGGTGAGCACGCCGGCCTTCACTGAGGTGGCGGTGGCCTGCATCCAGGCCGCCGAGTGGAAATAGGTCTCGTACCAGCGCAGCGACAAATGCTTCGGCGGGAATTCCAGATATTGCGAGGCGGAGAAGCTCATCGGGATGACGATCAGCGTCGGCAGCACCAGGAACGCCATCACCAGCACGGCCAGCGCGTAGAGCCAGAGCCGGGCGCCGTGGGTGACCTGGGTGGCGGAGGCCGGGCGGGAGAGCCAGGTCATGCGCAAGCCATCCATGAGGTCCAGGGGCTCGGCCCCTGGCGGGGTCTGGGGCAGCGCCCCAGCCTTGCCTTTCTCATGTCCCGTGCCCGCCGAATACCTCGTCCAATCGGGCGAGGCGGGCGGCGATCCAGAGTACGAGGCCGGTCAGCAGCAGCAGCACCACGCCGAGCGCGCTGGCGGCGCCCCAGTTGAAGAACATCTGGATGTCGGTGGCGATGGCGTTGGCGACCATGATCACCTTGCCGCCGCCGAGCATCTCCGGTGTGACGTAGGCGCCGAGGCAGAGGATGAAGACGATCAGCGAGCCGGCCAGCAGCCCGGGCAGCGACAGCGGGAAGAACACCGCCCAGAAGGCGCGCGTCGGTGAGGCGCCGAGATTGGCGGCGGCGCGCAGGTAGTCGGCGTTGATTGCGCGCATCGAGCCGTAGAGCGGCAGCACCAGGAACGGCAGCATGATGTGGATGAGGCCGATCAGCGTGCCGGAGAAGTTGTAGACCAGGGTCAGCGGTTTGTCCCACAGGCCGAGGCTGATGCCCCAGTCGTTGACCAGGCCGTGGCGTTGCAGCAGCACCAGCCAGGCGTAGGTGCGCACCAGGATCGAGGTCCAGAACGGCATCAGCACGCCCATCATGCACAGGCCGGCGGTGCGCGGCGAGAGTTGCGACAGGATGTAGGCCAGCGGGTAGCCGAGCAGCACGCAGATGCCGGTGCAGAGGGCGCTGATCTCGAAGGTGGCGAGCAGGATGCGGCCGTACGAGGGCTGGATCACCAGACGCTGGTAGTTGACCAGGCTGAGGCTGCCGTCATCGGCGAAGGCGGAGAGCCAGAACAGCCAGACCACCGGGACCACCATGATGATGACCACGAGTGCCAGGGCCGGCAGGCTGAGGCTGAACAGTGTGAGGCGCTCGGTGAGCGCGTCGCGTTTCAGCGCCAATACGTTGGGAGCGGGGGCGTGGGGGCCTGTCATGCGTCGTCATCCGCCAGCAGGGCGGTGTCCTCCGGCGCCAGGGCGAGGCGGACAGCGGCCCCCGGCGCCGGCAGCGCGGCGAGCGCGAGGCTGGTGGCGGCGGCGCGCACTGCGACCGGGGTACCGTCGGCCAGCGCCACCTGCACCAGCACGCTGTCGCCCTGGTAGATGAGGTGCTGCACGGTGCCGGCCAGCACGTTGCAACGCTCGGGGGTCTCGCCGGCGAGCAGGCGCAGGCGCTCCGGGCGCAGCATCAGCAGGTGGTGGCGGCCGGCTGGCATGTCGGGCGGCAGATGCAGCGCCTGGCCGGCGTAGCTGTAGCCGGCGGCGCTGGGCTGGACCGGCAGGAAGGTGGATTCGCCGATGAACTCGGCGACGAAGCGGTTGGCAGGGCGCTCGTAGATTTGCCGCGGCGTGCCGAGTTGCATCACCCGGCCGTGGTTGATGACGGCGATGCGGTCGGACATGGTCAGCGCCTCGCGCTGGTCGTGGGTGACGTAGACGGTGGTGATGCCCAGCGCTTCATGCAGGCGGCGCAGCTCGATCTGCATATGCTCGCGCAATTGCTTGTCGAGCGCGGAGAGCGGTTCGTCCATCAGCAGGATGCGCGGCTCGAACACGATGGCCCGGGCCAGGGCGACGCGCTGGCGCTGGCCGCCGGAGAGGGCGGCGATGCGGCGGTCGCCGTAGCCGGCGAGCTGCACCATCTCCAGCGCGCGGGCGACGCGGGCGGCGGTCTCGGCCTTGGGCACGCCGCGCAATTTCAATGGGAAGGCGATGTTGGCGGCGACATCCATATGCGGAAACAGCGCGTAGGACTGGAACACCATGCCGACATCGCGCTTGTGCGGCGCGGTGCGGATGACCTCGGTGTCGCCGAATTTCAGGCTGCCCTGGTCCGGCCGGGTGAAGCCGGCCAGGACCATCAGCAACGTGGTCTTGCCGGAGCCCGAAGGCCCCAGCAAGGTCAGGAACTCGCCGCTGCTGATGTCCAGATCGACATTGTCCAATGCCCGCACTGGGCCGTAGGACTTGGCGATCTGCCTTATCGCGATCGGCAGCGAGGCATCGCGCGGCATGCAGCCCGTTACGAGGTCAGCATGTTCTGATAGGCCTGCGAGGCGGCGGCCTCGTGCTCGGCATACCAGGCGATATCCACCGGCAACTGCACCGCCGCATTGGCCGGGTACGAGGGCAGGGTCTTGGCGTAGTCCGCCGAGATGGTGCCGAGGTCATAAGCCTTTTTGTTGGTCGGGCCGTAGGTGATGTACTTGGTGAGGTCGGCCTGGTATTTCGGCTTGCTGATCTCGGCGAGGAACTTCATCGCCAGATCCTTGTTCGGCGCGCCCTTGGGGATGCAATAGGCGTCATAGTCCAGCAACGCCTGGTTGAAGGTGTAGGCGACATGGCCGCCATCCTTGGCCACCGCATCGAACCGGCCGTTCCAGCCGTTGACCATGTCCACCTCGCCGTCCTTCATCAACTGCGCATGCTGGGCACCCGAGGCCCACCATACCGCGACATGCGGCTTCAACTCCTGGATCTTCTTGATCGCCCGCTCGATGCCGCCGGGGGCCGAGAGGGTGGCGTAGACCTTGTCCATCGGCACGCCGTCGGCCATCAGCGCCGGTTCCAGCGAGCCGGCGGCCGCGTTGCGGTAGGAGCGCTTGCCGGGGAATTTCTTCACGTCCCAGAAATCCGCCCAGCTTTGCGGGCCGCCCTTCGGGTAGGTCTTGGTGTTCCAGGCCAGCACGGTGGAGAACACATCGCCGCCGACGAAATAATCCTGATAGGTGCCGGGGAGGAAATCCGCAACGTCGATGGTCTTGTAGTCGAGCTTCTCCAGGATGCCCTCGGCGCCGGCATGCGCGGCACTGCCGGAGCCGCTGGCCACCACGTCCCAGGTGACGGCGCCGGCCTTCACCTTCAGGCGAAGGGCGGCGATGCCGGTATAGGTCTCTTCCTTTACGGTGATGCCGAGCGCCTTGGCGGCCGGCTGGAACAGCGCCTTGCTCTCGGCATCCTGATAGGCGCCGCCGAACGACACCACGGTGAGTTGATTCTCGGCCGCCACCGCGCGCCGCCCGCCCAGACTGGCCAGCGCCAGCGCTGAGCCCAACAGAGTCCTCCGCTGCATCGTCGCCTCCTCGTTTATGGGCGCACCGGGCGCCGCTTCTGGTTCAGTGTGAGCCTGCCGGGAATTTGGTCGGTGGGGAAGTTCCATTGTGGAAAATCGGTCGGGCCATTTTGAGCGAAGCAAGCAGTTGTTTTTTGCAAAAAAGAACCAAAAAACTTTTATCCGCCTTGCAACAGCCGAGTGGCGGAGAATTCGTACACTCCAATGGATAGAAAGTTTTTTTGCTTCTTTTTGTTCACAAAAAGAAGGCCTTGCTACCCTGCCTCACTCACCCGATACGCCGCCCGCGCCAGCCATTCCGGCTCGATCTCCACCCCCCAGCCGGGCTCCGAAGGAATGGTCACGTGGCCGTCGCGCACCGTGTATGGCCAGTTGCGGAACAGGCCATCCTGCCACGGATAATAGTCGGCGCCTTCGATGGAGAATTCCAGGTATTTGCCGGCGTTCGGGATGGCGCCGAGCAGGTGCATGGTGAACAGCGTCACCATCGACAGGTTGGCGCTGTGCGGCGTGCAGGGCAGGCCGGCGGCGTGGCCCATGGCGGCAACGCGCAGGGTGCGGGTGATGCCGCCGAGGTAGCAGACATCGGGCTGGATGATGTCCACCGCGCGGCTGCCGATGATCTGCCGCCAGGTGGCGATCATGCAGTCCTGCTCGCCGCCGGCAACGTCGATCGACAGCGCCTCGGCGACCTCGCGGCCCTGTTCGATCTCCCAGTATGGGCAGGGCTCCTCGTAGTGGGAGACGCCGTGCTGCTCCAGCATGCGGCCGACTTCGATGGCGCGCGGCGGCGAGAAGCAGCTATTGGCGTCGGCCAGCAGCGCCACGTCGTCGCCCAGCGCGCGGCGGATGGTGGGGATGATCTCCTCGGTGCGGCCCGGCCATTCGTCGATATCCTGGCCGCATTCGGCGCCGACGCGGAACTTGAAGGCATCGAAGCCGTCCTCGTCGCGCAACCGCAGCATCCGCTCGGCCTCCTGCTGCGGGGTGATGTCGCGCTTCATCGAGGAGGCGTAGGCGCGCAGCCGGCGGGGGGTGCCGCCGAGCAGCTCGCAGACGCTCTTGCCCTCCAGCTTGCCGCGCAGATCCCATAGCGCGGTGTCCAGCCCGCTCATCGCGCGGCAGATATAGGAGCCGGGGAATTTGTGCTCGCGGCGGGGGATGTCGTCGACCAGCGCGTCGATATCGAACGCATCGCGGCCGATCGCCCAGGGGGCAAGCTGGCGATGCACCACCTGCGCGGTGGTATCGGCCTGGTACGGCGAGACCTGGCCCCAGCCTTGCGCGCCGGTGTCGGTGGTGACCCGCAGGAAGCCGACGAACTCGGTGCAGAAGGTCTCGATGCGGGCGATTTTCATGCCGGTTGGTCCCCGTTGGGCGGGCGGGACGTTCGGCACAAAAAGGCTTCCGCAGAAGGGCCATTATGCGCGTAGTGTCATACCACTTTGCGGGGAGAGGTAAGGCATGGTGAAGCGGGCGGGCGGTGCGCTGCTGCTGGCGGTGGCGCTGGACCATGGCTCGGCCCGGCCGATCAGCACGCAGCTTTATCTGGCGCTGCGCGAGTTGATGCTGTCCGGGCGGATCGCCGCCAAGACCAGGCTGCCGGCCAGCCGGGCGCTGGCACGCGACCTCGGGGTGTCGCGCACCACGGTGATCGAGGCATTTGAGCGGCTGACTGCCGAGGGGTTGGTGGAATCCCGGGTCGGCGCCGGCACCTTCGCCAGCGATGCGCTCGATGCCGAGCGGCCACGCCCGGTGGCGGTGGCGGGGCTGGCCGCCCGGCATCAGCCGAAGCTGTCGCGCGCGATGGACTGGGCGGTGGGGCGGTTCAGCAACCGGCCGCGGCTGCCGCATTCGCCGCGCGCCTTCGTCACCGGCCTGCCGGCGCTGGACATCTTCCCGATGGCGCAATGGGCGCGGCTGTCGGCCAAGCACTGGCGCGGCGGGCGCGAGGACGTGATGGGCTACGGCGCGCCGTGCGGCTATGCGCCGCTGCGCGAGGCGATTGCCGGGCATCTGCGGGCCAATCGCGGCATCACCTGCACCGCCTCGCAGATTTTCATCGTCGGCGGCGCGCAGCAGGCGTTCAACCTGATCGGCTCGGTGCTGCTCGATCCCGGCGACCGGGTGTGGTTCGAGAATCCCGGCGCGATCGGCGCCCGCAACAGCCTGCTGGCTTCTGGCGCGGAACTGGTGCCGGTGCCGGTGGATGCCGACGGGCTGGTGGTGCAGGAGGGGTTGCGCCGCAGCCCGCAGTTCCGGCTGGTGTTCGTCACCCCGTCGCACCACCAGCCGCTGGGCCACATCATGAGCCTGGAGCGGCGGTTCGCGCTGCTGCGCTCTGCCGAGCAGGCCGGCGCCTGGATCGTCGAGGATGACTATGACGGCGAGTTCTGCTTCGGGCACCGGCCGGTGGCGACGCTCAAGAGCATCGATCGCACCGGGCTGGTGATCTATGTCGGCACCTTCAGCAAGTCGCTGTTTCCGGCGCTGCGGCTGGGCTTCATGCTGGTGCCGGATTCGCTGGTGGAGACGATGAACCAGGTCTCTGCCGCGTTCGTGCAGGGCGTGCCGACCACGGTGCAGGCGGTGGTCGCCGAGTTCATCGAGGAGGGGCATTTCGCCACCCATATCCGCCGCATGCGCCGCATCTACGAGGAGCGACACGCGGCGTTGTGCGACGCCGCCGGGCGCGAGCTGGACGGGCTGTTGCAGGTGGCGCGGGCCGACAGCGGGCTGCATACCGTGGCGACGCTGGCGCCGGACATCTCCGAGGCGGCGGCGACGCGGGAGGCGGCTTCGCGCGGCGTGGTGGTCTCGCCGCTGTCGCGCTTCTGCATCGAGCCGGTGGCGACCAGCGGCCTGGTGCTCGGCTTCGGCGGCATCCCGCCGGCCGAGATCCGCAGCGGCGTGGCAGCGCTGGCCCGGGCGCTGCCGGCGGCGCGGCAGAGGGTGCCAAGTGGTATGGCGGTTGGTTGAGACTGGCCCTCTGCGGCGCACCATTCCGGGGCCATGCTCAGCGCGGATTCGGCAGCAGCGACCGGGGCGGATGACAGAGTTCGACTACATCATCGTCGGCGCCGGCTCGGCCGGCTGCGTGCTGGCCAACCGGCTGAGCGAGAGCGGCACCGATTCGGTGCTGCTGCTGGAAGCCGGCGGCAGCGACCGGCGACTCTGGTTGCAGGTGCCAATCGGCTACGGCAAGGCGTTCTACGATCCCCGCGTCAACTGGATGTTCCACACCGAACCGGACCCGGGGCTGGACGGCCGCGCCGGCTACTGGCCACGCGGCAAGGTGCTCGGCGGCTCCAGCGCGATCAACGCGATGGTGCATATGCGCGGGCTGCCGGCGGATTTCGATGCCTGGGCGGCGCACGGCAACCCCGGCTGGGGCTGGGCCGATGTGCTGCCGTGGTTCCGCGCCTCGGAGGATTTTCCAGGCGGCGATCCGGTTTTTCGCGGCGTCGGCGGGCCGTTGCACATCACCGACCCCGCCGCCGACTGCCATCCGCTCTGCCTGGAGTTCCTCGCCGGCTGCGCGGCGCTTGGCCTGCCGCGCAACGCCGATCTGAACGGCGCGGTGGCCGAGGGCGTCGGGCACTACCAGATCACCACCCAGGGCGGGCGGCGGATGTCGGCGGCGCGGGCGCATCTGCGGCCGGCGCTGCGGCGGCGCAACCTGCGCGTGGAGACCGGCGCCCATGCCACCCGCATCGAGGTTCGGGATGGGCGGGCGGTGGCGGTGGAATATTTACGCGGCGGGCAGACGCGGACGGCCACTGCCCGTGCCGAGGTGATCCTGGCCGCCGGGGCCATCGCCTCGCCGCTCTTGTTGCAGCACTCCGGCATCGGCCCCGGCGCGCTGCTCGCCGGGCTCGACATCGCGGTGCTGCTCGACCGCCCGGCGGTGGGGCAGAACCTGCAGGACCATCTGTGCATCGACCACCTCTACCGCGCCCGCCGGCCAACCCTGAACCAGCAACTCGGCACACGCTGGGGGCAGGTCTGCGCCGGCGCCCGCTACCTGGCGACACGGGGCGGCCCGCTGGCGATCAGCGTCAACCAGGCCGGCGGCTTCGTGCGCAGCCGGCCCGAGCTGCCGGCGCCGGACCTGCAACTGTATTTCTCGCCGCTCAGCTACACCCGCGCCCCGCCCGACATCCGCGCGCTACTGCGGCCAGACCGGTTTCCCGGCTTCCTGCTCAGCGCGCAACCCTGCCGGCCGACCAGCCGCGGCCATCTGCGCGCCGTCTCGCCGGACCCGCTGGCGGCGCCGTCCATCGTGCCGAACTCGCTGGCGACCGCGGAAGACATCGCCGCCCTGCTCGCCGCCAGCCGCTTCCTGCGCCGGTTGGCCGCCAGCCCGCCGCTCGCCGCCCAGATCGCCGCTGAACTAAGGCCCGGCGCCGCTGCACAGACCGATGGCGAATTACTGGCCGACCTGCGCGCCCGCGCCTCCAGCGTGTTCCACCCGGTCGGCACCTGCCGCATGGGGCCAAACCCGCGCCAGGACGTGGTGGACGCCGCATTGCGCGTGCACGGCATCGACGGCCTGCGGGTGATCGACGCCTCGGTCTTCCCCTCGATCACCTCGGGCAATACCAATGCACCCACCATCATGCTCGCCGAAAAAGGTGCCGACCTGGTGCGGCGCGACAGCAGCAACAACCGATAGGGAGCTACCCCGGATGCACGACCACCTGTTCACCCCGGACAGCAAGCCGACGCCCTATTGGTGGGACCTTATCCCGCGCCCGACGCTGCCGGAGGTCGCGCTGCCGGCGCAGGTCGACGTGCTGGTGATCGGCTCCGGCTACACCGGCCTCAGCGCCGCGTTGCAGACCGCCCGTGGCGGCCGCTCCACCCTGGTGATCGACGCCGAGGACGCCGGCTTCGGCTGCAGCACCCGCAACGGCGGGCAGATCTCCACCAGCGTCAAACCCGGCTATGACGAACTCGCCCGCCGCCACGGTCCGGACAAGGCGTTCGCGATCGTCAAGGAGGGGCAGAACTCGCGGGCCTGGGTCGAGGAATTCGTCGCCGCCGAGGGCATCGACTGCGATTTTCGCGTCGCCGGCCGCTTTCACGCCGCGCACGGCCCCAGCGCCTACGAGGCCCTGGCCCGCCAACTCGCCGGCCAGCACAAGGGGCTGGAGGTGGAGGCGCATATGGTGCCGCGCGCCGAGCAGCACAGCGAACTCGGCACCGACAGCTATTACGGCGGCGCGCTGTTCGCCCAGCACGCCGCGATCGATCCCGGCCGCTTCCACCAGGGCATGCTCGACCGCGCGCTGGCCGCCGGCGCCCAGGTGGTTGCGCATTGCCGCGCCACCGGCCTGCGGCCTGAAGGCGCCGGCTTCGAGGTGCAGACCGCGCGCGGCCGCATCACCGCCCGCAACGTCGTCGTCGCCACCAACGGCTACACCACCGGCCTCACCCCCTGGCTGCAACGCCGCGCCATCCCGATCGGCAGCTACATCATCGCCACCGAGGAACTGCCGCCGGAGGTCATGGCCCGGTTGATGCCCCGCCAGCGCATCGTCAGCGACACCCGCAAGGTGGTCTACTATTACCGCCCCTCACCGGACGGCCGGCGCATCCTGTTCGGCGGCCGCGTCTCGCTGAAAGAGACCAACCCGCGCATCAGCGGCCCGCGCCTGCACGCGGCACTGGCCGGCATCTTCCCCGAACTGGCCGCCACCCGGATCAGCCATTCCTGGTCCGGCTTCATCGCCTACACCTTCGATGAACTGATGCATGTCGGCGAACACGAGGGCGTGCACTACGCGATGGGCTATTGCGGCTCCGGGGTCGGCATGGCCGGCTACCTGGGCACGCGCATCGGGCAGCAGGTGCTCGGGCTGGCCGAAAGACGTACCGCGTTCGACGGCCTGGGATTCCAGACGCGGCCATTCTACCACGGCAATCCGTGGTTCCTGGCGCCTTCGGTGGCGTATTATCAGTGGAAGGACGGGAGGAAGTGAAGGCCTTCTTTTTGTGAACAAAAAGAAGCTTTTTTATCCGCCTTGCAACAGCGGTGGGGTGGAGACTCCAGTGTCTCCACCTCCGCCAGTGTTGCAAGGCGGATCAAAGTTTTTTGGTTCTTTTTTGCAAAAAAGAACATTCTAATCCCACGCTGGCGCGAACCCCGGATTCACGAACCGCTCCGTCTTGGGCAGCGCCGCGATTGCCGCGCGGTCGGCGTCGTCCAGCACCAGTTTCAGCGCGTCGAGGTTGGATTGCTGGCTGCTCGCCCGCCCGGCCTTCGGGATGGCGGCGACGTTGGGCTGATCCAGCAGCCATTTCAGCGCCACCTGCGCCGGGCTGGCGCCGTGCTTGCGGGCGATGGCGTCCAGCGCCGGGTGCTCGGCCAGCCGCCCCTGCGCCAGCGGGCAATAGGCGGTAAGCGCCAGGCCGTGCCGGTCCAGCACCGCCTTCACCGCGTTCTGCTCGCGCAGCACGTGGTATTCCACCTGGTTGCAGACAATCGGCGCCCGCACCTCCTCGATCGCCCGCTTCAGCAGCGCCGACGGGAAGTTGGAGACGCCGATATGCCGCGCCAGCCCCTGCTCCTGGAATTTCACCAACTGCCCGAGCGACGCCGCGAGGTCCATGCCAGCCGCCGGCCAATGGATCAGATACAGGTCGACATAGGGCGTCCGGAGTTGCGTCAGGCTGTTGTCCATCGCACGCCGCATCGCCTCGGGCGCCAGGTTTTCCCACCACACCTTGGTGGTCAGATGGATGTCCCCGCGCGCCACCTTCGTTGTGGCCAGCGCCGCGCCCACCGCATCCTCGTTGCCATACATCTGCGCGGTGTCGATGTGCCGGTAGCCGCGCTCCAGCGCACCGAGCACCGCCTCGGTGCATTCAGCACCCTTCAGCCGCCAGGTGCCGAGGCCGAGCTTGGGCATACGCATGCCGCCGGCGGTGATCATGTCCATGCGTCGGTCTCCCAGGAAAGCCAAGTCTTCTTTGTTTGAAAACAAAGAAGCAAAAAAACTTCATCCAATGGAGTGTACGGAATCTCCGCCACTCTGCGGTTGCAAGGCGGATAGAAAGTTTTTGCTTCTTTTTTCAAAAAGAAGCCTTCCTTACCGCTTCGAAAAATCCACCACCGCGGCAAACCCCGTCTCGGTCCCGACAGCCAGGTGCGTGCCATCCGGGCTCCAGGCCAGCGCTGTGATGCTGCCGCGTCCCGGCCCCATCACCGGCAGGATGCGGGCCGAGTTGATGTCCGCCATCACCACCAAGCCATCGGCGAAGCCGGCCGCCACCGCCTCGTGGCTCGGGTGCACGGCGATGGTGCTGCAGTTCACCCCGTCGCCGCCGGCCAGTTCGATCGGCGGCTTGCCCATCGGCCCGCCGCCGTGGAACGGCCACAGCACCACCGCATCGGCGCCGGAGCTGGCCAGCCACTTGCCGTTCTTGGTGAACCCAAGCGCCTCGGTCTTGCTCGGGTAGCCGGTCATCCGCATGTGCTGGTTGTCCGACAGCCGCCAGCCGTGCAGCGAATTCTCCTGCATCGCGGTCACCACGCAATCACCGTCCGGGCTGATCGCGATACCGGTGTGGCTGCCTTTCCACTCCAGCACCCGCGGCGTGTCGGAACTGGAGCCGACGAACCACACGCTGGCGCCGTTGTAATGCGAGGCGGCGATCCGTTTGCCCTTGGCGTCGAACACCAGCCCGGTGACGCTGGACGGATGCTCCAGCGTTTTCAGCCTTTTGCCGGCAGCGTCGAACACATGCACCAGCTTACCGACTGCGCAGGCCAGCCGGCCGGCCTTGGCGTCAGCATGGGCGGCAACCTTCTCCACCCATTTCATCCCGAACCCAGCGATCTCGCTGGCGGCGCCATCGGCGTTGATCACCACAAACCGCCCGTCATCGCCACCGCTCACCCAACTCCGGCCCACCGCCCCCGCGGCCAGCGCCAGCGCCGCGCCGTCATGCGCCGCCACGCTGGCCCATTCCGAATCGCCCGGAGGAGCGATCCGCACCGAACCGTCGCCCAGCGCGAAGGCGCAGGCGAAGCCGGTGCGGTCGAACGCCGCAGCCACCACGAACGCCCCCAACTCCCGCTGCACGCCGCGCGTATCGAGAATCTGGTCCGCCGAGACGACCTGACTCATCGCCTCAGGCAACCTGGCAGGATTCGAAGCCGCGTCGCAATTGCGGCCGGTTCAGGTCGCGGCCGATGAACACGATCCGGCTGGTGCGCGGCTCGCCGGCCTTCCACGGCCCGATGAAGTCGCCATCGGCGATCATGTGCACCGCCTGGAAGGCGAAACGGCGATCGTCGCCGACATAGGATAGTATTCCTTTGGTGCGCAGCAGGTCCTGGCCCTTCTCGGCCAGCAGCGAACCGATCCAGGCGTTGAACCGCTCCGGGTCGATCGGCTTCTCCGCCTCGAAGCTCATGCTCACCACGTCGTCGTTATGCTCGTGCTCGTCGTTCTCCAGGAAGTCCGGCTTGTCCACCAACACCCGGGCGAGATCGAAGGCGCCCTGATTGAGCAGCTCGCTGATCGGCACATTGGCCTTCTGGGCGTGGTGGATGCGGGCGAACTTGTTGATCTTGCGGATCTTCGCCTCGACCGCCGCCAGTTCGTCGGCGGTCACCAAGTCGGTCTTGTTCAGCACGATCACATCGGCGAAGGCGATCTGGTCGGCCGCTTCGTGGCTGTCTTCCAGCCGCTGCGGCAGGTGCTTGGCGTCCACCACGGTGATCACGGCGTCGAGCCTGGTCTTGGCCCGCACGGTGTCGTCGACGAAAAACGTCTGCGCCACCGGCGCCGGGTTGGCCAGCCCGGTGGTCTCGATGATGATGCCATCGAACTTGTCCCGCCGCTTCATCAGCCCGCCGACGATGCGGATCAGGTCGCCGCGCACCGTGCAGCAGATGCAGCCGTTGTTCATCTCGAACACTTCCTCGTCGGTATCCACGACCAGGTCGTTGTCCACCCCGAGCTCCCCGAACTCGTTGATCACAACCGCGTATTTCTTGCCGTGCTGCTCGCTGAGGATGCGGTTCAGCAGCGTGGTCTTGCCGGCGCCAAGGTAGCCGGTCAACACGGTGACCGGCACCAGCCCGTCCTGTGCCGCCTGTTTGGTTTGTGCGTCCGCCATGGCAAAGCCCTCCGCTGATCCCGGTGTTGCGCGCTCTATATAGGACCGCCCGGCGCCCTGGACCATCCGGCGAGGATTTCGCCGCGCAGGGCATCCAGCCGGGCGACGCCATGCGCCACGCTGTAGTCCTGGGCACGGGTACGCCCGGCCTCGGCCAGCGCGGCGCGGCGGGCCGGGTCGGCGGCCACCGCGAGCATGGCAGCGGCCAGGGTCTCGGGGTCGTCCGGGTCGATGGTGACGCTGGCGCCGGCGGTGAATTCGCCTAGCCCGCCGCGGTCGGAGACCAGCAGCGCCGCACCCGCGGCCATCGCCTCCAGCGCGGTCAGCCCGAACGGCTCCGGCCAGCGTGACGGCACCACCACGATCGCCGCGCGCGCCATTGCCGCCAGCACCGCGCCATGCGGGCGATAGCCGAGCATCGCCACCCCGGCCGCCGCCGCCTCGCGCCGCAGCGCGGTGACAAAAGCGGTGTCCGGGCTGTCCGGCGCGAAGCGGTCGGCGCCGATCATCTCCGCCCGCCAGCCCGGCAGGCCCGGCAGCGCGCGCGCCGCGGCCCGCACAAAGCTGTCGGCACCCTTGTCGGCAACGATGCGCCCGGCGAACAGGATCACCGGGTCGCGCTGCGGCGGCGAGGCCGGCACCTGCGTCAGGTCCAGCCAGTTCGGCAGCACCACTGGCGAACGGTCGGGCGGCGCCACCCCTTCCAGCAGCCGGCGTTGCAGATAGGCCGACGACGTGCCGATCCGCGCCAATGCCGCCAGCGCGTGCGTCCGCTCCGCCGCGGTATGGCCGCCGCGCATGCCCTGCGGATCGTTGTTCAGGAACGCCCAGACCGGGATTTGGGGAAAGCGGCGGGCGAGGAAAAGTGCCACGTCCAACCGGTTATGCACTTCGACCAGCGCCGGCCGCAGCCGCCGCACCACCGCGGCGGCGCCCCCGGCATAGCGGCGCGAGCGCCCGGCCGGCCACCAGGACAGCGACACCGGGGCGAAGCGCGCGTCGGCAAACGGCTCGCTCTGCGGCGCGCCCAGCACCACCGAGGCGAATGCGCCTGGTGCGGCGGCGACGCTGTGCGCCA
The DNA here is from genome assembly GCA_041691815.1 of Rhodospirillales bacterium. GTDB lineage: Bacteria > Pseudomonadota > Alphaproteobacteria > Acetobacterales > Acetobacteraceae > 70-18. Next base: position 19,053 of record JBEPTZ010000028.1, on the reverse strand, counting down.
GCAGGCCGATGGCGCCGACCCGCCCGGCCATGAAGCCCTCGCGCGGCGGCAGCACCATCGCGACAACCGGCCGCTCCGCGGCCGCATTCATCAACCGGTCGCCGCCAGCAGGCGGTCGAAATAGGCGATGGTGCGGCCCAGTCCGTCATCCAGCGCCACCGTCGGCGCCCAGTCCAGCAGCCGCCTGGCCAGCGAGATATCGGGGCAGCGCTGCATCGGGTCGTCCTGCGGCAGCGGGCGGAACACCACGCGCGACGAAGATCCGGTCAGTTCAATCACGCGCCGCGCCAAGGCGCTGATCGGCATTTCCTGCGGGTTGCCGAGATTGACCGGGCCGGTCACCGCATCCGGCGTGTTCATCAGCCGCACCAACCCGTCGACCAGATCGTCGACGTAGCAGAAGGCGCGGGTCTGGCCGCCGTCGCCGTATAAGGTGATGTCCTCGCCGCGCAGCGCCTGGACGATGAAGTTGGACACCACCCGCCCGTCATTCGGATGCATCCGCGGCCCGTAAGTGTTGAAGATGCGGGCCACCTTGATGCGCACGTGATGCTGCCGGTGGTAGTCGAAAAACAGCGTCTCGGCGCAGCGCTTGCCCTCGTCGTAGCAGGCGCGCGGCCCCAGCGGGTTGACGCTGCCGCGATAATCCTCGGTCTGCGGATGCACCTCCGGGTCGCCGTACACCTCCGACGTGCTGGCCTGCAGCACCGCGGCCTTCACCCGCTTGGCCAGGCCGAGCATGTTGATGGCCCCGATCACACTGGTCTTGGTGGTCTGCACCGGATCGAACTGATAGTGAATCGGCGACGCCGGGCAGGCGAGGTTGTAGATCTCGTCGACCTCGACAAACAGCGGGAAGGTCACGTCGTGGCGCAGCAGTTCGAAGCGCGGATTGGCCAGCATCCCGGCGATGTTGTCCTTGCGGCCGGTGAAGAAATTATCGACGCACAGCACGTCATGGCCAAGGCCCAGCAGCACCTCGCACAGATGCGAGCCGACAAACCCGGCGCCGCCGGTCACCAGGACCCGGCGGCGGGTGAGCGGCAATCGGTTGCCTTGACTCGGCGGCGGCATTGCCATGCGGAACGGCCTGTCTGTTGTGCTGGTCCGCCCGGTTCTAAGCGACACCCGAAGCCCCTACAAGCGGCGGCCGGCGCGGCTGTGCCGGCCACCCGGAACCTCGGCGCCATTGGCGGGTCGCCGACCGCAAACCTGCCGAAACTCGGCGACCAAGCGTGCCAAGTGCGGTTTTCCACGGGCTGCCATGCCTTTTTTGAGTCGTGGTTCGTCACCATATTTGGTGAGCTTTCTCTCCTATCCTGCTATATATGGTATCCAAGATGGGGGATTGAGGATGGATGGATTTCGGGCCAGCGTATTGCGGACCCCTGGCGCCTCGTTCGGCGAAGCGCCGCTGGCGGCGCGCGCGCTGGACCCCGGCATGGGCATCGCGGTGGCCCGCCGCACCGTGTTCCGCCCCGAGGACCAGGAAGATTTCGGCCGCGTCGCCGCGCGCGTGGCCACCGGCAACCTGTCGCTCGGCCTGGCGCCGGACAGCGCCGTCTCGCTGCTCGAACATGCCTATCTGCGCAACGCCATCGCCACCGGCGCGCTGCTGACTTCCGGCCGACACCTGCAGCATGGCGACGCCGATCAAGCCAGCCGCAACATGGAGGTGTTCACCAACTGCGCCAGCGCCATTGCCAGCTTCGCCAAGTTCTACCTGCTGCTGAACGGCTCCGGCGTCGGGCGGGCCTATGACGACGAGCTGATGGCAGTGGACTGGGCGCAGGCGCCGCAACTGTATTTCCACCTCGATGCGACGCACCCCGATTTCGGCGATATGACCAGGGAATGCGAGCAGTCGCCCGAGTCGCTGCTGCGCCCGGCGCCCGCAGGCGCCATCCGCCACGCCATCGCCGACAGCCGCGAGGGCTGGGCCGAGGCGGTGGAACTGGTCGAGTCGATGGCCTTCGCCGGCAGCGCCGACCGCGCCGTGCTGCTGGACTTCTCGCAAATCCGCGCCTCCGGCAGCCCGATCCGCGGCATGCAGAACCGCCCCGCTTCCGGCCCGCTGTCGCTGCTGCGCGCCTTCGCCCGCATCCGCGAGATGATCGCCACCGCGCAGACCGCCCCTGGCCTCGCGCTGTGGGAGCAGGCGATGCTGGTCGACCATCACCTGTCGGTCGAGGTCCAGGTCGGCGGCGCCCGCCGCGCGGCGCGGATGGCCACCAAATCCTGGCGCGACCCCGATATCCTGCGCTTCATCCGCGCGAAGACCGAGGGTGGCCAATGGACCGCCAACAACTCGGTGATGGTCGATCAGGCGTTCTGGAATGGCGTGCGCGCCGGCGAGCCCAGGGCGCTGGCGATCTTCAACGAGGCCACCGCCTGCGCCTGGCTCAACGGCGAGCCGGGCTTCATCAACGCCGACCGGCTGGAAGACCACCGCACCGGCACCGCCTGGCAGAAGCCGGTGTATGAGGACGGCCGCGATTTCCGCGGCAGCCGCTATCGCTGCGGCCCGGCCGCGCCGCTGCTCGCCGAATTGTCGCGCCGCGCCGCCGCCGCCCATTACCCGGTCACCACCAACCCGTGCGGCGAGATCACCCTGCACGTCACCGGCGGCTATTGCGTGATCGCCGATTTCGCGCCGCTGCTGGCCTGTCCGCTGCCGTTCGACAGCTTCGACCCCGGTGCGGCACCCGACGGCGCCGTGGCACTGTGGGACGCGCGGGTGGAGGATGCGGTGCGCCTCGGCGTCCGCTTCCTGCTGCGCGCCAACCGCATGGACGCGCTGTATGGCGAGGAGGTCAAGCGCACCAACCGCATCGGCGTCGGCCCCACCGGCCTGCACGAATGGGCCTGGATGCGCTTCGGATTGGCGTTCCGCGACCTGCTGGACAGCAGCCGCGCGGCGCCGTTCTGGGCGATGCTCGACCGCCTTTCGACCGCCGCCAAGGAGGAGGCCTCGCGCTACGCCGCCGAACTCGGCCAGAACGACCCGGTCACCGTCACCACCATCAAGCCGGCCGGCACCACCAGCAAGCTGTTCGGGCTGACCGAGGGCGCGCATCTGCCGGCGCGGCGGCATTATCTGCGCTGGGTGCAGTTCAAGGGCACGCGCGACGCGGATGGCGCCTGGCTGCCCGGCTCCGACCCGCTGCTGGCGCAATACGCCGCCCTCGGCTACCCGCTGCGGGCGCTGAACAGCTTCCCCGGCATGAGCATCGTCGGCTTCCCCACCGTGCCGCTGATCGAGCGCCTCGGCGTCGGCGAGGCCGGGGTCACCGCCTACGAGGCCAGTGCCGTCGAGCAATACCACTGGCTGCGGCTGCTGGAGCAGCACTGGATCGGCGCCGAGCGCGGCAACCAGATCAGCTACACGCTGAAAATCTTCACCGACCGGCACGAGCTGAAGGATTTCCGCACCATCGTCCTGGCCGAACAGCCGCGCGTGCGCTGCTGCGCCATCCTGCCCAGCCGGCCCGAGCAGAGCCTCGGCTACGAATACCTGCCGGAGGAGGAGATGTCGGCCGACGCCTTCGCCACCATCGTGGCCGGCATCTCCGACCAGAGCACCGACGAGCAGATCGACATGGAGCATCTGCGCTGCGAGAGTGGGGTGTGCCCGATCTGAACCCCACCGCGCCATCGCGATGATGCTGCCGCGCCGGGCCGGCTTTTTCGGGCTGGCGCTGCTCACCGCCGTCGCGCTGTTCTGGCTGCTGTTCGACGCGCTGGCGCCGGGCGGCTGGGGCGTCGTGAAGCTGGCGCTGCTGCTCTGCTTCACGCCGGTGGCGTTGTGGTTCGGCGTCTGCGTCGGCAACGCCCTGCCCGGCTTCCTGCTGCGGCTCGCGCCCGACCCGCCGCGCGCCGTGCTGCCGGTCACCTTCGATCCCGACGCCGCCATCCACACCCGGACCGCCCTGCTGGTCACGGTCCGCCACGAGGATATGGCAGCCGTTCTGCCGCCACTCGGCCGGCTGCTGGCCGGACTGGCGCAGGCCGGCGCCGGCGAATGGTTCACCCCCTGGATCCTGTCGGACACCGCCGACCCGGCGTTGGCCGAAGCCGAGCAAGCCGCCATCGCCGCCTTCCCGTTCCCGCTGCGCTACCGCCGCCGCACCGAGAACACCGGCTTCAAGGCCGGCAATGTGATGGAATTCCTCGACAACCACGCCGAGGGCCTGGAGCTGGCGGTGATGTTGGACGCCGATTCCGAGATGTCCGCCGACGCCGTGCTGCGTCTGGTGCGCATCATGCAAGCGGCGCCGCGGATGGGCATCGTGCAGCATCTGGTGGTCGGCCGCCCGACCGACGCCGCCTTCCCCCGCCTGTTCCAGTTCGGCATGCGCGCCGGCATGCGGGTCTGGGCCACCGGCCAGGCCTGGTGGCAGGGCGACGAAGGCCCGTACTGGGGCCACAACGCCATCCTGCGCATCGCCCCGTTCCGCGCCCATTGCCGCCTCGCGCCGCTGCCCGACGGCAGCACCATCCTCTCGCACGACCAGCTCGAAGCCGCCCTGCTGCGCGCCGCCGGCTGGGGCGTCTGCGTCTGGCCCGGCGAAGACGGCTCGCAGGAGTCCAACCCCCCGGCGCTGCCGGAATTCCTGCACCGCGACGCCCGCTGGCTGGCCGGCAACCTGCAATACCGCCACCTGATCGCCCGCCCCGGCCTGCGCCCGATGGGTCGCTGGCAACTGGCGCAGGCGATGCTGATGTTCGCCGTCGCCCCGGCCCTGACCGCCATCCTGGCGCTGACCGCGATCCTCGCAGCCACCGGCGCCCACGCCGCGACAGCCAGCCTGCTGCTGGCCGCCGCCCTCGCCGTCCACAGCCCGAAACTGCTCGGCTACGCGGAAATCCTGCTCTCCACCCGCCGCGCCGCAGGCTATGGCGGCCGCCCCCGCTTCGCCCTCGGCGCGGCGGCGGAAATCCTGTTCACCACCCTGCTCGACCCGATCACCGCCTTCCACCGCAGCTGGACCATGGCCCGGCACCTGCTCGGCGCAAAACCCGGCTGGCTGCCGCAGAACCGCGGCCCCCGCGGCGTCGGCTGGGGCGAGGCGCTCGGCCTGTTCTGGCCGCACACGCTGTTCGGCCTCGCGGTGTTCGCGCTGCTCGCCCAGGGTTCCTGGAATGCCGTGCTCTGGGCACTGCCATTCGCCGGCGGCCTGCTGCTGGCCGCCCCGCTCGCCGTCGCCACCAGCAGCCAATGCCTTGCCACCGCACTGCAAAGTCACCATTTGACACAGATACCCGAAGAGACGACGCCCGCTCCGGGCGCCGCCATGGCCCAGTCATGCGCCCGCCCGCCGCCGACGCCGTGATGCGCCCGGCGTATCGCGGCCGGCCCCGAAAGGACGCTTCATGCCCCGCCGCTCCGCCTCCGCCGCAGCCTCGGTCCTGTGCATCGACATCGGCGGCAGCCATGTGAAAGCCGCCGTCGTCGCCCCCGACGGCACCATGCGCGGCGAGTCGGTCAAGGTGGACACCCCGGTCGGCCAAGGCCCCGACGCGCTGGTCGACGCCATCGCCAAGCTGGTCGAACCGCTGCCAGCCGCCCCCCGCGTGGCGATCGGCTTCCCCGGCGCGTTGCGCGACGACCTGGTGCTGACCGCCCCCAATCTCGGCGGCGTCTGGCAACGCGTGCCGCTGCCCAAGCTGCTCTCCGAACGCCTCGGCCGCCCGGTGCGCATGGCCAACGACGCCACGGTGCAGGGCCTCGGCGCGATCTCCGGCCGCGGCCTGGAATGCGCCATCACGCTCGGCACCGGCATGGGCTTCGCGGTGTTCCGTGACGGCGAACCCGGCGTGCAGTTCGAGCTCGGCCGTCACACCGCGCACAACAACAAGAGCTACGACGAATACGTTGGCGAGAAGGCGCTGGAGAAGAAAGGCCGCCAGCGCTGGAACCGCCGGGTGCAGAAGGTCATCGCCAAGCTGCGCGCGCTGATCAATTTCGACATGCTGTATATCGGCGGCGGCAACGCCAGGCTGATCGATTTCCCGCTGCCGGCCGACGTGCACCTGGTCTCCAACGAAACCGGCATCCTCGGCGGCGTGCGGCTATGGAACGGCTTCCCGAAGCCCGACACCACGGCGGACCAGGCCTGATGGCGGCGCCAACCCCCACCGTCCAGCCCGGCGACCCGTGCTGCATGGTGCTGTTCGGCGCCAGCGGCGACCTCACCAAACGCCTTGTGGTGCCCGCCCTCTACAACCTCACCGCCACCGGCCTGCTGCCCGATGATTTCGTGCTGCTCGGCGTCGACATCGCCAAGCGCTCCACCGCCGACTGGGTCGCCTCGCTGCGCGAAATGCTCGACGAAGCCACCCACGGCACCGGCGAGGGCCATCTGGCCAAGATCGACGACACCGTCTGGAAGCGGCTGGCCGCTCGCATGCAATACCTGCAAGGCGACTTCACCGACTCCGCCTGCTACCAGGCGCTCGGCAAGCAACTGGAAACCATCGAAACCAAACCGAAGAAGCACGCCGACACCAGGGGCAACCGGCTGTTCTACTTCGCCGTCGCCGACCGCTTCTTCGCCCCGATCGCCACCCAGCTCGGCAAGGCCGGGCTGGTCACCACGGAGCAGGGTGGCCCCTGGCGCCGCGTGGTGGTGGAAAAGCCGTTCGGCCACGATTCCGCCTCGGCCGCGGCGCTCAACGAAGACCTGCTGAAGGTGCTGCGCGAAGAGCAGACCTTCCGCATCGACCATTTCCTCGGCAAGGCGCCGGTGCGCAACATCCTTGCCCTGCGCTTCGCCAACGCGATATTCGAGCCGCTGTGGAACCGCGCCAATATCGACCACGTGCAGATCACCGTGGCCGAAACCCTCGGCGTCGAGCATCGCGGCAGCTTCTACGAACGCACCGGCGCACTGCGCGACATGATCCCCAACCATCTGTTCGAGCTGCTGGCGATGGTGGCGATGGAACCGCCCGCCGCGCATACGCCAGACGGCATCCGCGCCCGCAAGCAGGAGCTGTTCGGCGCCGTGCGCACCATCCAGCCGGCCGACGCGGTGCGCGCGCAATACGCCGAGGGCCCCGCCGGCCAGGCCTATCGCGCCGAGCCGAACGTCGCCGCCGATTCCACCACCGAGACCTACGTGGCGCTGCGGCTGGAAATCGACACCCCGCGCTGGCAGGGGGTGCCGTTCTTCCTGCGCACCGGCAAGCGGCTGGCGGCGCGGATGACCGAGATCGCCATCCGCTTTCGCACCCCATCGCTCGGCGCCCTGCCCCGCGCGGTGCAACAGCACCCGCCGGCCAACTGGCTGGTGCTGTCGCTGCAACCGCAGGAAGGCGTGGCGCTGCAGTTTGATGTGCGGGCGCCGGGCGCGGAAGAAACCCTGGCGCCGGTCGGCCTGCAATTCCACTACACCGACTGGTTCAAGCCGCTGCCCAATATCGGCTACGAAACCCTGCTGCACGACGTGATGACCGGCGACCAAACCCAGTTTCGCAGCACCGACATGGTGACGCAGAACTGGCGCGCTGTGCAGCCGGTGCTGGACGCCTGGCGCACCGCGCCGGACGGCATCGTTACCTATAAGGCCGGCTCGCAAGGCCCAACGACAGCAGATCAGTTGATCGCCGGCCAGGCCTGGCGGCCTATAGGGAAGTAAGGTCTTCTTTTTGTGAACAAAAGGAAACAAAAAAACTTTCTATCCGTTTTGGAGCCTCGGGAGTCTCCGCAGCACCACTGTTGCAAGGCGGATAAAAAAGTTTTTTGCGCGCTTTTTTTCAAAAAAGCGCTGCTTCCTTTTCTATAAGCTTTTCTGCAATCGCCGGAATATCCCTGAACCCCCGTGCAATTGCCGTGGCCCCTTGCACGCCCGGCGTATAGCCCCAGCCCGCCAGGATCGAGGGCAGGCCGGCGGCGGTGGCGGCGTTGATATCGTTATGGTGGTCACCCACCATCACCGCGCGCTCCGGCTCGCCGCCGGCTGCCGCCAGGGTGGCCAGCAGGTGTGCCGGGTCGGGCTTGCGCACCGGGAAGCTATCGCCGCCGCCGACCGCCGCGAAGAATTGCGCGAGGCCGAGATCGGCGAGCAGGCTGCGGGCCGGTGCTTCGGGTTTGTTGGTGCAGACCGCCATGCGCCAGCCGGAGGCGGCCAGCAGCGCCAGGGTTTCCGGCACGTCGGGGAAGGGGACGGTGCGGTCGGCCGCGTGGGCGTTGTAGTCGGCATTGAACTCGGCCAGCGCTGCCGCGTCCTGCGCCGCGCCGCGTGCCGCGAAGCCGCGCTGCACCAGGGCGGCGACGCCGTCACCGACGAAGCTGGTCACCTCTGGGAGGCTGAACGTTGCCAGGCCGCGCGCCGCCATCAGGTGGTTCAGCGCCGCCGCCAGATCGGGCACCGAATCCACCAGCGTGCCGTCGAGATCGAATACCAGTGTACGCGGTGTCATCGCTTCAGGCCCCTCGGGTAGCATCAGGAAATCAAAGGTGATCGGCAAGCCTTTGACATGCCCTGCCTTGCACCGCTACTCGGATGGAGCGCCAATCCGTCAGCTTCGGGAACCCCATGCCAGCCACCGCCGTGATTCTTGCCGCCGGCTTCGGCACCAGGATGAAGTCCGCGATCCCCAAGGCGCTGCACCCGATCGCCGGCCGCCCGATGCTGCGCCACCTGATCGCCAGTTGCGAGGCGGTGTTCGACCGCGTGGTGGTGGTGGTCGGCCCCGACATGCCGGCGCTGGAAGCCGCCGCCGCGCCGCATCAGGCCGTGGTGCAGGCCGAACGCCTGGGCACCGCGCACGCCGCTTTGCAGGCGGCAAGCCTGTTCGGCGACGGCGAGGTCGCGGTGCTCTACGCCGACAACCCGCTGATTTCGGCCGCCACCCTGCGACGCCTGCTGGATCGTCGGCTGGCTGGTGATGTCGGGCTGGCTTTGCTGGCGATGCGCCCGGCCGACCCCGCCCGCTACGGGCGCGTGCTGGCGCGGGACGGCATCGTCGAGCGGATCGTGGAGTATGCCGAGGCAACGCCCGCCGAGCGCGCCACCCCGCTGTGCAACGCCGGCGTGCTGTGCGGTGCGGCCGCCGACATGCTCACCTGGCTCGCCGCCGTCAGCAACCACAATGCCAAACACGAATACTACCTCACCGACCTGGTCGCCCTGGCCCGCGCCGCCGGCCGCCAGGTGGCGGCGGTGGAAGCGCCGGAGGCCGAACTGCGCGGCATCAACTCCCGCGCCGAACTGGCCGATGCGGAAGCCGCCGTGCAGGCGATCCTGCGGCTGGCGGCGATGGACGCCGGCGTCACCATGACCGCGCCGGAGACGGTGTTCCTGTCCGCCGACACGGTGTTCGCGCCCGACGTCAGCATCGGCCCAAACGTGGTGTTCGGCCCGGGCGTCACGGTGGAGACCGGCGCCGAAATCCGCGCCTTCTGCCACATCGAGGGCTGCCGCATCGGCGCCAACGCCATCATCGGCCCGTTCGCGCGACTGCGGCCGGGCACCACGATCGGCCGCGCCGCGCATGTCGGCAATTTCGTCGAATTGAAAGCAACCAGCCTCGGCGACGGCGCCAAGGCAAACCACCTCAGCTATCTCGGCGATGCCGAAATCGGTGCCGCCAGCAATATCGGCGCCGGCACCATCACCTGCAATTACGACGGCTTCGCCAAGCACCGCACGGTGATCGGCGAGGGCGCATTCATCGGCTCCAACGCCACACTGGTCGCCCCGGTGCGGGTCGGCGCGATGGCCTTCGTCGCCGCCGGCAGCACCATCACCCAGGCGGTGCCGGAGCAGGCGATGGCGTTCGGCCGCGCCCGGCAGGACACCAAGCTCGACCGCGCCCGCGCCTTCCGCGCCGCCCAGCGCCCGAACAAGGAATAGCCCCATGTGCGGCATCATCGGCGTCATCAGCACCCGGCCGGCTGCACCGCTGGTGGTGGAAACCCTGCGCCGGCTGGAATATCGCGGCTATGACAGCGCCGGCATCGCCACCCTGGTGAACGGCCACATCGAACGCCGCCGCGCCCCCGGCAAGCTGGCCAACCTGGCCGCGGTGCTGGAGGCGCAGCCGCTGCCTGGCACCACCGGCATCGGCCACACCCGCTGGGCCACCCACGGCGCCCCCACCGAGGGCAACGCCCACCCGCACGGCACCGCCCGCGTTTCCATCGTGCATAACGGCATCATCGAGAACCACGCCGAACTGCGCCGCGAACTGGAAGCCGCCGGGCAGGAATTCAGCTCGGAAACCGACACCGAGACCGTCGCCCAACTGGTCGACCTCAACCTGAAGCAGGGCATGACCCCGGTGGAGGCGGCCGGCGCCGCTTTCGCCCGGCTGGAAGGCGCCTATGCGCTGGCGATGCTGTTTGCCGGCTACCCGGAATTGCTGGTCGGCGCCTGCCACGGCGCGCCGCTGGCGGTGGGTTTCGGCGAGGACGAGATGTATCTCGGCTCGGACGCGCTGGCGCTGGCCCCGCTCACCCGCCGCATCGCCTTCCTGCGCGACGGCGATTGGGCGGTGCTCAGCCGCACCGACGCGCAGTTCTTCGACGCCGAAAACAACGCGGTCGAGCGTGAGATCAAGCTCACCTCGCTGTCCGGTGCGGCGGTGGGGCGCGGCAACTACCGGCACTACATGGAAAAGGAGATGCACGAGCATCCCGCGGTGATTGCTGACACGCTGCACCGCATGATCAACCCGGCCAGCCGCGCGGTGATGCTGCCTGAGCTGCCGTTCGACCCCGCGACGCTGTCGCGCGTGGTGCTCAGCGCCTGCGGCGGCGCCTATTTCGCCGCGCTGGCCGGTCGCACCTGGCTGGAGGAGATCGCCCGCATCCCGACGGACGTGGATGTGGCCAGCGAATTCCGCTACCGCACGCCGCCGATGGGGGACAAGGCGCTCGGCCTGCTGGTGTCGCAATCCGGCGAGACGGCCGACACCATCGCCGCCCTGCACTACATGCAGTCGCAAAAAACCCCCGTGTTGTCAGTGGTCAACGTGCCGGAAAGCACCATGGCCAGGCTGTCGGACGCGGTGATGCAGACCGTCGCCGGGCCGGAAATCGCGGTCGCCTCCACCAAGGCGTTCACCGCCCAACTGACCGTGCTGGCCTGCATCGCCATCGCTTTCGCCCGCGCCCGCGGCGCCATCGACGCCACCCGCGAACGGGCGCTGACCGACGCGCTGATGCAGGTGCCGGCCGCCGCCGCCGAGGTGCTGGACAACGCCGGCCCGATCCGCGCCATCGCCGCCCGCATCGCCGAGGCGCGCGACGTGCTGTATCTCGGCCGCGGCGCCAACTACGCGATCGCCTTGGAAGGGGCGCTGAAACTCAAGGAAATCTGCTACATCCACGCCGAAGGCTACGCAGCCGGCGAGATGAAACACGGCCCGATCGCGCTGATCGACAAATCCGTGCCGGTGGTCGCCATCGCCCCCAGCGGGCCATTATTCGAGAAGACCGCCTCCAATTTGCAGGAAGCAGCGGCGCGCGGTGGCCAGGTGATCGTGTTCAGCGACGCCGAAGGCGCCGAGAAACTGCGCGGCATCGCCGCCGAAACGGTGATCCTGCCGAAGGTCGACCCGTTCGTGGCGCCGATCCTCTACGCCATCCCGGTGCAGTTGCTGGCCTACCATGTGGCGCTGCTGAAAGGCACCGATGTGGATCAACCGCGCAATCTGGCGAAGTCGGTAACGGTGGAATAAGATCTTCTTTTTGTGAACAAAAAGAAGCAAAAAAACTTTCTGTCCATTGGAGTGTACGGACTCTCCCACGCTCCTCTGTTGCAAGGCGGATAAAAGTTTTTTGGTTCTTTTTTTCAAAAAAGAACCCTTGCTTCCCTCCCTTGGAGCTCAGCCATGATCGAAAATCCGCCCATCCTGACCATCCATCGCGGCTGGAAGCGGCCGGGGGCGTCGCTGTTGCAGGGGTTTCATGGGGCGCAGACCAGCCATCTGTGCGATGCCATGCAGGGGCGCGGGGCGCTGGACTGGCGGATCAAGCCGGTGGACCCGGCGCACGCCACGTTCGTCGGGCCGGCGCTGACGGCGTACGCCTACCCCGCTGATATAGCTGCGATGTTGGGGGCGTTGGCGGAGGCCAAGGCCGGCGATGTGATCATGCTGGGCTGCGACGGGTTTACCGGCACCGCGGTGATCGGCGATCTGGCGGCCGGGATGATGCGCAACAAGGGGGTGGCGGCGTTTGTCACCGATGGGCTGGCGCGGGATCGGGCAGGCATTGTCGCGGCCGGCATGCCGTTGTTTTGCATGGGGATTCAGCCGAATTCGCCGGCGCTGAACGGGCCGGGCGTGGTCGGGGCGCCGGTGGTGGTGGGCGGCGTGCATGTGCGGCCGGGGGACATCATCGTCGGCGATGCGGACGGCGTGGTGGTGGTTCCGCTGGAGCGGGCCGAGGCGGTGCTGGAGAGCCTGGCACTGGTGCGGGCGGCGGAGATGCGGGCCGAGCAGGCGGTGCGGGACGGCGCGGTGATGACCGAGGGCGGCCAGCGCGTGGTGGACGCGGCGGCCATCATCGAGGGCGTATCACTATGAAAATCCATAATATTTATGTCGATGCGGACGGCGAGACGCATTTCCGCGACATCGAGATCGAGTGGGTGGCGGAGGGGCGCGGCGGCAAGACCTCGGCGGTGCACAAGGCGAGCGGGCTGATCTTTCGCGAGACGCCGGGGAGCTATGACTATGAATGGCATCCGGCGCCGCGCCGGCAGTATATCGTCAACCTGGATGCCGGGGTGCAGATCACCGTGAGCGACGGAGAAACCCGCGAAATCGGGCCGGGAGAGGTGTTTCTGGTGGAAGATGTGAGCGGAAAGGGACATTTTTCGAAGGCCATCGCGGGCAAAATGCGACGCTCTCTATTCATCCCGATCGACTGATTTTTGCGTAATGGTGATGCGATATCATCATATGATATCGAAGCATATTCCGCCCATGACAACGGCGGCGCGACGCCCCATCTAGACGCCTATCCAGGCCCCTCTACATGCCTACCCAGGAAGGAGAGCGAACATGCTCAATCAGGTCTCGGCACTGCCGTTGAAGGACCCCAGCCTGCTCCGACAGGCGAATTATATCGATGGCAAATGGGTGCAGGCCGACAGCGGCAAGACGCTGGTGGTGAAGAACCCGGCCACCGGCGAGGTGGTGGGCGAAGTGCCGGCGATGGGTACCGCCGAGACCCGCCGGGCGATCGAGGCGGCACATGCGGCACAGCCGGCCTGGCGGGCGCTAACCGCCAAGGAGCGGGCCAGCGTGTTGCGCAAGTTATTCGAACTGCTGCTGGCCAACACCGACGACCTGGCAACGATCATGACCGCCGAGCAGGGCAAGCCCCTGGCCGAGAGCAAGGGCGAGATCGCCTATGCCGCCAGCTTCATCGAGTGGTTCGCCGAGGAGGGCAAGCGGGTTTATGGCGATACCATCCCGCAGAATGCCCGCGGCCGGCGGATTATCGTGACCAAGGAGCCGGTCGGCGTGTTCGCGGCGATCACGCCGTGGAACTTCCCGACCGCGATGATCACCCGCAAGACCGGGCCGGGCTGGGCGGCGGGCTGCACCGGGGTGATCCGGCCGGCGAGCCAGACGCCGTTTTCCGCCCTTGCCGTGGCGGTGCTGGCAGAGCGAGCCGGGATGCCGGCCGGCGTGTGCAACGTGATCACCGGGCCTTCCGGGCCGATGGGGGCGGAGCTGACCAGCAACCCGTTGATCCGCAAGCTGACTTTTACCGGCAGCACCGAGGTTGGGGCGAAGCTGCTGGCGGCCTGCGCGCCGACCATCAAGAAGACCAGCATGGAACTGGGCGGCAACGCGCCGTTCATCGTGTTCGACGATGCCGACCTGGACGCCGCGGTGCTGGGGGCGATGGCCAGCAAATATCGCAACACCGGGCAGACCTGCGTCTGCGCCAACCGGATTCTGGTGCAGGACGGGGTGTACGAGGCGTTTGCCGCCAAGCTGAAGGTGGCCGTCGAGGCGCTGAAGGTCGGCAACGGCATGGAGCCGGGGGTGACGCAGGGGCCGTTGATCAACCCGGCCGCGGTGGACAAGGTGGAGGAGCATATCGCTGACGCGCTGAAGCGGGGGGCGAAGGTGATGACCGGCGGGCATCGGCACAGCCTGGGCGGCACCTATTTCGAGCCGACCATCCTCGTCGACGTGCCGGGCGAGGCGATGATTTTCCGCGAGGAGACCTTCGGGCCGGTGGCGCCGCTGTTCCGCTTCAAGACCGAAGACGAGGTGATCAAGCTGGCCAATGACACCGAGTTCGGGCTGGCGGCGTATTTCTATGCGCGCGACGTGGGACGCATCTTCCGGGTAGCCGAGGCGCTGGAATACGGCATGGTGGGGATCAACGAGGGTATCATCTCCACCGAAGTGGCGCCGTTCGGCGGCATGAAAGCCTCTGGGCTGGGGCGCGAGGGGTCGCATCATGGGATCGAGGAATATCTTGAGGTGAAGTATCTCGCGCTCGGGGGCATCGGCAGCTAAGGCAAGGCTGGGGGCTTTGCCCCCAGACCCCGACCAAGGGCCGAGCCCTTGGAACTCCTCTTTTTGATGAGGTCCAGGGGCTCGGCCCTTGGCGGGGTCCGGGGCAGCGCCCCGGCCTTCCTTTGGGAGTGCTCTGATGGATTTTGATTTGTTCGTGATCGGTGGCGGCTCGGGGGGGGTCAGATGCGCCCGCATTGCCGCCGGCCATGGTGCGCGCGTCGGTGTGGCCGAGGAAGGGCTCTGGGGTGGCACCTGTGTGAATGTGGGGTGTGTGCCGAAGAAGCTGATGGTGATGGCCGGCGAGTATGGCGCGGCGGCCCAGGAGAGCCAGGGGTTTGGCTGGGACACCCAGCCGGGGCAGCATCACTGGGCGGCGCTGATCGCGGCCAAGGACCGGGAGATCGGGCGGCTGAACGGGGCCTATCGCAAGCTGATGGATGGCGCCGGTTGCACGGTGTTCGAGGCGCGGGCGGTGTTGCGCGATGCGCATACGCTGGAGGTGGGCGGGCGCGCGGTGACGGCGGAGCGGATTGTGATCGCCACCGGCGGGCGGCCAGTGCGGCCGGAGTTTCCCGGCGCCGAGCATTGCATCGTGTCCGATGATGCGTTCCATCTGAAGCAGATGCCGCAGCGGATCGTGATTCTGGGCGGCGGCTATATCGCGGTGGAGTTTGCCGGGATTTTTGCCGGGCTGGGGGCGAAGGTGGATTTGGTGTTTCGGCAGCCTTTGCCATTGCGCGGGTTCGACGAGGATTTGCGCACTGGGCTGGATGAGGCGCTGCTGGCGCAGGGGATCGGCGTGCATCGCAAGGCGACGATCGCGCGGGTGGAGAAGGACGCCGGCGGCACGCGGGTGGTCCTGGCGGATGGTAATGTGATTGCCACCGACCTGGTGTTCTCGGCGATCGGGCGGGCGCCGTATACCGAGGGGCTGGGGCTGGAGGCGGCCGGGGTGGCGGTGGACGGGTTCGGGGCGGTGGTGATCAACGAGGATCGCAGCACCAGCCAGCCGAACATCTATGCGCTGGGTGATGTGACCGATCGGCTGAACCTGACGCCGGTGGCGATCGCAGAGGGGCATTCGCTGGCCGACATGCTGTATGGCCCGGGGCCGCGCGAATGGGCGCTGGATCGGGTGGCGACGGCGGTGTTTTCCAGTCCGCCGATCGGCACGGTGGGGCTCTCCGAGGATGAGGCGGCGATGCGCGGGCCAGTGGATGTGTATGTGTCGCGGTTCACGCCGATGCGGCACACGCTGACCGGGCGGGCGCGCAAGACGATGATGAAGCTGGTGGTGGACCAGCAGAGCCAGCGGGTGCTGGGGGCGCATATGCTCGGCGAGGACGCGCCAGAGATTCTGCAGGGGCTGTCGATCGCGATCAATGCCGGGGCGACCAAGCGGGATTTCGACCGGACGGTGGGGATTCACCCGACCGCGGCGGAGGAGTTCGTGACGATGCGGACCCGGACGCGGGTGGCGCTGCCGGCGGCGGATGCCGGGCGGGTGGCGGCGGGTGTGGCCGGGTAGGCGCCTTGATCTGCGAAATGTGATCGCATGATGCAGAGCGTATCGGCTTCGATCTGTGATAGAAATAAGTCACCGAGCGGGGGCGATAGCGATGCTGAGTTGGCGGTTGGCGGGGCTGGGCGCGGTAGCCGGGGCGATTACCGCCGGGGTCGGGGTGGCGTGCGGTGAAAACCACATGCTGGACGCCTATTACATCGCGCCGGGGCTGGTGTTCGGGCTGATCGTCGGCGGCGCGCTGTGGCGGGGCCGGCTGCTGTCTGGTGGCAGGTGGCTGGGTTATGTGGCGGCGGCCGGGCTGGCCAATGCGGTGGCGGTGCTGCTGGCGCTGCGCAGCGTGGACGTGGTGTCGCGGCTGGTCGGCAATGAATATGCGGCGGTCGGGCTGATCGGGCTGGTGGCCGGGGCGGTCGGCGGCTTGCTGCTCGGGCTGGCCAGCCGGTGGCTGCTCGGGGCGCGGCGCTGGGGCTGGGCGGTGGGCGCCGGCGCGCTGTTTGGGGTGCTGCTGCCGGTGCTGGTCGAGGGCGGGGCGTGGGGGGCGTTGGTGTTCTATGTGCTGTGGCAGGCGGCCTATGCGGCCGTGATTCCGGTGACGCTGGAGCAGGGGCGGCGTTAGGGTCTGCCTTGTAGTTGGGGGGGCGCAGCGACACATTGGTCGGCAGGAGGTGTGGCCCGCATCATGAGTGATCCGCGTATGGCATTGGAGGCGATCGGGCAGTTGCCGGACGCCGAGATCGACATCGCCGATGCGGCGCTGCAACTGGCCCGGGTGGACACGCCCGAGGCGGACTGGGAGGCGGCGCGCGGCGAGCTTTCGGTGCTGGCGCGCGAGGCGGCGGCGGCGGCCGAGGGGATCGGCGCCGAGGACCTGGCGGACCAGGCGGTGGCGCTGCAACGACTGGTGGTCGGCGGCCACGGCTATCAGGGCGACAGCGAGAATTACGACGATCCGGCGAATGCCAATCTGATCCGCGTGGTGGCGCGCCGGCGGGGGCTGCCGGTGGCGCTCGGGGTGGTGTGGCTGCACACCGCCCAGGCCGCCGGGTGGGCGGCGCATGGGGTGGATTTCCCCGGGCATTTCCTGATCGCGGTGACCAGCCCGGGCCAGCAGGTGGTGCTGGACGTGTTCGATGGCGGGCGGTCGCTGGATGCGCAGGCGTTGCGGGCGCTGGTGAAGACCTTCGAGGGGCCGCAGGCGGAGTTGCGGCCCGGGCTGTTGCGGGCGATGGGCAACCGGGCGGTGCTGCTGCGGTTGCAGAACAACATCAAGCTGCGGCGGCTGCGCGGCGGCGACCTGGCAGGCGCGCTGGCCTGCACCGAGGACATGCTGCGGATCGCGCCGGAGGAAGTGAGCCAGTGGCGCGAGGCCGGGCTGATGAACAGCAGGCTGGATCGGGTGAGTGCGGCGTTGCGCTGCTATGAGCGGTTTCTGGCACTGCTGCCGACCGGCGATACCGCCGAGCGGGTGCGGGCGGCGATGGATGAGTTGCGCTCCCGGCTGAATTAGACCATCTGCCATGGCAATCTGTTTGGTGGAGAAGCCCATGGCACGCAAGCTCAATGTCGCGGTCCAGATGGACCCGATGACCACGGTGAAGATCGACGCTGATTCCAGCTTCGCATTGATGCTGACGGCGCAGGAGCGCGGCTATCGGCTGTGGCATTACGAAGTGCGGCATATGTCGCTGCGCGAGGGGGTGGGCAAGCCGGGGGCGGCGCGCGAGGACCGGCTGATCGCGCGGGCGCGGCCGATCGAGGTACGGCGGAATATCGAGGATTTCTACAGCTTCGGGTCGGAGCAGTTGATCGACCTGGCGAGCATGGACGTGGTGCTGATGCGCCAGGACCCGCCGTTCGACATGGCCTATATCACCGCCACGCATATGCTGGAGCATATCCATCGCGACGACGGCACCGGGACGCTGGTGGTGAACAACCCGGCCAGCGTGCGCAACGCGCCGGAGAAGCTGCTGGTGACGCAGTTTCCCGAGTTGATGCCGCCGACGCTGATCACCTGGGACGCCGAGGCGATCCGCGGGTTTCGCGCCACGTATAAGGACATCATCGTCAAGCCGCTGTTCGGCAATGGCGGGGCGGGGGTGTTTCGCATCCGTCACGACGACGAGAACCTGAACTCGCTGCTGGAGATGCATTTTGCCCGCTCGCGCGAGCCGCTGATGATCCAGCGCTACGAGCCGGCGGTGCGGCAGGGCGACAAGCGGATCATCCTGATCGACGGCGAAGCGGTGGGAGCGCTGAACCGGGTGCCGGCGGAGGGCGAGGCGCGGGCCAATATGCATGTCGGCGCACGGCCGGATAAGAGCGTGCTGACGGCGCGGGACCGGGAGATTTGCGCGCGGATCGGGCCGCTGCTGAAGGAGCGGGGCCTGATTTTCGTCGGCATCGATGTGATCGGCGACTGGCTGACCGAGATCAACGTGACCTCGCCGACCGGGATTCAGGAGATCGGGCGGCATGATGGCACCGATCTGTCGGCGCGGATCTGGGACGTGATCGACAGCAAGGTGCAGCGGTAGCTTATTCGATCAGCACCCGGTGCTGGCGGAGGAAGCCGAGTAGCGGGAGGAGCGGCAGGCCGAGGACAGCGGCGTGTTCGCCGACCACGGTGTCGAAGAGTTGGGCGCCGGGGCCTTCCAGGCGATAGCTGCCGACGGTGGTGGTGAGGATGGTGCCTTCCTCGGCGATGTAGGCGTCCAGGAAGGCGTCGGAGAATTTGCGCATGGTGAGGCGCGGGCGGGCGATGTGGTGCCAGAGGCGCTGCTCGCCGCGCTGGCAGAGCACGGCGGTCACCAGGGTGTGGGCGTGGCCGCGCAGGGCGCGCAGCTGGGCGGCGGCTTCGGTGAGGTCGGCCGGCTTGTCGAACCAGCGGTCCTCGCAGACCAGCAGTTGATCGGCGGCGATGATCAGCGCGTCCGGGTTGGTGCGGGCGAGGCGGTGGGCCTTGAGCTCGGCGAGCAGCAGGGCGGTGTTGTCGGCCGAATTGCCCTCGGCGCGGGCGCTGCGCTTGATCT
>JBEPTZ010000027.1:0-42449 GCA_041691815.1 Rhodospirillales bacterium | reverse complement strand
TGGGAGAGCGCCTGAATGGCATTCAGGAGGTCAGCGGTTCGATCCCGCTTGGCTCCACCAACCTCCCTTCGGAAGACGGCTACCGCAGTGTTGCGCGCAGATATTGCGGCATCAGCGGTGGGGTCGCACCCAGCACCTTGGCGGCGTGCAGCGGCCAGCCCGGGTCGGCCAGCACCGCGCGGGCCAGGAACACCAGGTCGGCGCGGCCGTTGGCGATGATCTCCTCGGCGTGCTCGGGGGCGGTGATCAGCCCGACCGCGCCGGTGGCGATGCCGGCCTCGCGCTTCATCGCCTCGGCGAACGGCACCTGGTAGCCGGGATGCAGCGACGGGATCTGCTGCTTCGGCGAATTGGCGCCGGAGGAGGCGTCGATCAGGTCCACCTTGCCGGTGGCCTTCAGCATCTTGGCGACTTCCACAGTGTCGGCGATGGTCAATCCGCCTTCCACCCAGTCGGTGGAGGAGATGCGCACGAACAGCGGCAACTCGTCCGGCCACTCGCCGCGCACCGCATCAACCACTTCGAGCAACGCGCGGCTGCGGCCGGCGAGGTCGCCGCCATACTGGTCGCGGCGATGGTTGGACAGCGGCGACAGGAAGGAATGCAGCAGGTAGCCGTGTGCTGCGTGGATCTCGACCACCTTGAATCCGGCCTCGCGGGCCATCCGGGCGGTGGCAGCGAACTGGCCGACGATCTCGGCGATCCCGGCCACGCTCAGCGCCTGCGGCGCGGTGTAGCCGTCGCCATAGGGAATGGCCGAGGGGCCGAGCGGCAGCCAGCCGCCATTCTCGATGGTGATCGGCTTGCCGCCGCGCCACGGCACCTCGGTGCTGGCCTTGCGGCCGGCATGGGCGATCTGGATCGCCGGCACTGCGCCGCCCATGGCGATGATGCGGGCGACGCGGGACAGCAGATGCTGATGCGCCGGGTTCCACAGGCCGAGGCATTGCGGCGTGATGCGGCCGATTGCGGAGACATGCGTCGCCTCGGTCATCACGATGCCGGCGCCGCCCATGGCGCGGGCGCCGAGATGCTGGATGTGCCAGTCGTCGCCGAGGCCATCGGTGGCGCTGTACTGGCACATCGGCGCGACGGTGATGCGGTTGCGGGCGGTGACCGAGCGGAAGCTGATCGGTTCGAACAGGTGTGGGTTGGCCATGGATTTCCCGAACAGGTCTGACGCATGAAAGTTATGTTCGAGAATTTACGAACTATGGAACTGCTGTCAATCGCCGGCTATCATGCGGCATGCGCCGGTTTTTTCACCCTGACGCCAGCAGCCTGGACCTGCCGCGCGTGCTGCAGGCCCTGTCCGACCCGGTGCGGCTGGAGATGGTGCGGCGGATTGCCGCCGCCGGCGAGTTGACCTGCGGCGCGCTGGGCGAGGACCGGCCGAAATCCAGCATGTCGCACCATTTCCGCGCGCTGCGCGAGGCCGGGGTGATCCGGACCCGCGTCGCCGGCGCCGTGCATTTGAATGCACTGCGCGGTGACGACCTGGAGGCCCGGTTTCCGGGGCTGCTGGCAGTGGTTTTGGAGAAATCCTGACTCGGCAGCAGCGCTCGCCGGCTTAGCGGTAATAGCCGTGGTGCCAGCGGTCCGGGTGATAGCCACGGCCGGGGGCAATGACACAGGCCGACAGCGCAATCAGAGTAAACGCCAGGCACAGCCACCGGATCGGTTTCATGATGTTCTCCTGTTCCCCATAATGCGATGGATCATGTGGCGATATTGTGGGTGGCGGCGAGGCATGGCGAGCCACTCACGCAACGGTGATCTACGCGGAGACTGGCCGAAGCAGCGGCATGCGCTGCGGCAAACCTCAGTCAGACGAATTTATGCTTGCGACCGATGCAAAGCGGCACGAACCGACCAGTGCCACCACCGCCTCGAATGCCGTCAGGTCGTGCCATCGCGCCGCCGGTGGCACAGCGCGGGTCACCAGCCGGCCGCCGGAGGCATGGATGGCGCCGTCGATCATCAGATTATCCGCCATGTCGGGAAAATCCTCGATCGCCAGCGCCTCGGCCGGCTGGGTCGCCAGGAAGGCGCGGGTGCGGGCGGCGAACGGGGCGGCGCTGTTGCTCCAGCCGAACACCGGGCGACCGAGGGCGCGCATGAAGCCGAGTTCGAACACCGTGCCGGCATCGGCGCTGGGGCCGCGGAACGGCGTGAGATTGGCGATCAGCGCGGTGCAACCGGCTATATGCGCCTCGTTGCGCCTGGCGATACGCAGCGCCTCCGGCAGGCCGGCCCAATCGGCCGGGTCACCGCCGGCGAGCTGGTCCAGCGGCGACACGCCGCGCAGGCCGTGCTGGGCGCAGATCGCCTTCAGCTTCGCGGCGCGGCCAGCCGGGTCGGGCAGGAATACGTCGGGGCCGGCGAGATAAACGGCGGCGGGCGGCGCGGTCATCCGTCGTGCAGTTGCAGCAGCAGGTCGAGCGCCTGGGCAGTGCGTTCCAACTCGCTCTCGCAGCCCTGGGCGGCGGCACGGGCGGCGGCAAGGTCATCGGCGCGGGCGGCGGACATGATGCTGCGCATCCGCGCGTCGACCGCCTGCAGGCCGTAATTGCCGGCCATGCCGGCCATGGCGTGGGCGCTGGCCTCCACCGCCTCGGCGGCATCACCGCGCAGCGCCTCGCGCAGCGTGGCCATATGCGCGTGCAGGTCGTCGATGCACTGGCTGGCGAGTTCGGTGAACAACCCGGCGGGCAGGCCTTCACGCAGGCCTTCCAGCCGGGCGGCGTCGACCAGCAGGGTGGATGCCGCTGCCGGCGGCGGGGCGGGCGCCGCGGGTCCTGGTGCGGCGGCCACGCAGTCGGCCACCAGCGCCTCGGCAAGGGCGGCGGGGTCAACCGGCTTGCCCAGCATACCCTGCATGCCGGCGGCGAGGCAGCGGTCGCGGTCCTCGGCCGAAGTGGTCGCGGTCAGCGCGAAGATCGGCACCTGCCGGGCCGGGCTGGGCAGGGCGCGGATGGCGCGCGCCACGTCGAAGCCGCTCATGCCGGGCATCATCAGGTCGGTGAGCACGATATCGTACGGGGTTCGCGCGATGCGGCGCAATGCCTCGGCGCCCGACGAGGCGAGATCCACATGATGGCCCTCGCGCCGCAATTTGGTGGCGATGACCATCTGGTTGACCAGCAGGTCCTCGACCAGCAGCACCATCGCGCGGCGGCGGCGGCGGCGCGGCGGCAGGGCACCGGCTGCCGGCATGGCATCCGAGGGAGCCGCGTTCGGATGCGGCGCGCTCGGCCGGGCCGGCTGCAGCGGCACGGTGAGCCAGAATTCATTGCCGCCGGCAGCCCCCGCCGCTAGGCCAACCTCGCCGCCCATCACCCGCGCCAGCCGCTCGCAGATCACCAGGCCCAGCCCGGCGCCGGACGGTGCGGCAGCGTCGTTCACGGTGGCGTCCGGCGCGGCGGCGCCGGCCAGCCGGGTGAACGGCTGGAACAGCAGCGCCGCCTGCGCCGGCGGCACCCGTGGGCCTCGATCGGCGACCGCCAGCCGCAGCATCGGCGCACCGAGGTCTAGCCGCGAGGCGCGCAGCAGGATTTCCCCGGGATCGGAATATTTCACCGCATTGGAGACAAAATTGGCCAGCACCTGACGGACCCGGCCGCTGTCGCCGTAGAGCCGCTCGGGAAGCGCCGGGGCGATCTCGACCACCAGCCGCATGCTGCGTTGGGCGGCGCGGCGAGCAAAGCTGTCGGCCACTCCGCTCAGCAACGCCGGCAGCGCGTAGTCGGCCGGCCGCAGCGCCAGCCGCCCGGCGTCGAGCTGGGCGATGTCCAGGATGTCGCGCATCAGCTCCGCCATGGTGTCCGCGGCCGCGCGGGCGTGCTGCAACGCGGTCGGCGGCGGTACGGCATCGATGGCTTGCGGTATCGGCCGTTCCAGCGTGCGCAGGCACTCCAGCACGGTGTCGAGCGGGGCGGCCACCTCGTGGCACACCATGGCGACGAATTGCGCCTTCTGCTCTACCAGCCCGGCGGCGGCGGTGGCGATCTCGCGCTGGGCGGCCTCGGCGCGGCGCCGCGCGGTGATATCGGTATACAGCGTCACCGTGCCGCCATTCGGCAGCGGATTGCGCCGCAACTCGATCACCCGCCCGTCGGGGCGGACCCGCTCGACCACCACATGCTGGCGAACGGTGGCGATCGAGGCCATGCGACGCGCCACCTCGGCCTCGAGTTCAGCCGGGGTGGTGGAAAATTCGCCGGCCTGGGCCTGGGCGCGGATCATGTCGACCATCGCCACGCCGACCGCCAGCATGGCGCGCGGCACGCCGGTGAGTTCCGGGAAACGGTCGTTCCACTGCACCAGGCGATTAGCGGCGTCCAGCATCATTACGCCGTCGGACATGCCGGACAGGGTTGCCTCCAACTGGGCGCTACGGGCCTCGGCAGCTGCCTTGGCGGCGGAGAGTTCGGCATAGGCGCGGGCCAGGCCGGAACGGTCGCGGCGGGCGGCGGCGTCGCGCCGGCGGTCGGCCCGCAGGCGCAGCACCATCAGCACCGCCACCACCAGCAGCGCGCAGGTGACCGCCAGCAGCGCGATATTGGTGACGCTGCCCGAGGCCGCCGCGGCGCGAGGCCCAAGATCGGCGGTGCCGAGGCCGGTGATCAGCGTGGTGGCCTGGTCGATGGCTTGGGTCCCTGCTGGTGTGGCGCGGCCCGGCGGGCGGCAGACGGTCTCATGCTATACGGCGCCGGGCCGGGGCGGCAATGAAACCATGCGTCTGCCCGCCCCGCTGGCCCTTGCCGCCCCGCTGGGCCTTGCCGCAAAGAAATGCAAATGCGATGTTCCGGCCGCGCGGGCAAGGCGTGTCGCAGGGGCGGCAGGGCGTGACGGCACGGCCCACAGAACAGACTGCGCGGAGCATACGAGGAACGGCATGGCGAAGATCAAGGTAAAGACCCCGGTTGTGGAACTGGACGGGGACGAGATGACCCGGATCATCTGGGGCTTCATCAAGGACAAGCTGATCCGGCCCTACCTCGATATCGACCTGAAATACTACGATCTCGGCGTTGAATACCGCGACCAGACCGACGACCAGGTGACGGTGGACGCCGCCCACGCGATCAAGCAGTACGGCGTCGGCGTGAAATGCGCCACCATCACCCCGGACGAGGACCGGGTGGTGGAGTTCAAGCTGAAGAAGATGTGGCGCAGCCCGAACGGCACCATCCGCAACATCCTGGACGGCACCATCTTCCGCGAACCGATCATCTGCAAGAACGTGCCCCGCCTGGTGCCGCACTGGAGCCAGCCGATCGTGATCGGCCGCCATGCCTATGGCGACATCTACCGCGCCACCGAGACCAAGATCCCCGGCCCCGGCAAGGTGACGCTGACCTATCAGCCGGCCGGCGGCGGCGCCGCCCAGGTGATGGACGTGTTCGACTTCAAGGGCCCCGGTGTGGCGATGGCGATGCACAACACCAGCGAGTCGATCACCGGTTTCGCCCGCGCCACCTTCAACTACGGGCTGGCACGCAAGTTCCCGGTCTATCTGTCGACCAAGAACACCATCCTGAAAGCCTATGACGGCGTGTTCAAGGACATCTTCCAGGACGTATTCGACCGCGAGTTCAAGACCCAGTTCGAAGCCGCGAAGCTCACCTACGAGCACCGGCTGATCGACGACATGGTGGCCTGCGCGCTGAAGTGGGAAGGCGGCTATGTGTGGGCCTGCAAGAACTACGACGGCGACGTGCAGAGCGACATCGTCGCCCAGGGCTTCGGCTCGCTCGGCCTGATGACCTCGGTGCTGCTGAGCCCGGACGGCCACACGGTGGAGAGCGAGGCGGCGCACGGCACCGTCACCCGCCACTTCCGCGAGCACCAGAAGGGCCGCGAGACCAGCACCAACCCGATTGCCTCGATCTTCGCCTGGACCCGCGGCCTGGCCTATCGCGGCCGGTTCGACAACACGCCGGACGTGACCGCCTTCGCCGACACGCTGGAGCGGGTCTGCGTCGAGACCGTGGAAGCCGGGTTCATGACCAAGGACCTCGCCATGCTGATCGGGAAGGATGCCAAGTGGCTGAACACCCAGGCGTTCCTCGACAAGCTGGACAGCAACCTGCAGAAGGCGATGGCCTGATCACCGTCACTTCGACACCCAGCAAGGCCCGCCGCGAGGCGGGCCTTTTGCGTTGCGGGCGCCGATGAGCCGGCCCCGATGAGCCTGTTGGGCCAGCAGCGCCGCGCTACCCGCGCCGCCTTCCTGGTGGTCGGCATGGCCACCGCCGGCTGGGCGCCGCTGGTGCCATACGCCAAGCTGCGGCTGGGGCTCGACGATGCCGGGCTGGGGCTGGTGCTGCTGGCGCCGGGTGCCGGCGCGCTGATCGCGATGCCGCTGGCCGGGCTGGCGGCGCATCACCTGGGCACCAGGAGCATCGCGCTGGCCGGCGGGCTGCTGTTCTGCGCCATGCTGCCGTTGCTGGCGCTGGCGCCGGGGGTCGCCGCGCTGGCCGCGGCGCTGGCGGTGTTCGGCGCCGCGCTTGGCACTGTGGACATCGCGATGAACGCCCAGGCGGTGGTGGTGGAGCGCGCCAGCGCCCGGCCGCTGATGAGCGGGTTTCATGGCATGTACAGCCTGGGCGGCCTGCTGGGAGCGGCAGTCGCCAGTCTGCTGCTGCATGCCGGGCTGCCGCCGGTGGCCGGCGCCGGGTTGCTCGGCGGGATCGCGGCAGGGCTGCTGCTGGGTCAGGCTCGCTGGATGCTGCCGCATGCACCGACGGCAGGGCCAGGTTTCGTGCTGCCGCGCGGTCGGTTGGCGCTGCTGGGGGCGCTTTGCTTCGTGGCCTTCCTCGCCGAAGGCGCGATGCTGGACTGGTCGGCGGTGCTGCTGCGGCTGTGGCGCGACACCGGACCGGCCACCGCCGCCCTCGGCTATGCCGCGTTCTCGGTGACCATGGCGGCGGGGCGGTTCGGCGGCGACCGGCTGTCGCGGCGCATCACCCCGGTGGCGATGCTGCGGCTGGGCGGTGGGCTGGCGGCGCTGGGGTTCCTGGCGATGGCCGCCCTGCCCTGGTCGGCGGCGACGCTCGGCGGTTGCGCGCTGGTCGGGCTGGGGGCCTCCAATATCGTGCCGGTGCTGTTCGGCGCCGCCGGCAGAATGCCCGGCATGGCGCCCGGCCCGGCGATCTCGGCGGCCGCCACGCCCGGCTATCTCGGCCTGCTGCTCGGCCCGGCGTTGATCGGCGCCGCGGCCTCGGCCAGCACGCTGCCGCTGGCGCTGGCGCTGGTGGCGTTGCTGCTGGCCGGGGTCGCGGCCACGGCGGGGCGGGCGGTCACCCGGCCGGGATGACCGCGACCGGCCGAGAGCAGCCCGGAAACCAGATTGACCCAACGATGCCCGTCGCATCTAGTGCGCCCGGCGAGTTTTTTGCGGAGGACCTGATGATACCCGAGCGTGACCTGCATCTGCTGCTGCGCTCTCACGGGCACGTGCTGTCGGCAATCTTCGCCGAGACCGAGCAGGAGCGCACGCGGCAGAATCACCTCGCGCTACTGACGGCGCCGCTGCAGCGGCCGCCAACCGCGAATCAACACCTGGTCAGGGTCTCGACAGTCTATGACGCGCTGCCCGGTGGCGCGGCGGCGGCCAGGGCGACGAGCGCGATCACACTCACCAACAGGGTCAAACTGGTGGATCTGCGCCCCGGCTATACCTTCGTCGAGAACGGCTTCGTCACCGCGCAGGGCATCGTCGCGGACGCCCATCACATCTACATTCACGACAGCCAGCATATCAAACGCGGTTGGGAAAATGGCACCGGCGACCCGGGGTTCCAACGCTACCCGCCATTCAGCGCCTACGATCCGTCGGACGGAACCTGCTACGTGGAGGAGCCGCCCGACAAGGTGGATCAGCAGGTGGTGCTGTTCAACAGTCGCAGCGGATGGCAGAATTTCGGCCATTTCATCCATGATTTCATGACACAATACCCAACATATGAAGAGATACGCAGCAAACACGGCGCCGTAGGCTGCCTCTTCGCGCGACAATTCAAGTATCCCATCCAGAATTTCATTGTCGATAAGTTGTTTGAAGCGGAATTCCGCGATGACCGGGTGCGGTTCATCTGGGGCAAACCCGCAAGATATGCCGGTATTTTTCTGCCACACCCGCAATTCGGGGTGAGCGGTGAGATCGGTGTCCAAAGCATCCGGCGCGTGCGGCAACTGCTGAGCGGCCTGGCCCGGCAGTATCGTGCCACCAGGGGCGATCCCTCATCCACCGGTTCAGGCCGGGTATTCGTCAGCCGCCGTGATGCCGTCAGCAACGCATATAACCGCAGTGCGCTGAATCAGGATGTGCTTGAGGACAGCTTCCGGCGGCACGGATTCGATATCGTGACCCTCTCCGGCAAAACGCCCGAGGAGATTTTCGCGATATTCAGCGACGCCAAGATCGTCGCCGGGGTTCACGGCGCCGGCCTGCTGAATATCATCTTCTCAAGCGCCGACTCGCCGCTGCTGATCGAGCTCGACGCTATCCCCAAGACATGGCGAAGCATCGAGTGTGTGATTCGCGCGCTGGATTTCCGGCACGCACTGGTTGCGGCGCAAAAAACCGAGGCGGGCACCGAATATCCGGCACTCGATGCGACAATCGAGACCCTGATCGAGTCAGCGGCCTGACGCGCTGGCCGCAGCCGGCTCCTTCAGCGGCCGGTTGTCGTGCATATGCGGCACGATCTGGTTGTCGAACACCTTGAGTGCTGCGCCGATCGCCTGGTGCATGTCGAGGTAGCGGTATGTGCCCAGGCGTCCACCGAAGATGACTCCGGGCTCGGCGTCCGACATGCTCCGGTAGGCGTCGTAGCTCGCCCGGTCGGCCGGTCGGTCGATCGGGTAGTAGGGTTCGTCGGCCTGGCCGGCAAACCGCGAGAACTCGCGAAAGATCACCGTGCTGTCCTCGCAATAGGTGCGTTCCGGGTGCAGGTGCCGGAACTCATGGATGCGGGTGAAGGCAACATCCTGGTCCGGATAGTTCACCACGCTGGCACCCTGGAAATCCCCGGTCGGCACCACCTCGCGCTCGAAATCGAGGGTTCTCCAGCCGAGCGGCCCGGCGCGATAGGCGAAGAAGCGGTCCACCGGCCCGGTGAAAACAACCGGCACGCCGGCAGGCAGATTGGCACGCAGGTCGAAATAATCGGTATCCAGCATAATTTCGATCTTCGGATCCTGCAACATGCGGCGGAAGATCTCACCATAACCCAGCAGCGGCAGTCCCTCGAACCGGTCATTGAAATAGAAATCACTGAACGTAAATCGCACCGGCAACCTGGTGATGATTTCGGCCGACAATTCGCGCGGGTCGGTCTGCCATTGCTTGGCGGTATAGCCACGAATGAAGCCGTCATAGATCGTGCGTCCGACCAGCGAGATCGCCTTCTCTTCGAAATTGGTCGGATTGGTGATACCGGATCGCGCCACCTCCTCGGCAACGATGGCGCGCCCTTCGGCGGGCGACAGGAAGCGGCCGAAAATGGTCGACAGCGTGCCGAGGTTCATCGGCATGGTGAAAAAGCGGTCGTCATGGCGCGAAATCACCCGATGCCGGTAGCTGGAAAACCCCGAGAACCGGTTGACATAGGCCCAGACCGTCTCGCTGTTGGTGTGGAACAGATGCGAGCCGTAGGTGTGCACCTCGATCCCCGTGTCGGGGCAGGTTTCAGACCACGCATTGCCGCCAATATGCGGCCGCCGTTCGAGCACGCAGACCTTCAGGCCGAGTTTGCGGGCGCAGCACTCGGCGAGCGTCGCGCCGAAGAAGCCGCTGCCGACGATGATCAGATCGAAACCGGAGAAGTCAGGCATACAGGTCAGCCCCTATCGCAGACAGACGATCCACCTCGCCGCCCGCGATATAGTAGATGCCGCTGACCCGGGCAAACCGCGCGCAACCGGCGGTGATCGCCCGATTTCCTTCCGGCCCCGGTTGTAAATCGCCGACCTTACCCCACATCGGCGACCTCAGGCATGGGGGCGGCGCATGAACGATCTGCACGGACTGGTCGGCCTGGCGGAATACCCGCTGGCGCGCCGCGGCTTGGTGATGACCGGGCTGATTTCCGGCCTGACGCTGGCCACCACGCGGGTGGAGGCGCAGGTTATCCATACCGACAGCACCGGGCTGGTGGCCGGCGAGGTGCAGATCCCGGTCTCCGACGGGCATCTGCCGGGCTATTTCGCCCGCCCGGATGGCGCCGGGCCGTTCCCGGTGGTGCTGGTGATCGAGGAGATTTTCGGCGTCCACGAGTACATCAAGGATGTCTGCCGGCGGCTGGCCAAGGCCGGCTATCTCGCTGTGGCGCCGGAGTTGTATGCCCGGCAGGGCGACCTGTCGAAGATGACCGATGTGTCGAAGATCGTCAGCGAGGTGATCAGCAAGGCGCCGGACGCCACGGTGATGACCGACCTGGACAGCACCGCGGCCTGGGCCGGCGGCAACCATGGCGACCTGGCGTGGCTCGGCGTTACCGGCTTCTGTCGCGGCGGGCGGGCAACCTGGCTGTACGCCGCCCACAACCCGAAGCTGAAGGCAGCGGTGGCCTGGTACGGCCCGGTGGCCGGCGGCACCAGCCCGATCCAGCCGAAGACGGTGCTGGACCTTGCGGCCGAGCTGAAATGCCCGCTGCTCGGCATATATGGCGGCCAGGATCGCGGCATCAGGCAGGACGACGTGCAGGAAGCCGCCAGTCGCGCCCGTGCCGCCGGCGCCGCAGTGGAAATCGTGGTGTTCGCCGATGCCGGGCACGGCTTCCACGCCGATTACCGCCCCAGCTACAACGCCGCCGACGCCGCCGATGGCTGGAAGCGGATGCTGGCGTGGTTCAGCAAATACGGGGTGGCGTAGCCTTCACCCGCTCGATCCCGTCGCCGGACTCCACCACCACCAGATCGCCGCGCCCCAGCATGTAGCGGATATGCGCCACCACTTCGCCGAAGGCGAAGCCGGTCTGCTGGTCGTCAAGCGCGCGCGGAAAGACCACCGGCAGCAACTCGGTGGCCGAATGCGGCTGAAGGCGGCAGGCGGCGGCGATCAGGGCGCAGCGCTGCCGGTGATGCGCGGCAAGCTCGTCGATCCGCTGATGCAGGCCGTAGAACGGCATGTTATGGCCCGGCAGCACCAGCACGTCATCCGGAATCGCGGCGCGCAGGGCGGCCAGCGAGGCCAGGTAGGCGGCCAGCGGATTGCTCTCCGGTTCGTAGGCATGCACGCTGATATTCGGCGAGATGCGGGCCAGCACCTGGTCGGCGGGCAGCAACAGCCGCGCCGCCCGGCACAGCAGCATCACCTGCTCCGGCGCATGGCCGCCGCCGGTCAGCACCTCGAAATCCCGCCCGCCGATGCGCAGTGTCTGCCCGGCGGCGAGCACCTCGAAGCGCTCCGGCAGGTCGGTGGTCATACGCAGATAGGCATGGCCGCGGCCCATCAGCGCCTCGATCGTCGCCGGGGCCAACCCATGCCCGCGGTAGAAGGCGCGGTGCGACTCCGAGCCGATCGCCTCCGGATTGGTCCGCAGAAAGTGGCTGGTGGCGTGTTCGGTGCGGCTCATCGCCAGCCCGACGCCGCAGCGCTGCAGCAGCCAGCCGGCCAGCCCGGCATGGTCGGGGTGGTAGTGCGTCACGATCAGCCGGGTGATCGGCTTGCCGGCCAGATCATGCTCCAGCACCCGCTCCCACACCGCTTTGGTGGCGGCGTTGGCGATGCCGGCATCGATCGCCGCCCAGCCGTCGCCGTCCTCGATCAGGTAGATGTTGACATGGTTCAGCGCGAACGGCAGCGCCAGGCGCAGCCACAGCACGCCCGGCGCCACCGGGCGCAACTGGCCGAATTCCGGCGGTTCGGCGAACGGGAAGGTGAGGCTGTGCGGCGCGATTGCGGTCATGCCCGCAGGTTAGCAGGGTGTTGCGAACCCGCAACCTCAATCGCGGCGCTGCACCATCAGGTTGACCACCAGCAGTTGCACCGGTTGATTCTGCTGATTCAACGTGGTGTTACGGATTTTCACCCAGCCATGCGTGCGGCGCGAGGCTGACGGCCTGGTTTCCAGCACCTCGGTTTCCACCCGCAGCGCGTCGCCCGGGCGCACCGGGCGCGGCCAGACCAGCGAGTCCACGGTGCTGCCGATGACCCCGCCGGCCGGCCGGAACCCGCCGCCCAGCACCAGCCGCATGCTGAGCGCCGCGGTGTGCCAGCCGGAGGCGGCGAGGCCGCGGAAAATGCTGTCGCCGGCCGAAGCGGGGTCGAGATGGAACGGCTGCGGGTCGAACTCGTGCGCGAAGGCGATGATATCGGCCTCGCTCACCACGCGCGTGGCGGAGGTGAAGCGCTGCCCTGGTGCGAGGTCGTCGAAATAGGCGATCGGGTGCATGTGATCTCCATCGCCGCAAGCCGCCATTGTCGCCGGCACCGCGGGGCGCTTTGATGCGCCGATGAAGCCAGACTTGCGAAACCCCGGCAACCCGCGCCGCGCCATCCTCGACATCGGCGCCCTCCGGCTGGAGGCCGCATGGTGGGGCGAGGGACCGCCTGGCTTGGTGCTGTTGCATGAGGGCCTGGGCAGCGTCGGCCTGTGGCGGGGCTGGCCGGCGGCGCTGGCGGCGGCCAGCGGGCGGGCGGTGTTCGCCTGGTCACGCGCCGGCTATGGCCGCTCGTCCACCTGCAAGCTGCCCCGGCCGTTCGACTATCATGATGCGGAAGCCCGCCTGCTACCGGCGATCCTCGATGCCGCCGGCGCGCGAAGCTGCCTGCTGATCGGCCAT
This sequence comes from Rhodospirillales bacterium, assembly GCA_041691815.1. Taxonomy (GTDB): domain Bacteria; phylum Pseudomonadota; class Alphaproteobacteria; order Acetobacterales; family Acetobacteraceae; genus 70-18. Next base: position 29,654 of record JBEPTZ010000027.1, on the reverse strand, counting down.
TCCGACGGCGCCACCATCGCCGCCCTGCATGCCGCGACGGCGCCCGACCCTCGGGTTGCCGGGCTGGTGCTGATGGCGCCGCATTACTTCGTCGAAGAGATCAGCCTCACCGGCCTACGCGCCGCGCGGGCGGCGTGGGACAGCGGCGACCTGCGCGCCCGCCTCGCCCGGCACCATGATGACGTCGATGCGGCCTTCCACGGCTGGAACGATACCTGGCTCAACCCGGAATTCCGCGCCTGGAACATCACCGCGCGGCTATCCGGCCTCGCGGTCCCGGCGCTGCAAATCCAGGGCGCCGCCGACCCCTACGGCACCACCGTGCAAACCGACGCGCTCGCCCGCGCGGCACCAGGGCTGGCCGAGACGCTGGTGCTGCCGGTCGGCCACGCCCCGCACCAGGAGGCGGAGGCGGCAGTATTGGCCGCGATCACCGCCTTCGCCGGACGGCTGCCCGACCTCAGCGCAGGTTGAAGCCGATCCCCACCGACACGCCCGGCGCATAATAAGGGCGCGGCGCGTAATAGGCGCGGGGTGCGTAGTAGACCGGCGGCGGCGCGTAATAGGCCGGCGGCGCATACACCACCCGCGGCGCCGGCTGGTAGTAGTACGGACGCGGCGCATAGACCACGACCGGCGGGCGCCAGTGATGATAATAGGGCTGCCATTGCGGCGCGTAGCCGTGGCCATGCCAATAGCGGGCACTGGCCGGCGCGATCGCTGAGGTTGCCATCAGCGCACCAACCGCCAGCGCACCCAAGGTGATCGTCCGAAGCGTGCTCATCAACATTCTCCTATCCACTCTCCGGCCGGAGCAGGCCGCATCACGCTATGCCAAACGATCATGGCAGCATCCGGGCACCCGGATCACAATGCCGCGACCGGCGCCGTTACCGCCGTATCAACGCCTCAGACCAGCAGGGTCCGGCGCGACACCGCGAATTCCTCTACCGCGGCCACCAGCGCGTCGTAGTCAGCGTCGGTCAGCGGCAGGCACAGCGCCATCATGCCGCGCCGGGCGATCCAGATATCGCTGCGCAACAGGTCGAAGAACAGCAGGTCGCGCGCCTTCATATTGCCCTTCATGGCGTCCGACGGCGCCCGCACCGGCCCACGCAGCATATGCGCCGCGATCATCGAGCCGCGGCCGGTGAACTGCACCGCCACGTCATGCTTCTGCACCACAGCGTTGAGTCGGGCACGCAGCTTTTCGCCGATCGCGTTCAGCCGATCCGCCTCGGCCGGCGGATACACCTCGGTCAGCGAGGCGATACCGGCCGCCATGGTCAGCACGTTGTTGTTGAAGGTGCCGGCATGCGGCAGCGCGTCGGCCCGGCGCGGGTCGAACAGCCCCATCAGCTCCGCCCCGCCGCCGAACGCCCCGAAGCTCATGCCGCCGCCGATATACTTACCCAGCGTGGTCAGGTCCGGCAGCACCCCCAGCGCTTGCTGCAACCCCCCAGGCGACAGGCGCGAGGTCATCACCTCGTCGAAAATCAGCACGATACCGTGCTTGCTGGTTTCCTCACGCAGCGCCTGCAGGAACGGCAACTCGGCCGGAATGCAGCCGCCGCCACCCAGCATCGGCTCCAGGATCACGCAGGCCAGCGAGTCGGCATTGGCGCTGATCTCGGCCAGCGTGGCGTCGATATCGTTATAGGTGCCGTAGACATAATCGAACGGCGCATTGATGTTCTTGCCGCCCGAGAAGGTGAACACCGCGCCGTGATAACCGTTGCGCATCACCATGACCCTGCTGCGGCCAGTCTTGGCGATGGCGGTGCTGATCGACATCAAATTGGCCTCGGTGCCGGAATTGGTGAACCGCACCTGCTGCATCGACGGGAACCGCGCCGTCACCAGTTCGGCGAAGCGCGGCTCATAGGTATTGTGCCCGCCCATGTTGATGCCGGCTTCCAGCGCCTTGGTCACCGCCGCGCGGATCGCCGGATGGCTGTGTCCGGCAATCCCGGCGGTGTATTCGCCGAGGAAGTCGCGATATTCATGCCCGTCCATGTCCCACAACCGCGCGCCCTCGCCGCGCGCGAAGGTGACCGGGAACGGATCGTAGAACAGCGAGGTGCGGGTGTTGCCGCCCGGCAGCGGCCCGGCCGCCTTCAGATGATTGGCCAGGCTGGCCGGATTGCGCGCGGTATAGTCCCGCTTCGCCTCATCCAGCGCCGCATCCAGGGTGATATTCTGCGCGACGTTCATGGCTGCTTCCACTCCCGAGTTGGCATATGGCAGCGCGATGGCGTGCAACAGTCAACTGCCCGTGCCACAGTGGCCAGAATGAAACGGCCGGTGCTGCCGGCGATGCGGGAGAAGATGCCATGAACGGAACCGGAAAAATCGCGCTGATCACCGGCGCCGGCAGCGGCGTCGGCCGCGCGGCGGCCTTGGCGCTGCTGGCCGAGGGCTACTCGGTGGTCCTGGCCGGCCGCCGCGCCGAGCCGCTGGCCGAAACCGCCAGCCTGGCCGGCGACGCCGCCGCGCGCACACTGGCGGTGCCCACCGATGTCACCAGGCCCGAGGCCGTCGAGGCGCTGTTCGCCGCCATCAAGGCGAAATTCGGCCGGCTCGACGTGGTGTTCAACAACGCCGGCGGCAACGTGCCGAGCACCAATTTCGGCGACTTCACCTTCGAGCAATGGACCAGCGTGGTCGCGGTCAACCTCAACGGCTGCTTCCTGGTCGCCAACGCCGCCTTCCGCATGATGCGCGACCAGACCCCGCGCGGCGGGCGCATCATCAACAACGGCTCGATCAGCGCCCACACGCCGCGCCCCGGCTCGTCCGCCTACACCTCCACCAAGCACGCTATCACCGGGATGACCAAATCGATCGCGCTCGATGGCCGCGCCTTCGACATCGCCTGCGGCCAGATCGACATCGGCAACGCCGCCACCCCGATGACCGCCCGCATGGCCCGCGGCGTGCCGCAGGCCGATGGCAGCATGCAGGTGGAACCCACCATGGCCGCCAGCAATGTCGGCCGCACCATCGTCTACATGGCCGGGATCGGGGCGGACGCCAACGCGCTGTTCGTCGTCGTCAAGGCAACCAAGATGCCGTTCGAAGGCCGCGGCTAACCGGTCATAAAGCCGCGGATCAGTTCCATGGTCCGCGCCGGCGCATCCGTATGCACGCCGTGGTCGCAGCCATGGAATACATGCGTCTGCGCCGCCGGCAGCGCCGCCGCCAGCTCCAGGGCCAGCGGCAGCGGCAAGGTCTGGTCATGGTCGCCGGCCAGCACCAGGACCGGGCAGGCGACCCGATGCAGCACCGGCCGGAAATCCATCGTCGTCGCCTCCCCGGCGAAGAAGTGCCGCGCCACCGCCGGCCGCTCGACATACCGCGCCGCCACGTCCGGATCGGCCCGCCGCACCGCACTCCCAGCCAGGCTCGGCCGCTCAACGCTGGCGTCCGCCCACCGCCCGCCGGCAATCTGCGCTGCTATCCCCGCCTGCGCCGCCAGCAGCCCCGGCTTCTCGTCGTCCCCCGGCCAGCGCGCCGCCGTGCTCTCCAGAATCAACCGCCCGGCATGCCCCGGATGCCGCGTCGCATAGGCCTGCGCCACGAACCCGCCCCAGGACAGCCCCAGCACCACCGGCCGCTCAATCCGCAACGCCACGCACAGCGCATGCACATCGTCGCCCCACTGCGCCATGTTCCACGCCGCCGCCCGCCCCACCGCGCTACGCCCATTGCCGCGCAGATCGACGTAGACCAACTGCGCCACATCGGTGAGCGCCGCGAACTCCGGCTTGAACATCGAATGATCGAGCCCCGGCCCGCCATGCAGCAACAACAGCGTCGGCCGCTCGCGCATCGCCGGCCCATCGGGCACCAGCCTGGCACCGTCGATGTCCACGAACAGGGTGGCGTCGTTCAGATGCACATGCATGGAAAAGTCCCAGAGGAAGGACTTCTTTTTGTGAACAAAAAGAAGCAAAAAAACTTTTCATCCATTTTGGAGACTCCGGAGTCTCCCGCGCTCCGCCGTTGCAAGGCGGATGGTTTTTTTGGTTCTTTTTTGCAAAAAAGAACCCTTGCCTATTCCTTGTCTGGCCTAATCCTGAGTTTCTTGATCCCCGCCCGCTGCGATTTCCCCTCCAGCCGCCTGAGCTTCGACCCCAGCGTCGGCCGCGTCTTGCGCCGCTTCACCGGCGCCACCGCCGCCTTGCGGATCAGCGCCAGCAGGCTGTCCAGCGCGTCCGCCCGGTTGCGCTCCTGGCTGCGGAAGCGCTGCGCGGTCAGCACCAGCACGCCGTCATTGGTCAGCCGCGAGCCGGCAAGTTTCTCCAGCCGCGCCCGCACGTCATCCGGCAGCGACGGCGAGCTTCGCACATCGAAGCGCAGTTGCACCGCCGTCGACACCTTGTTGACGTTCTGCCCGCCAGGCCCGGAGGCGCGGATGAAGCTCTCCTCCAACTCCCGCTCGTCCAGGCTGATCCGTGGGGTGACCTCGATCAGCTAACCGTCCTCGCTCACCACCGGCCTGCCGCTGGTCACCCCGCCATCGATCACCATGGTCTGCCCGGTCATGAAACTCCCCGCCGCCGAGGCCAGGAACACCGCCGCGCCGGCAATCTCGTCCGGCTCGCCAATCCGCTTCAGCGGCGTATCGCGCGAGCGCAGTTTCTCCTTCACCGGGTCCTCCCACAACGCGCGGGCGAAATCGGTGCGGATCAGCCCCGGCGCGATGGCGTTGGCGCGGATGTTCTTCGGCCCCCACTCGGCGGCCAGGTTGCGCACCAGTTGCATATCCGCCGCCTTGGATACCGCATACACCCCCAGATGCGTCGACCCCCGCAGCCCACCGATCGACGACACGATGATGATCGAGCCGCCGCCGCGCTCCGCCATCCCCGGCGCCACCATGTTCGCCAGCCAGAAATTGCTGCGCACATTGTAGTTCATCACCCGGTCCCAGGCCTCGTCCGGCAGCGTGGCAGAGAGCCCGTAATGCGGGTTCACCGCCGCATTGCACACCATCACGTCGATCCGCCCCCATTTGGCAATCGCCGCATCCACCAGTGCCTGCAACTCCTCCTTGCGGCCGATATTGCAGGTCTTGGTCATCGCCTCGCCACCTGCGGCGATGATCCCTTGGGTCACCACGTCGCAGGCCTCCTGCTTGCGGCTGGAGACCACCACGCGGGCGCCATGCTGCGCCAACCGCTGCGCGATTGCCCGCCCGATGCCCTTGCTGGCGCCGGTCACCACGGCGACCTTGCCGGTGAGGTCGAACAGATTGGCCTGATGATCGGGCATGCGCGTCTCCTCCGCTTGAGTGCCGCCAAACTCGCCGATTCACGAAAGCAGCGCCAGCCCCATCGCGATGCTCAGCACCGAGAGCGGCGCGCCGACCAGGAAATAGCTCCAAAACCCGATCACCACCCCTTGCGCCTGCGCCCGCTGCACCACGATCAGGTTCGCCACCGACCCCAGCACCGAGAAATTGCCCGCCAAGGTCGCCGCCATCGCCACCACCAGCCAGGCCCGCGCCGGGTCCGCCAGTCCGACTACGAACGGCTTCAGCACCAGCACCGCCGGCACGTTGCTGACGATATTGGCCAACGTCGCTGTGGCGATTGCCAGCACCCAGCCCCGCTCCAGCGGCAGCACCGACAGCGCCCGCACCCGTTCGGCGGTCAGCACCGCGTGCTCCAGCCCGGCCACCACCACGAACAGGCCGGCGAACATCAGCAGCAGCGTCCAGTCGATCTCCCGGTAGATCCGCGCCACCTTCACCCGCCGGCTGACCAGCAGCACGCCGCCGCCGATCAGCGCCGCCTCGGCCGGCCGCACGCCGGCGAAGAATGCTGCCAGCACGCCCAGCAGCACCAGCACGGTCTTGCGCAGCAGCCCGCGGTCGAGCCGCGCCGGCGCCGGCATTTCGCCCGCCAGTCGCCCGCCAGTGAAAAATTCCCGCCACCACAGCCCCGCCACCAGCAGGACCGTCAGCACCAGCCCGATCGCCGACACCGGCGCCAGCGCCGCGCTGAATGCCCGGTACGAGACGCCCGAGAACCCGCCGATGATCATGTTCTGCGGCGTGCCGGTCAGCGTCGCCGCACCGCCGATATTGGCCGCCAGCGCCACCGCGATCAGATACGGCACCGCGTCACGCCGCAGCCGCAGCACCACCAGCAGCACCAGCGGCGTCAGCACCAGGCAGACCGTGTCGTTGACCAGCAACGCCGACAGCACCCCGGTCACCCCCACCACCGCCAGCAACAGCAGCAGCGGATGCCGCGCGCGGGCTACCACGAAACCGGTGACCAGTTCGAAAAACCCGGCCAGCCGCAGGTTCGCCACCACGATCATCATGCCCAGCAGCAGTGCGATGGTGTTGAAATCGATCGCCCGATAGGCGTCGTCGAGCCCGATCGCGCCGCAGCCGACCATCAGCGCGGCACCGAGAAACGCCGCCCCGGCCCGGTCGATCCGCAGCCCCGGCACCCGACCCACCGCCACCACCGCATAGGTCGCGACGAAAATCACCACCGCGAAAATCTGCGTCACACCGCCGTCCCCCACGCCAAGCTGTCGCTCGGCACGATACGGCAGCGCTCAGACGCAGACGAGCCAACCGCCTCCCCACCCGTTGGGCTGCTCACTCCAGACCCCAACGGATGAGAAGTTTTTTTGCTTCTTTTTGTTCACAAAAGGTAAGGTCTTCCTCACGCCTTGATATAAGGGCACCCGCCATCCTTCAGCGGCCGCCACGCCTCGGCCGGCTCGATCACCGCCACCTGGGTGCAGAAATCGTATTTGTACTTCGCCTCCGATTCCGGCTTCACCCGCCACAGATGCATCTCGTGCATCACGCAGCCGTCCTCGCGCACCTTCACGTTCTTGTTGTAGAAATCGTTGATCGGTGTCGCCTTCATCTGCGCCATCACCTCCTCGGCCTTGGTGGTGCCGGCGGCCTTGATCGCCTTGAGCCAGTGATTGGTGGCGCAGTAGTTCGAGGCATGCAGCAGCCCCGGCACCATGCCGCCCATCTTGGCGCTCCAGCGCTTGGTGAAGGCCCGCGTGCCGGGGTTCATGTCCCAGTAGAACGAGTCAGTATAGGTCAGCCCGGCGCACACCTTCTGGCCCAGCGAATTGACATCGTTGATGGCCATCAGCAAGGTCGCCAGCTTCGCGCCGCTGCGCGCGAGGCCGAACTCCGCCGCCTGCTTCAGGCAATTCTGCAAATCGGTGCCGGCGTTGGCGAAGCCGATCACCTCGGCGCCGGAGGATTGCGCCTGCAGCAGGAAGGCCGAAAAATCCGCGGTGCCCAGCGGCGCCCGCACCGAGCCCAGCACCTTGCCGCCATTGGCCAACACCGCCTTGCTGGTGTCATGCTCCAGCGCATAGCCGAAGGCGTAGTCGGCGGTGATGAAGAACCAGGTCTTGCCACCGGCCTTGGTCATGGCGGTGCCGGTGCCGTTCGCCAGGGCATAGGTGTCGTAGGCAAAATGCAGCCCGTACGGCGAGCACAGCTTGCCGGTGAAGTCCGAGCTGGCCGGCCCGGTCGCCAGGTAGATGTGCTTCTTCTCGGTCGCCAGCGCCTGCGCCGCCAGCCCGGTGGAGGAGGCCGAGCCGTCGGCCAGCGCATCGACGCCGCCTTCGTCGAGCCACTGTCGCCCGATGGTCACCGCAATGTCCGGCTTGTTCTGCTCGTCGGCCTGCAGCACCTCGATCTTGCGGCCGAGCACCTCGCCGCCGAAATCGGCCACCGCCAACTCCGCCCCCACCCGGTTTCCGGGTCCGCCGATATCGCGATACGGCCCGTTCAGGTCGCTGAGCAGACCGAGCCGCACCGGCTTCGAGGTCGATTGGGCACGAATGATACCCGGACGGGCCAACGGAGCAGCGGCCAGTCCGCCGAGCAACAGCCGGCGCGAAAGCGTGGTCATGGATCGGAGTCTCCCTGTGGTCGGCGCGTGGCCTGATTGGCCCTCTGCTGCCATCTAACCGTATCCATCGGCCGGCCGCAAAGCATTTGCGTGCCGGCCGACGGCCGCGGTCAGGCCCGCCAGGCGTCGGGCAGCGTGGCGGACCCGGCGCTGGACAGGATCTGCGACCCGTCCATGGCGAGCAGCGTGTAGCGGCTGGCCGCCCCCGGCGCGTTATCCCGCAACAGGATATCCGCCCGGCCGTCGCCGGTCACATCGGCCAGTTGCAGCACGGTCGCGCCGGCGGAGAGCGTGGTGATCAGATCGTCACGCACCACGCTGGCGCCGTTCATCGTCCAGCCATGCAGCCCGCCGCTGCTGTCGCGCAGCAGGATGTCGGCACGCCCGTCTCCGTTGAGGTCGCCGGCGCCGGCGAAGCTCATCCCCGCCGCCGAACGGGACAGCGCGGTCATCACCCCCTGCTCCCCATCCAGCACGAACAGGTCGCCCGATGTCGCCTGGCGCAGCAGATCGTCCACCCCATCGCCGTTGAAATCCGCCGCCGCCACCTGGACCAGCGAGGCGGCCGGTGTCGGCCCCGGTGGCACCGGGTCATCGTTCACGATCGTCGCCGAGGCGCTGCCGGTGGTGATGGTTCCGCCGCCCGAGCCCGGCTGCAACTGCACGCGGAAATGTTCATCCGCTTCCACCGCGGTATCGCCCTGCACGCTGAGGGTGATCACCTGGGTGGTCTGGCCAGCCAGGAAGGTGACGTTGCCACTGGGCGCCGCCGCACCGACAAAGTCGCTCGGGCTGGCGGAGTTCGGCGCCTGCCCGACGGTCTGCCAATGCAGCACATGGGTGCCGCCGGTGTAGCCGGACTGGGTGACGGTGAAGGTGAAGGCAGTGCCACCGGCATTGCCCTCGGGCTTCACCGCGTCGGTGGCGGCGATCGCGAAGAAGGTTTCGTCATTGATGATCAGCGCGTTGGCGACAGCCGCGGTGATGCTGGTGCCGGCGCTGGGGTTGGAGAGCACCACGCGGAAGCCCTCATCCGGCTCCACCAGCTTATCGCCGGCGACATTGACGGTGATCAGCTTGCTGGTTTCGCCGCCGGCGAAGCTCAACGTGCCGCTCGGCGCCAAGCCGCCGACGAAATCGGGCGGCCCGGCCGAATTCGGCGCCAGCCCGGAGACCTGCCAGGCCACCGTGCTGCTGCCGGCCACCGCACCATTGCGGGTAACGGTGAAGGTGAACGGGGTGGCGCCGCTGTCGCCTTCCGGCTTGCTGGCCGAGGTGGCGCCAATGGCGAAGTTCACGTCGTCGTTGAGGATCGTCGCGGCGGCCGTCGGGGTGATGATCGCGGCACCGCCGCTGGGGCTGCCGAGTTGCACCCGGAAGCCCTCGTCCTGCTCGGCCGTGGTATCGCCCTGCACATTGATGGTCACGGTGTGCAGCGTTTCGCCGGCGGTAAAGGTCAGCGTGCCGCTGGGCGGCGCGCCGCCGACGAAATCCGCCGGGTTGGCGCTGTTGACCAGCGCGCCGATCACCGACCAGTTGACCGTGGTGGTCCCGGCCGTCTGCCCCGCGCGGGTCACCGAGAACACGAACGGGGTCGCCCCGGTCTTGCCCTCGGCGAGGCTCGGCGTGTTGGCCGAGATCGCCAGGTTGATATCGTCGTTGATAATCGTCGCGTTGGCGCTGCTGGCGGTGATGGTCGCACCGTTGCTCGGCGCCGTCAGCACCACCCGGAAGTTCTCGTCCTGCTCGGCGAGCAGGTCGGCCTGAACATTGACGGTGATGACCTGGCTGGTCTGCCCGGCCGCGAAGCTCAGCGTACCGGTGGGAACCACGCCACCGGTGAAATCGGCCGGGTTGGCGGAGTTGGAGAGGCCGCCGATCACCGCCCAGCCCACGGTATTGCTGCCGCTGGTACCGCCGCTGCGGGTGACGGTGAAAGTGAACGGCGTCGTGCCCACCTGACCCTCCGCCCGCACCGCGTTCAGCGCTGCGATCGCCAGGCTGGTGTCGGCGGTCGCCGAGGTCGCCACACGCAGCGTCGCCGCACCATTGGTGAAGGTCGCGTAGCCGCCGGAGGTGGCGCCATTGACCCACCCGCCATCGGCGAACGACACCCGGTCCCCGGCATCGCCGTCCACCGTCAGGATATCGCTGTCCGACAGATCGAGAACGTTCTGCGCCGTCAGCACCAGCCGGTTATTGCCGCTGCCGGTGAGGTCGATCGCCTCGATCCCCTGCAACCTGCTCGGCAACAGCGTCGACAGCGTCAGCGTCAGCCCGCCGCCATCCACCACCAGCCGGTCGTTGCCGGTGCCGCCGATCGCGTGCGCGAACGACAGGTTGGGGATGTGCAGCACGTCGTCGCCGGCGCCACCCAGCAGTTGGTCCGCCCCGCCACCGCCGGACAGCGTATCGTTGCCGTCCAGCCCGCTCAGCGTATCATTGCCGATATTGCCGGTGATGGCGTTGGCCAGCGCATTGCCGGTGCCTGTGAAGTTCAGCGCATCGACATAGATCACCGCCTCCACATTGGCGCCAAGCAGGTAGCTGGTGACGGTCGCCACCACGGTGTCGTTGCCCTCGTTGAGCAGTTCGACAACCACGTCGCCCGGCTGGTCGACGTTGTAGGTGTCGTCGCCCTGGCCACCGAGCATGGAGTCGTTGCCCGGCCCGCCGTCCAGGCTGTCATCGCCCAGACCGCCAACCAGCGTGTCGTCGCCGCCGAAGCCGCGCAGCAGGTCCGGCCCGCTCGAGCCGACCAGGCTGTCATTGGTGGCGTGGCCGTCCTTGATCACCCCGGTGTTGAGCGGTGTCGGCACGAAAATCTGGTCGCTGAACTGCAGATTTTCGACATTGACCACATGGTCGGCGCCGTCGGTGGCGAAGTTGTCGATGACGAAATAGCCGCCGGTGCCATCCTGGGTGATGGTGTAGTGATTGCGCGGCCCGGCATAGACCGCGGTATCGCTGCCGGCGCCGCCGTCGATGTTGTCATCGCCGGTGCCGCCGACGAAGGTGTCGTTGCCGCCGCTGCCGTCCAGGGTATCCTCGCCGGCCCCGCCGACCAGCGAGTCGTTGCCGTCCAGCGCCGAGATCACGTCATTGCCATTGGCGCCGGTCATCGTGTTGTTGCCGCTGCCGCCGGAGATGGTGGTGGCGCCGGCATAAACCGCCGCCGAGACCACGTCGTCACCGGCGCCACCAAGCAGCCAACCGGTGCCCCTGACCACGTCGTTGTCGTCGCCGCCATCCACCGTGCCATTGCCGAACAGCGTGTCGTTGCCGGCGCCCCCGTTGATGCTGTTGGCGTTCAGCCCATCGGTGATCGAGTCATTGCCCGCACCGCCGTTCAGGGTGTCGTTGTTGAAGCCACCCTGGATGGTGTCGTTGCCGGCGCCGCCGTCGATGCTGTCGTTGTTGTCGCCGCCGTCGATGCTATCGGCGCCGTCATTGCCCAGCAGCGTGTCCTGGCCGAAGCCGCCCAGCACGGTGTCGTTGCCGATGCCAGCATCGATGCTGTCATTGCCGTCGCCGCCATCCAGGCTGTCATTGCCGTCGTTGCCCAGCGCGGTGTCATTGCCGGCCGAACCCAGCAGGGTATCGTTGCCGACGCCGCCGTCCAGGCTGTCATTGCCGTCGCCGCCATCCAGCTGATCATCGCCGACGCCGCCGAGCAGGGTATCCAGCCCGGCAGCCCCGGTCAGCACGTCCTGGCCGTCGCCGCCATCGAGGCTGTCATTGCCCTGGCCGCCGTCCAGATTGTCGTTGCCAGCCTGTCCCGCCAGCGTGTCGTTGCCGTCCTGACCGGCCAGGATGTCGTCCCCCGAGCTCCCGGTCAGCACGTTGTCGCCGGCATCGCCAAGCAGGTTGACACCACCGGTCAGCGCGATCGTGCCGTCCAGGAACGCCACCTGCTGCACGTTGAACGCCAGGTCGGACCCATCGGTGCCGTAATTGTCGACGATGCGAACCCCAAGCCCCTCCAGGGTCAGCATGTAGTGGCTGCGCGCCCCGGCCAGATGCAGCAGGTTGCTGCCGGCGCCGCCATCGATGGTGTCATCGCCGGCGCCGCCGGTGAGATCGTCATCGCCATCGCCGCCCTGCAGGCTGTCGCCGCCGGCACTGCCAAGCAGCACATCATTGCCGGTGCCGCCATCCAGCGTGCCCGAGCCGGTGATCCGGTCGTCGCCATCGCCGCCGGACAGCGCATTGGCGCCCAGCGTGTCGTCCAGCGAGTCGTTGCCGAGCCCGCCCGACAGGCTGTCATCGCCGACCGCGCCCAGCAGCGTGTCGTTGCCCGCCCCGGCATCCACCGAGTCGTTGCCGGCGCCGGCCTGGATGGTATCGGCACTGTCGCCCCCATAGATGGTGTCATCGCCGTTGCCGCCATCAAGCGAGTTGAATCCGGCCTCGCCGTAGATCACGTCATAGCCGTCGCCGCCGGTGATGGTGTCGTTGCCGTCGCCGCCATAGATCAGATCGTCGAAGGTACCGCCGTCGATGCTGTCATTGCCGGTGCCGCCGAGGATGGTGTCGTTCTCGCTGCCGCCCTCGATGGTGTCGTTGCCGTCGCCGCCGTCGATGCTGTCATAGCCGGCCAGCCCGTCGATGCTGTCATTGCCGGCATAGGCGGTGATGCTGTCATCGCCCGAGCCGGAATTATGCTGGTTCGGCCCCGCTGCGCCGAACGTCGAATGATCGGTGATGGTATCGGCGAGCGCACTGCCCTCGATGGTGTTGCCCGGATTGGCCGCCGCGATGTAGGCGCCATCGGCGAACTGCAGATGATGGAAACCGACCAGCGTGTCCTGCCCCTCGGGCGAGCCCGGCCGGTTATCGGTGACGATCACGTAGTCGGCAACGGTCTGCCCGTTCACGACAATCGGCGGCAGCACCGCGGTGGTCTTGTCCACCACGTTGTAGTCATCGCGCAGCCCGCTATACACCGCGACATCGAAACCCACGCCGCCGAGCCCACCGAGCCCGGCGATCAGCAGATCGTTGCCACCGCCGCCGGCCACGGTGTCGATGCCCTGGCCGCCGTCAATGGTATCCGCACCGTCGCCGCCGGCAATCGAATCATCGCCGGTGCCGCCGGACAGCGTATCGGCCGAATAGCTGCCGGACAGCGTGTCGTCGCCATCGCCGCCATCCAGCGTCAAGCTGCCCTGATAGTAGTAGGTGGTGCCCAGCACATCGTTGCCGGCGCCGCCGATGCCGGTGCCGCCGCCGCTGACATAGACGGCGTCGTTGTCGTCGCCGCCATCCAGCGAACCACCGCCCCACAGCGTGTCATCGCCGGCATCGCCGGTCAGCGTGCCGCTGCCGGAGAGGCTGTCATCCCCGGCGCCACCATCCAGCTGGCCGCTGCCGCTGATGCTGTCATTGTCGTCGCCGCCGGACAGCGTGCCGCTGCCGCTGATCACGTCGCGGCCGGCATCGCCCTGCGCCGCGCCGGTGGTGGTGATGGTGTCGTTGCCAACGCCGCCGCCGGCCAGATTGGCGCCGACGCTGTCATAGATGATGTCATCGCCGGCGCCGCCCAGCATGGTGTCGTTGCCGTCACCGCCCAGCAGCACGTCGTTGCCGTCGCCGCCATCCAGGCCGTCATTGCCGACCCCGCCCAGCAGCCGGTCATGCCCGGCATTGCCCAGCAGCGTGTCGTCGCCGCCCAACCCCACCAGGCTGTCATCGAATCCGCTGCCATTGAGCGCGTTGTTGCCGGCGGTGCCGGTCACCACGGTGCCGGTATTGCCGGCCACCGGCGCGAAATTGCCATCGCTGAAGGCCAGCGTCTGCACATGCAGCACATCGTCGGTGCCGTCCGCGCCATTGCCGTCGGTCGCCCGGTTGTCGGCCACGAAGTAGCCGCCGGCGCCATCCTGCACCACCGAGTAATGGTCGCGCTGTTCGCCATAGCCGGCGAGATTCGTGCCGCCGCCGGCGTCGATGCTGTCATTGCCCCAGGCGCCGGTGATGGTGTCGTTGCCGGAGCCGGCGATCACCGTGTCGTCGCCATAGCCGGCGTAGATCGAATTGGCGCCGTCGCCGCCGTTGATGCTGTCGCTGCTGTCGTAATAGCCGCCGCCGGAGACGGTGTCGGCACCGGTCCCGCCGATCAGCGTGTCGCTGCCCGACCCGCCGCTGATCACGTTGTTGCCGGCGCCGCCATCCAGGCTCACCGGCCCCTGGTAGTAGTACTGGGTGCCGAGCGTGTCGTTGCCCGCCCCGCCCAGCCCGGTGGTATTGCTGCCGGCATAGATCGCATCCTGCCCGTCGCCGCCATCCAGCGTGCCGGTGCCGGACAGCGTGTCGTCATCCGCGCCGCCCGACAGCGAACCGCTGCCCGACAGCGAGTCGTACCCGGCATCGCCGGCGAGCGTGCCGTTGCCATACAGCGTGTCGTTGCCGTCGCCGCCATCCAGCAGGTTCACGCCGCCGGAGTCGGTCAGGCTGTCATCGCCGGCCACGCCGGCCAGCGTGTCGTTGCCGTCGCCGCCATCCAGCGTGTCGTTGCCGTCATCGCCGGACAGGCTGTCGTCGTTGTTGCCGCCATACAGATGGTCGTCGCCCAGCCCGCCCAACTCGGTATCGTTGCCGTCATCGCCATACACGGCATCGTTGCCGTCATTGCCGGCGAGGCTGTCATTGCCGAAATCGCCGAACACCCGGTCGTTGCCGTCGGCACCCGCAATCGTGTCGTTGCCGTAATCGCCGCTGAGGATATCGTCGAACGCGGTGCCGGTGATGTTCAGCCCGACATTGCTGGCCGTCAGGCTGTACGAGTGGTCGGCGAACTGCAGCAGTTCCACCCCCACCACGGTATCCGAGCCATCCGGCGACCCACCGCGCAGATCGACCACCACGGTGCCTTCACTGGTCGCGGTGATCGAATAGTCGGCAAGATTGCCTCCGTAATAAGCAATATCAGCGCCCGATCCGCCATACACCACATCGTTGCCGGCGCCGCCGGTCAGGCTGTCATTGCCGGAACCGCCGATCAGCGCGTCGTTGCCGGCATTGGCCACCAGCGCATCGGCGCCGTCGCCGCCGATCAGCGTGTTGTCGCCGACCGAACCCACCAGGCTGTCATCGCCATCGCCGCCATCCAGCGTGAAGGCGTTGCCGGCGTAATAGTTGGCCACCAGCGTGTCGTTGCCGGCATCGCCGCTCAGATGGCTGCCCGAGGCCGCGCCATACAGCGAGTCGTTGCCGTCGCCGCCGCCCAGCGTGCCGGTGCCCGACAGCGTGTCGTTGCCGCCATCGCCTTCCAGCGCGCCAGTGCCGGTCAGGCTGTCATCGCCATCGCCGCCGATGATCGCGTTGATCCCCTGGCTGTCGGTCAGCGTATCCACGCCATCGCCGCCCAGCAGCGTGTCGTTGCCCGCACCGCCGGTGGCGATGTCATCGCCCGCCCCGCCATCCAGCGAGGAGCTGGCGCCGCCGCCATGCAACTGATCGTCGCCGTCGCCGCCCAGCAGCGTGTCATGGCCGGAGCCGCCGGTCAGCACGTCATTGCCGAGGCCGCCATCCAGCACGTTGGCGCCGGAAACGTCGGAAAGCTGATCGTTGCCATCCCCGCCGGACAGCGAATCGCCGCCACCGCCGCCGGCAATGATGTCATCGAAGTCGCCGCCCAGCAGGGTCTCGGCCGCCGCGGTGCCGGTCACCACCGCGCCGGCGGTCGCCGGCACCAGCGAGAAGTCCTGGTCGGAGAAGCGCAGCGTATCGACATTGGTCACCATGTCGGTGCCGTCGGTGCCGCGATTATCGGAGACCACGTACCAGTCCTGGCCGCCGATCAGCTGGTGCGCCACGGTATAGCTGTCGCGCGCGCCGGCCTGCAGCGCCACGTTATGCTCGGCGCCGCCGCCATCGATGGTGTCGTTGCCGATACCGCCGGCCAGCGTGTCGAGATCGGCGCCGCCCGAAAGGCTGTCGGCCCCATCGCCGCCGCTGATCGTGTCATTGCCAAGTCCGCCGGCCAGTGTATCGCCGGAGGAACCACCATTCACCACGTCGTTGCCGTCGCCGCCATCCAGGTTCACTGGACCCTGATAGTAATAGACGGTGCCCAGCGTGTCGTTGCCGGAGCCGCCGAAGCCGCTGCCGACCGCCACCGCCACGACGTCGTCGCCCAGTCCGCCAACCAGCAGTCCGCTGCCCGAGAGCGTGTCGTTGCCGACGCCGCCATCCAGCGAACTGCCGGCACTGCCGCCGGTGAGATAATCGCGGCCGTCGCCGCCCAGCAGCGTGCCGACACCCGAGAGCGTGTCGTCGCCCACCCCGGCATCCAGCGTATTGGCCCCGGCACCGTCGGTCAGGCTGTCATTGCCCAGCCCGCCGATCAGACTGTCATCGCCGTTGCCGCCATCCAGCGTGTCGTTGCCGACGCCGCCATCCAGCGTGTCGAACCCGTCGCCGCCCACCAGGCTGTCATCGTCGGTGCCGCTATCGGCTGAGGTATCGCCGCCGCCGATCAGGCTGTCCGCCCCGGTGCCGCCCAGCAGCGTGTCGTTGGCCAGCCCGCCGATCAGCGTATCGGCCCCGGCGCCGCCATCCAGCACGTCGTTGCCGCGCCCGCCATACAGCAGGTCGTTGCCATAGCCGCCGGACAGCAGGTCGAAGCCGGAATTATCGTACGGCAGGAAATCGGGCGGCAGGTTCTTCGACGGATCGTCATAGCCGATCGTGTCGCTGCCATCGGTGCCGTAGATGCTGTCATCCGCCGGCGTGCCGGCCAGCGCCTGCCCGGCCGGGGTGTTGTAGTACAGCTCCTGGTCGGCGAAGCGCAGCAGCTCGACATTGGTCACATGATCGGTGCCATCCGGCGCGCCGGCGCGGGTGTCCTGCACGAACACCCCGCCGCTGCCGTCGCTGGTCACCGCGTAGTCGGCCAGATTGCCGCCATAGGTCGCGATATCGTAGCCGGCGCCGCCATCCAGCGTGTCGTTGCCGCCATTGCCGATCAGCGTGTCATCACCGGCCCCGCCGGTCAGCGAGTCCGCACCCGCGGCGCTGTGCAACTCGTCATTGCCGATGCCGCCATCGATGGTGTCGCCGGCATCGCCATACACGGTATCGTTGCCGTCGCCGCCGGTGGCCGAGTTGCCGTTGCCCTGCAGATAGATCAGGTCATTGCCGGCGCCGCCATCCAGCGTGCCGTGCCCGTTCAGCGTGTCGTTGCCGCCATCGCCGCTCAGCGAATTATTGCCGCTGCCATCTATAACCGAGTCGTTGTCGTCGCCACCCGAAAGCGTATCGTCACCGGCCTGGCCACTCAGCGTATCCGCCCCGGCATCGCCGGAGAGGCTGTCATTGCCGGTGCCATCCACCAGCGAATCGTTGCCCGCCCCGCCCAGCAGCGTGTCGTTGTCGGCGCCGCCATCCAGCGTGTCGTTGGCATCGCCGCCATCCAGGCTGTCCGCCCCAGCCGCCCCGGTGATGCTGTCCGCCCCGCCCAGCCCCTCGATGGTGTCGTTGCCCGGCGTGCCGGCCAGCGTGTCGCCCCCGGCGCTCCCGACCTGATGCAAGGTCACGCCGTTCGGCGCGAAATGCGCGCTGGCGCTGTCGGAGAAGTTATCCGCGGTCAATGCCGTCGCCAGCACGTTCTGCAACCGCAGCAGGTCCACCAGCGCGTTGGCGCCGCCGTCGCGGTCCACCTGCAGCACCACGTCGTTGCCGTCCTGCGCCACGCGCAGGAAGCCGCCGTTGAACGGGTTGCTGCCGGCGCTGTAGCCCGAGAGTGCGGTCAGCACCGCGCCCAGATTCACCACATCGCCGCCGACGCCGGCGGTGAAATCGGTCACCACATCGGCGGTGATCGCCAGGGTGAGGTCGGCCGCCAGCGTGAACACATCCGCATTGGCGCCGCCGGTCAGCGTATCCGCCGCCCCGCCATGCGCGGTGTTGGAGGAAACATTGAGGAAGCTGTCGGTCCCGGCGCCGCCATCGTACTGGCTGGCACCGCCCAGGATGCTGAAGCGGTCATTGCCGGCCTGGCCATAGACCGTCGCATTGTCGCCGGCCGCCACGCTGTCATCGCCGGTGCCGGCATCCACATAGCTGTGCGCCGCGGCGGTGATGCTGTCGTTGTCGCCCTCCCCATACAGCGTGTCATAACCGCCGCCGCCGGCCAACGTGTCGTTACCGGCGCCGGCCGCCAGGTAGTCCGCCCCGGCATCGCCCCTCAGACTGTCCGCGCCGCTGCCGCCATACAGCGTGTCGTTGGCATCGCCGCCGATCAGCGTGTCGCCGCCGCCGTTGGCGGTGAGCGTGTTGGCCAGCGCGTTGCCGGTCAGCGTCAGCGCCAGCCCACCCAGGCCCTGCAGATTCTCCACATTGTCCGGCAGCGCGAAATTGATGTTCGCCTGCACGGTATCCGCGCCCTCGCCGACCAGTTCGGTCACCACATCGCCGGCGTCGGTCACCACATACAGGTCGTTGCCGGCGCCACCCAGCATGGTATCGGCGCCGGTCCCGCCGTTCAGCGTGTCATTGCCGCCATGGCCCTCGATGCTGTCGGCGCCGCCGCCGCCGCTCAGGCTGTTGGCGCCTTCGCTGCCGATCAGCGTGTCGGCGCCGGCATTGCCGACCAGCACATCATTGGTCACCTCGCTGCCAGCCGCCGCGGTGATCGAGTCATTGCCGTCGCCGCCCACCAGCGAGTCGGTCCCGGCGCCGCCCAGCACGGTATCGTTGCCCGCCCCGGCGCCCGAGGAGACGGTATCGTTGCCGTCGCCGGCGTCGATCGAGTCCGCCCCGCCCAGGCTGCTGATCGAGTCATTGCCGCTGCCGCCCAGCAGCGTGTTGTTGCCGTCACCGCCGCTGATCGTATCGTTGTCCTGGCCGCCGTCGATCGAATCATTGCCGGTATCGCCGGTGAGCGAATCATCGCCGCCATAGCCGATCACCGTGTCGTTGCCGGCCAGCCCGTTCAGCGTGTCGTTGGCGATGCCGCCCTGCAGGTAATCATCGCCGCTGGTGCCATTCTGCACCACCGAAACCGTAGCCAGCGGCGCGAACAGCGGGGTGAAATTCGCCGCGGTGAAATCGCCGAGGCTGGTGTTGCGCAGCGTCAGCACGGTGGCGAAGTTGCTGCTGCCGGAAGGCCCGTCGCGATCCAGTTGCAGCAGCGTATCCGCCCCGGACTGCGACAGCCGCAGATAGCCGTTGAGGAACGGATTGCTGGCTGGGTTCCAGCCGCCGTAATACTGCGACCACTGCAGCAGCGTGCCGATATCCAGCACGTCGCCCGCGTCGCCGGCGGTGAAATCGGTGATCACATCGGCATTGAAACTGGTCGGCGAATAGCCGGGGGAGGTGCCCAGCCGGAATACGTCCTGGCCTGCCCCACCGGCCAGCGTGTTGCCGCCCGCGGTATCGCCGGCATCCAGCGCGCTGAAGGTGTCGTTGCCGGCGCCGCCGTCCAGCGAATTATTGCCATACTGGTCGCTCAGGCTGTCCGCCCCGTCGCCGCCGGCCAGCGTATCATTGCCGTAGCTTCCCACCAGCGTGTCGCTGCCGGCGCCGCCATCGGCGCTGTCATTGCCGTAGCCCGGATCCAGATAATCGTTGCCACTGCCGGCGGCCAGCGTGTCCTGGCCGTACTCGCCGTACAGATTATCCTCGCCGCTGCCGCCCGAAAGGCTGTCGGCGCCGGAGCCGCCATACAGCGTATCGTTGCCGCCCAACCCGTTCAGGGTATCGGCATTGACCCCGCCTTGCAGACTGTCATTGCCGCCATCCACCCCGTTGGTCAGCAGCCCGCCGAGGCCGCTCGGGTTCCAGCCCTGGGTGATGTTGCTCGCGGTCAGCACCGTGCCCGGCACCGCAACATCGATTCCGCCCTCCAGCCGCGCGCCATCCCAGTTGTTGGCGACATAGGTCATGCTGATGTCGAGCGTGTTGACGCCCTGCACCAGCAACCCGGAGGCAGCACTCACCCCGAACGCCACCAGCCCGCCATACTGCCCGTTCACCGAGCCGATCACCGTGCCGTTCAGCACCAGCTGCGCCGCGTCATCGGCGGTCCACAGCCCGTCCAGCGACACCTTGGACAGGTCGTAGCCGGTCAGGTCGAACGTGGTATGGAACGAGTACAGATCGCTGCCGTTGTTCTGCGTCGCCGCCGAGCGGGCGATCCAGTCCGACCGGCCATCGGCGCCGTACCAGCCGCTGTGGTAATCCGCCGCCCCCACCAGCACCGCCTGCGCCGCCGGCGTGGCGCCGCCCGGCATGTCCACCGTCCAGTGCGCATCCGCCTGGCC
Source organism: Rhodospirillales bacterium (assembly GCA_041691815.1). GTDB lineage: Bacteria > Pseudomonadota > Alphaproteobacteria > Acetobacterales > Acetobacteraceae > 70-18. The sequence continues at coordinate 9,472 of JBEPTZ010000027.1, read as the reverse complement.
CGAGGTGCCCAGCAACGCCCCCGCCGCGTCGTGCCCGGTCGAAAGATCGATCGGCGCGGTCACATAGCCCGGCACCGGCATGCTGCCGACATTCTGCAGGCTCAGCACCGTGGTCCAGCCGGCGGCGGTGCCAGCAGCGTCGCGATCCAGTTGCACCAGCGTCGTGCTGCCGCTCTGTTGCAGCCGCAGATAGCCGGCGGCGAACGGATTGGTGGTGGAATCCCAGCCGCCATAATACTGCGACCATTGCAGCAACTGGCTGAAATCCAGCGCATCGCCGCCGGCGCCGCCGGTGAAGTCGGTGACCGTATCGGCCTTGACAGTGCCGGGATTATAGCCGGCGCCACTGGTGAACTGGAATATATCCGCGCCCGAGCCGCCGGCCAGCGTGCTGCCACTGTCGCCGCCCGACACGCCGGTGAAGCTGTCATTGCCGGTCCCGCCATCCAGCGAGTTGGCGCCGACGGTGTCGCCCAGCGTATCGTCGCCGGCCTGGCCCAGCAGCGTGTCGCTGCCGCCGTTATTGTTGTTGGCCAGCAGGTCGTTGCCGTCGCCGCCCACCACGCTGTCATTGCCGTAGCCGCCGTCCAGCGTATCGTTGCCGGTGCCGCCCTGCAGCGTATCGGCGCCGTAATCGCCGTACAGGCTGTCGTCGCCGCTGCCGCCATCCAGGCTGTCGGCACCGTAGCCGCCGCCCAGCGTGTCGTTGCCCGCCAGCCCGCTGATGCTGTCGCTGTTCACACTGCCGGCCAGCGAATCATTGCCGCCGTCATTGCCGGTGATCACCTGGCCGGCCGTCCCCTGCGGATTCCACCCCTGGGTGATATTCGCCGCCGTCAGCGCCGACGCGGTCACCCCGGTCAGCGTCAGCACCGTCACCCAGCCGCCCGCCGCCCCGCCACCGTCGCTGTCCAGCTGCACCAGGGTATTCGCCCCGCTCTGCACCAGCCGCAGATAGCCCGCGGTGAACGGATTGATGGTGGTGTCCCAGCCGCCATAATATTGCGACCATTGCAGCAGCCCGCTCACATCCAGCACATCGCCGCCGGCCCCGGTGACGAAATCGCTGACCGTGTCGGCATGGAACGTGGTCGGGTTGTAGCCCGGCGTGCTGGAGAACTGATAGGTGTCGCTGCCGGCGCCGCCGGCCATCGTGCTGCCGCTATCGCCGCCCGACACGCCGACCATCAGATCATTGCCGAACCCGGCCACGATCAGGTTGGCGCCCTGGCCATCGCTCAGCGTGTCGTTGCCCTCGCTGCCCACCAGCGTGTCGTTGCCGGCGTTGCCCACGATGCTGTCGTCGCCCAACCCGCCGGTCAGGCTGTCGGCGCCGTCATTGCCGTACAGCGTGTCGTTGCCGCTGCCGCCCTGCAACGTGTCGCGGCCGGAACCGCCGGAGATCAGATCATCGCCGCCGCCGCCATCCAGGCTGTCGGCGCCGTAGCCACCGTCCAGCGAATCATTGCCGCCCAGCCCGGTCAGCGTATCGGCATTCACCCCGCCCAGCAGCGAATCGTTGCCGCCGTCATTGCCGGCCAGCGTGAGCCCGGCGGCGCCCTGCGGGTTCCAGCCCTGGGCGATATTGGCCGCCAGCAGCTGGCCCGCCGTCACCCCCTTCAGCGTCACCGCCGTCACCCAGCCGCTCGCCGCACCACTGCCGTCCGGGTCCAGCTGCAGCAGCGTATCCGCCCCGCTCTGCACCAGCCGCAGATAGCCGCTGGTGAACGGATTGCTGGTCGTGTCCCAGCCGCCGTAATACTCCGAATATTGCAGCAGCGTGCCCACATCCAGCACATCGCCCGCCGCACCCACGGTGAAATCGGTGATGCTGTCGGCATGGAACGTGGTCGGATTATAGCCGGGCGCACTGCCCAGCACGAAGCTGTCCACCCCGGCGCCGCCGGACAGCGTGCTGCCGCTGTCGCCGTTGGAGATCTGGTCCAGCGTGTCGCTGCCATTGCCGCCGCTCAGCGAATTGGCGCCGACCGTGTCGTACAGATAATCGTCGCCATCGCCGCCGGCCAACGTATCGGCGCCGCCCTGGCCGTTCAGCTGGTCGCCGTCGATGCCGCCATCCAGGCTGTCATCGCCGGTGCCGCCATTGATCGTGTCGCGCCCCTCGCCGCCCACCAGGGTATCGGCGCCATCGCCGCCCTCCAGGTCATCGGCGCCGCCATTGCCCACCAGGCTGTCATTGCCCGCCTGGCCATACAGCGTGTCGTTGCTGTCGCCGCCGGCCAGCGTGTCGTCCACGTTGGTCCCGGTCTGGCTGGAACCGAGCGCGGCAGCCGTGGCGCCCCCGGCGGTATCGAACGAGCTGGTGTAGAAATTATCCGCGGTAACGTTGGTCGCCGTCACCCCCTGCAGGGTCAGCACCGTCACCCAGCCGCTGGCCGCGTCGTGGTTCAACTGCAGCAGCGCATCCGCCCCGCTCTGCACCACCTGCAGATACCCGGTCGCGAACGGGTTGGTGCCATTGGCATAGCCCGAACTGTAGGCCAGCAGGTAATAGCCGAGATCGATCACATCGCCGCCGGCGCCGGCGGTGAAATCGCTGATCACATCGGCATGCAACGCCGCGGTGTTGTGGTTGGCGTTGTAGCCGCCCTGGTAATCGATGCGGAAGCTGTCCCGCCCCGCCCCACCGGACAGCGTGCTGCCGGTATCGCCGCCCGACACATTGCCGAACACGTCGTTGCCGGTACCGCCGCTTTCGGAATTGGCGCCCTGGCTGTCGGCGAGCGAATCGTTGCCCGCACCGCCGGACAGGGTATCCGCGCCGAGGTCACCCGACAGGGTATCCGCCCCCGCCCCGCCATCCAGGCTGTCCGCACCGTCGCCGCCGCTCAGGCTGTCGCCGTCATTGCCGCCGGTCAGCAGATCCGCCCCGCCATTGCCGGACAGCGTATCGGCGCCGTCACCGCCGGACAGCGTATCGTTGTCCGGCCCGCCGGCCAGCGCATTCGCCGCACCATCGCCGGTCAGCGTCACCCCGCCCGAGCCCAGCGGATTCCACCCCTGCGCGATATTCGCCGCGACGAGACTGGTCGCCGTCACCCCCTGCAGGATGAGCACATCGACCCAGGCCGCCCCAGTGCCGTCATGGCTCAGTTGCAGCACGGTATTCGCACCCACCTGCTGCATGCGCAGGAAGCCGGTGACAAACGGATTGCTCGCGCTGGCCCAGCCGGTCAGGTACGCGGTCAGGTAATAGCCGAGATCGAGCACATCGCCGCCCGCCCCGGCGCTGAAATCGCTCACCACATCGGCATGCAGACTGGCGGTGGCGGAATTGGCCCGGTAGCCGGCATTATAGTAGAGCTGGAAACTGTCCTGCCCGGTGCCGCCGGTCAGCGTGCTGCCGCTGTCCCCGCCCGACACGTCATAGAAGGTGTCGTTGCCCGCGCCCCCCAGCAGCAGGTTCGCCCCCTCGATGTCCTGCAGATAATCATTGGCATTGCCGCCCGACAGCGTATCGGCGCCGGCGTTGCCGTACAGCGAGTCGTTGCCCTCGCCGCCATCCAGGCTGTCCGCCCCGACCCCGCCATTGAGGTTGTCGTTGCCGTCGCCGCCCTGCAACAGATCGGCGCCGCCATAGCCATACAGCGTGTCGCTGCCGTCGCCGCCCGACACCGTGTCGTTGTTCACCCCGCCGGAGAGATTATTCCCGCCGCCATCGCCGGTGAGCGTCGCCCCCGCCACCCCTTGCGGGTTCCAGCCCTGCGCGATGTTGGCCGCCAGCAGCGCGGTCGCCGTCACCCCCTGCAGGGTCAGCACATTCACCCAGGCGGCGCCGGTGCCGTCATGGCTCAGTTGCAGCACGGTATCGGCGCCGGACTGCTGCAGGCGCAGAAACCCGGTGATGAACGGATTGCTGTTGCTGTCCCACCCCGCCAGATAGCCGGCCAGGTAGGAGCCGAGATCGAGCACATCGCCGCTGCCGCCGACCTGGAAATCGGTGATCACATCAGCATGCAGCGCCGCCGCATTGTAGTTGGCGTTATAGCCGGCGCCATAGCCGAACTGGAAGCTGTCCTGCCCGGCGCCGCCCGAAATGGTATTGCCGCCATCGCTGCTCGATACATCCAATATGGTGTCGTTGCCGGCACCGCCCGAGATCGAATTTGCACCCTGGGTGTCGTCGAAATAATCATTGGCGTTGCCGCCGGACAGCGTGTCGTTGCCGGCATTGCCGTACAGCGAATCGTTGCCCTCGCCGCCGGTCAGGCTGTCGGCGCCGTCGCCGCCGTTGATATTGTCGTTGCCGTCGCCGCCATCCAGCAGATCGGCGCCGCCATAGCCATACAGTGTATCGTTGCCGCCGTTGCCGGAGATGGTATCGGCCGCCACCCCGCCGGCGAGATTATCGCCGCCGGCGCCACCCACCAGGACCTGCCCTGTGGACCCGCCCCGCGGATCGAAGCCCTGCACTAAATTGGCGGCGACCAGGCTGGTGGCGGTGACCCCCTGCAGGGTCAGCACGTCCACCCACACCGCGCCGCTGCCGTCATGGCTCAGTTGCAGCACCGTGTTGGCACCCGCCTGGTGCATCCGCAGGAACGCCCCGAACGGATTGCTCACGCCGTCCCAGCCGCTCAGATAGGCGGTCAGGTAGCTGCCCAGATCGAGCACGTCGCCGCCGGCGCCGGCCTGGAAATCGGTCACCACGTCGGCATGCAGCGCCGCCGGATTGTTGTTGGCGTTCTGTCCGGCGTAATAGCCCAGGCTGAAATCGTCCTGCCCGGCGCCGCCGCTCACCGTGCTGCCGGTATCGCCGCTCGACAGGTCGGCGAAGGTATCATTGCCGGCCCCGCCGCTCATCGAATTGGCGCCGTTGGTGTCGTCGAAATAATCGTTGGCATTGCCGCCGGCCAGGGTGTCGTTGCCGTAGCCGCCGTACAGCGAATCATTGCCCTCGCCGCCGTCCAGGCTGTCGGCGCCATAGCCGCCCTGCAGGTTGTCGTTGCCTTCGTTGCCCAGCAGCAGGTCGGCGCCATTATTGCCGTACAGGGTATCCGGCCCGTTGCCGCCGTCCACCGTGTCGTTATCCGGCCCGGCGCTGATATTATTGCCGAAATCGTCGCCGGTGGTCACCACCCCGGCCGCCCCAAGCGGATTCCAGGCCTGTGCGATATTGTCATGCGTCAGCGTGCTGGCGACCAGGTTCTGCAACACCAGCACATCCACCCAGGTGCCGCCGGTGCCGTCATGGCTCAGCTGCAGCACGGTGTCGGCACCCACCTGCTGCATGCGCAGGAAGCCGGTGGCGAACGGATTGGTGGTGTTGTCCCACCCAGCCAGATAGGCGGTCAGGTAATAGCCGAGATCGATCACGTCGCCGCCGGCGCCAGCCTGGAAATCGGCGATGCTGTCCGGCTTCAGCGCCACCGGATTGTTGTTGGCGTTGCTGCCGGCGCTGCTGCTGAGCTTGAAACTGTCCTGCCCCGCCCCGCCGCGCAGCAGGCTGCCGGTATCGCCGCCGGAGACCTCGTCGATGGTGTCGCTGCCGTCCCCGCCATCCAGCGAATTCGCCCCGGTCGGGTCATCCAGATAGTCGTTGCCGGCGCCGCCGCTCAGCGTATCCGCGCCGCCCTGGCCATACAGCGTGTCGTTGTCGTCGCCGCCATCCAGGCAGTCATCGCCGCCCAACCCGGTCAGGGAGTCGTTGCCCGCCAGCCCGATGATGGTATCGGCACCCGCGGTCCCGGGCAGGGTGTCGTTGCCGGTGGTGCCGGTGATCGGGGGGGCCATGGGCATAATCCTTGGTGGGGGCAACGCAGCGGTAGGTTTGGCCCCAAATAGCTCATTCGCAACGAACCGTTACAAGACCAATGTGATTGTCACACGATCCGATTCTGAACGAAAGATGAAGGTACCGAAATGTTAACGCGCGAAAACCGCTTATTTGCGGATCGAAAGCCTGTCGAAATGTATTGATCGGCAGGGATATCCACGCAGGAAAGTGAACCAAACTCCGCACGCAATATGTCACCGCGGATACCAAGCGTCACAATCGTCAGCGCCGGCACAAAATATTTTTCTCTGCCCGTCTGCTTGCCGATCGCTTTCCCATCGATTTCGGCTACACCCCTGAAATTCGCGGAATTATTCCAGCCTTATCGCAGATTCGTTTACTCAGAGGATATATTTATACTTCAACCCGCTCCCGCTGCTGCAGATCACGTTCCTGTTGCCCCGTCGCCCCGACATGGCCACTCTTGCACCCCGCCGGGCACCCACCCCCGGCGCCCTCTCCCCTGCCCATGGACCCCATGCCCGACCCAGCCGCCCCCGCACCCCCCGCCGCGAGTCTGAACACCGCCACCCTGAGCGTCGCCGCCCTGCTGGCCCAGGCCGCCCGTGCCGCCGGCCGCCCGGCCGCCCAGGCCGGCCACCTCGCCGCCGCCATCGACCGTCAGCACGCCACCAACGAACCCCTACCGCGCGCCACCCACGCCGACCTCGCCGCCCTGCTGCTGCGTCTGCGCCGCTACCCCGAGGCCGAATCCCGCCTGCGCGCCGCGCTGTCCCGCCACCCCAGGGACGCCAACCTGCACAACCTGCTCGGTCTGGCCCTGAAGAACACCGGCCGCATCCCCGAGGCGCTGGCCGCCTTCGACACCGCCGCCCGCCTCGACCCGAAAGCCGACGCCCCGCTGGTCAACCGCGCCAACACCCACCTCACCCAGCTCGATGGCGCCCAGGCCGCCGAGACCCTCGCCCGCCTGCTGCGCCGGGCGCCAAAAAACGCCGAATACCACCGCATGATGGGCGCCGCCCAACGCCATCTCGCCGCCGCCGAGCCGGACGCCTTCAAGCGCGCATTGCACCACTACGCCCAGGCCCGCACCCTGAACCCCGCCGCCCCCCGCCACTGGACCGAGCCGGCGGTGATGCTGGAACTCGCCGCCCGCGTCCCCGAAGCCCTCGCCCTGCTCGACAGCGCGCAACAGGCCAACCCCACCGACGCCAGTCTCGCCCAGGCCCAGCTCGCCGCCCTGCGCCGCAACGGCCAGCACGACGCCGCCCTGGCCCGCGCCGAGGCCCTCGCCGCCCGCCTGCCCGCCGCCGCCTGGCCGCTCGCCGAACTGGCCCGCTGCCTGATGCACACCGACCGCCGCCGCGCCAACGCCCACCTGCAGGCCGCCCTGGCGCTGGAGCCCGACAACCCCGACCTGATCATGGAACTCGCCGACAGCCTCGACCGCACCCGCGGCCCCGACGAAGGCTGCAACATCGACGCCGCCTGGCGCCTCGCCCGCCGCCGCGTCGAACTCGGTGGCGACCTGACCAAAGACTCCCAGGTGCTGCGCAACATCCTGCACCGCGCCTGCGACTTCGCCACCGCCGCCCGCCTCGGCAGCTTCGAGCAGCTTGGCGCAAGCTGGACCGCCCAGGGCCACATCGCCGCCCTGCACTACCACATGGCCCAGGTCCGCACCCAAGCCCAGCGCCGCCTGCTGGTGCAATACCACCGCGCCTGGGGCCGCACCGTGGATGCCGCCGCCGCCCGCACCCCGCTCGCCCCATCCAGGCCGGCGGTCCGCTCCGGCCCGGCCAAGCTGCGCCTCGGCCTGATGTCGTCCGACCTGCGCAACCACCCGGTCAGCTATTTCGCCATGCCGCTGATCGAGGGCTACGACCGCAACCGCTTCGAACTCTACTGCTACTCCTGGAGCACCGCCCCGGTCGACGCCATCCAGCGCCACATCGCAGCCCAGGTCGACGGCTTCCGCCACGCCCCGGCCATCGCCGACCGCGACGCCGCCCAACTGATCGCCGATGACCGGCTCGACATGCTGTTCGAACTCGGCGGCACCACCTACATGAACAAGCTGCGCGTCATGGCCTGGCGCCCGGCGAAACTGCAGGCAAGCTGGCTCGGCTACCCGCACTCCGCCGGCCCTGAATCCATCGACCACATCCTGGTCGACCCCTACATCCGCCCCGAGGACCCCGCCCTGCTGATCGAGCGCCCGTTCCAACTCGCCCGCTCCTGGGTGGTGCTCGGTCGCCTCGGCTTCAACGACCGCATCGCCATCGAGCCCGGCCTGCCCAGCGCCCGCGCCGGCCACGTGACCTTCGGCACCATGAACAACCCGTATAAATACACCCCGGAAAGCCTCGCCCTCTGGGCCCGCATCACCGCCGCCGTCGATGGCGCCCACTTCCTGTTCGTCCGCCCCGAAGGCGCCACCGAGGCCTTCCGCAGCAACGTCCGTGCCATCTTCCAGGCCAACGGCGTCCCCTCCGACCGGGTCCTATTCGAAGCCGTGCGCGGCACCCACATGCCGCACTACAACCGCATCGACGTGGCGCTCGACACCTTCCCGCAAACCGGCGGCACCACCACCTGCGAGGCGCTGTGGATGGGCGTCCCCACCGTCACCCTGGTCGGCGAAGCCTTCTACGAACGCCTCAGCCACTCCAACCTGATCAACGCCGGCCTCCCCGGCCTGTCCACCTTCAGCCACGCCGCCTACCTGGCCCGCGCCGTCGAACTCGCCGCCGACACCGACACCCGCCAGCTCTGGCGCCACGGCCTGCGCGCCCAGATCCGCCGCAACCCGCTCGGCCGCGCCGACTGGTTCGTCGACGACTTCCAATCCACCGCCCGCCGCGCCATGGACGCCGCATCATGAAAGCGGTGATCCTCGCCGGCGGCCTCGGCACCCGCCTCGCCGAGGAAACCGTGCTGCGCCCCAAACCGATGGTCGAAATCGGCGGCCGCCCGATCCTCTGGCACATCATGCAGCTCTACGCCGCCCACGGCATCACCGAATTCATCATCTGCCTCGGCTACAAGGGCTTCATGATCAAGGAGTATTTCGTCAACTACCGGCTGCACCAGTCCGACCTCACCGTCGACCTCGCCGCCGGCACCACCCAGTTCCACCGCAGCGCCGCCGAACCCTGGCGCGTCACCCTGATCGACACCGGCGACGCCACCCAGACCGGCGGCCGCCTGCGCCGCATCGCCCCCTACCTCGCCGGCGACCCGGCCTTCTGCATGACCTACGGCGACGGCCTGGCCGACCTCGACCTCACCGCGCTGATCGCCTTCCACCACGCCCACGGCAAACTCGCCACCGTCACCGCCGTCCACCCCCCCGGCCGCTTCGGCTCGCTCGACCGCGACGGCGCCGCCGTGCGCGCCTTCTCGGAAAAACCCCCCGGCGACGGCGCCGGCACCATCAACGGCGGCTTCTTCGTGCTCAACCCGGCCGTGCTCTCCCGCATCGCCGACGACAGCATCGTGTTCGAAGGCCGCCCCCTGGAATCGCTCGCCGCCGACGACCAGCTCCGCGCCTTCGACCACCCCGGCTTCTGGCAACCGATGGACACACTGCGCGACCGCCAGACGCTGGAACGGCTGTGGGCTTCCGGGGAGGCGCCTTGGAAAAGATAAAACAAGTCTTCTTTTTGTGAACAAAAAGAAGCAAAAAAACTTTCCTGCTTACCCAGGATA
>JBEPTZ010000026.1:0-42707 GCA_041691815.1 Rhodospirillales bacterium | reverse complement strand
AACGTTCTTGTTTCGTACAACTTTCCAAACGGCTGAGCAAGGTGGGTAAGCAGGTTCAATTTTGAGCGATTCGATATCAGATAACTCAACAAGACACGAGATTATATTGATTCGTGGCAAAATACTAAGCTCTGCCATAATAGCATGCGCGATTGCATCCGGAGCATCTAGAGCATTTTTTAGAAAAAATACGATGTGGCTCTCTACTAGCGTCCAGTTTACAGCTACACGTCCTATCGCCTCAGCCAACTCCGGGGCAATTTTCGGAAATACAGTGTCCCAATCTTCCTTAGTGTGCACTTTAGATGTTCCATTGTCGATAAGGTTCTTTCGTCTGTAATGAAAAGTTGTTCCGATATGTGATTTCTGATTCTCCAGGTGCGTCGTTTTTTTCTGAAATGAGTAGAAAGTTTTTTTGCTTCTTTTTGTTCACAAAAAGAAGGCCTTACCTTCCCTTCAACCATCCTCCGGCGCTGGTGATCGCCGTACGCGTCGCACCCACCGCCTCGGACAGCCGCATGAAGCCGTGCAGCATCCCCGCATAGGTCTCCAGCGTCACCGCCACGCCGGCGCGGCCCAGTGCTTCGGCCATGCGTTCGCCGTCGCTGCGCAGCACGTCGAGTTCGGCCAGTTGCAGCAGGGTTGGCGGCAGCCCCTCCAGCCGGCCGCGCAGCGGGGCGGCCAGTGGGTTCAGGCGGTCGGCGGGGTCGCGCAGGTAGAGGTTCCAGTAGGATTGCATGCCGGCGCGGGTCAGGCCGTAGCCTTCGGCGAATTCCTGGTAGCTGGGGGTTTCGAAGTCGGCGTCGGTGACCGGGTAGGCGCAGAGCAGGCCGGCCAGGGTGGGGCCGCCGCCATCGCGGAGTGCGAGCGCGGTGGCCAGTGCCAGGTTGCCGCCGGCCGAGTCGCCGCCCAGCACGATGCGGGCCGGGTCGATGCCCCATAGCGCGGCGTTCGCCGCCACCTGGCGCACCACGGCGGCGCATTCCAGCACCGCCTGGGGGAATCTGGCTTCCGGGGCGAGCGCGTAGTCGACGCTGATCACCGCCACCTCGCCGGCCACCGCCAGTTCGCGCGTCAGGCGGTCGTGGGTGTCAACCGAGGCCCAGAGCCAGCCGCCGCCGTGAAACCAGATCAGCAGCGGCAGGGTGGCGTCGCGCCGTGGCCGATGCAGACGGCACAGCACCCGCCTGCCGCGGGCGAACACCCAGCGATCGGCGCTATCGGCCATCACCGGGCCGCCTTGCGCCCACAGCATGCTGAGCGTGTCGTTCACCTGCCGGTGCTGGTCGAACGGTTCCTGCGGCAGCACCGGGGGGTATTTGGCCGCCGCGGCGTCCATCCGGGCGCGGGCGGCGCGCATCTCGGGGTCCATGCGATCAGCTGGGCGGTCGGCTGGCGATTGGCCGGGGGTGGCGCTCATGTTTTGCCCTTGCGGTTTCCGCCCCCATATTGAGCCGGGAGACGCGGCAAGGGAACGCCCCGAACCGATCCGCAGGATGCGAGTGTTCCGATGCAGGTCAATATCCGCCCCACCCCGGGCCGCTTCCGGCCGGAGGCGCTGTTTCATCCCGAATCGGTGGTGGTGATCGGTGCCGATGCCGAGCCGATGCTGACCAGGCTGCGGGCCGGCGGGTTCAGCGGCGCGATCCTGGCGGCGGCGGATGCGGCTGCCATCGCCGGGTTGCCGAGCGCGCCCGATCTGGCGGTGCTGTGCGATCAGGACCCCGATGTAGGCGGCATTTTCGCGGCGCTGGCGGCGCGGGGGTGCTTCGCGGCGCTGGTGCTCGGCATGGCGTCCGGGGTGCGAGAGGCGGCGTATGCCAGCGGGGTGCGGGCGCTGGGGCCGGGCAGTTTCGGGCTGGCGATCCCGGCGCTCGGGCTGGATGCCACCACCGGGCATCTGCCGCCGCGGCCTGGCCGGCTGGCGCTGATTTCGCAATCGGCGGCGCTGTGCCGGGCGGTGCTGGACTGGGCGGAGCCGAACGGGGTGGGCTTCAGCCATATCATCGGCGTCGGCGGCAATGCCGATCTCGGCTTCGCGCTGACGCTGGACTGGCTGGCGCGCGACCCCGGCACCGGCGCCATCCTGCTGGATATCCGGCGCATCCGCTCGGCCCGGCTGTTTCTCTCCGCCGCCCGCGCCGCGGCGCAGAGCCGGCCGGTGGTGGCGATCCGCGCCGGCGGCAGGCTGGCCGACCCGCAGGGCGATGCCGACGCGGCGTTCGAGGCGGCGTTGCGGCGCGCCGGCGTGCTCGGGGTGGCGACGCTGGAGGAGTTGCTGGCCGCCGCCGAGACGCTGAGCCGGGCGCACCAGCCGCGCCGGCCGGCCGCCGCGCCGGATACGCTGGCAATCGTCACCAACGCGGTCGGCCCGGCGCTGCTGGCCGCCGATGCGGCGGTGCGCGAGGGGGTGCCGCTGGCAGCCCTCACGCCGGCCACCCGCACCGTGCTGGCGCTGGCGATGCCCGGTGCGTTCGCCAGGCGGGAGGCCGGCGGTGCCGAGGTGCCGGCCGGGGTCGGCGACATCGTCTATTGCGGGCCGCTGACACCGATCCGGTTGGCCGAGGCGGCGGCGTTGCTGGCCGGTGCGCCGGAGGTCGGCGGCGTGCTGCTGGTGCATGCGCCGAGCGGGCCGGGCGATGCCGCCGGCATCAACGCGATCACCGCGGCAGCCGGGGCGATCAAGCTGCCGCTGCTGGTCTGCGCGATGGGCGAGACCACCGGCGCCTTGCATCGCCGGCAATTGGCCGAGGCCGGGGTGCCGGCGTTCGCCACGCCGGAGCAGGCGGTGCGCGGCTTCGCCCATCTGGTCCGCCATCGCCGCTCGCGCGAGGCGGCCCGCGAGTTGCCGTCGCGGGCGGTAATGCGGCTCGATCCGGACCGCGCGGCGGTGGCGGCGGCGCTGGCCGGCGGCGGGCTGGAGTTGGAGGGGCCGGCGGTGGCGGCGGTGCTGGCGGCCTACCAGATCACCGCCATCCCCGGCCCGGCGCTGCTGCTGCGGGTGGCCGAGGACGCAATGCTCGGGCCGACTATCGCCATCGGCCGCGATGCCTCGGGCAGCGCCCATGACCTGGCACTGGACCTGCCGCCGCTGAACCTCACTCTGGCCCGCGCCCAGTTCGCCCGCACCCGCATCGCCGCCGCCTTCAGCCCCGAGGCGCGCGAGGCGGTGGCCGAGGCGCTGGTGCGGGCCAGCCAACTGGTGATCGACTTTCCGCAAATCGCCACGCTGGAGATCACGCTGCGGCCGCTCGCCGCCCGGCTGACCTTGCGGCCGCCAGGCGCCGGCCCGGTGCCGCTGGCGATCCTGCCCTATCCGGCCGAACTGGCGACCACCCGCCATGCCGGCGGCGAGGATTTCATCCTCCGCCCGATCCGCCCGGAGGATGCCGAGGCGCACGCCGAATTCTTCTCCCGGCTGCCGGCGGAGGATGTCCGCTACCGGTTCTTCAGCGCGATGCGCGAGCTTTCGGCCGAGCGCATGGCGCGGATGACCCAGGTGGATTACCAGCGCGAGATGGCGTTCATCGCCATCCGCGTCGCCACCGGCGAGACCGTGGGCGTTGCCCGGCTGGTGCGCGAGAGCAGCGCCGTCGCCGGCCAGGGCAACACCGGCGAGTTCGCCATCGTGGTGCAGCCGGACGCCAAGGGCCGGGGGCTGGCCAGCGCGCTGATGCGCTGCCTGCTCGACTGGGCGCGCGGCCAGGGCATGACCATGGTGACCGGCCAGGTGCTGGCCGACAACGCGCCGATGCTGGCATTCGTTCATCATCTGGGTTTCGCGGTGCGCCGCATGCACGGCGAAAGCGATGTTGTGGAAGTGTTTCTCGCCCTGGAGTCTGGCGATGCATGAACTGCCGCTGAATCACGGCCTGTTCGGCCGGCTGCGCCGCGATATCGGGCCGATCTGGGACAATTATGTGTCACACCGCTTCGTCCGCGCGCTGGGCGCCGGCACCCTGCCCGAGGCGGCGTTCGCGCATTTCCTCAAGCAGGACTATCTGTTCCTGATCCATTTCGCCCGCGCCTATGCGCTGGCCGGCTACAAGAGCGCCAATCTCGCCGAGTTGCGCAGCGCGGCGGCTTCGGCCAACGCCATCGTCGATGTCGAGATGCCGCTGCATGTCGCCTATTGCGCCGGCTGGGGGCTCTCCGAGGCGCAGATGCAGGCCGAGCCGGAAGCCCTTGAAACCATGGCATATACCCGCTTCGTGCTGGAACGCGGGCTGTCGGGCGACCGGCTCGACCTGGATGTGGCGCTGGCGCCCTGCGTGGTCGGCTACGCCGAGGCGGTGGCGCGGCTGCTGGCCGACCCCGCGACGCAAATCCAGGGCAATCGCTACGGCGCCTGGATGGACGCTTATGCCGGCGCCGACTATCGCGCGCTGGTGACGGCGGCGATCGAAAATCTCGATCGCCAGGGCCTCGCGCGCGGGGCGGAGGCGCGGTATGCCGACCTGCTCGCCACCTTCACCGCCGCCACCCGGCTGGAGACGGCGTTCTGGGATATGGGCTGGCGCGCCGGAGAGGGAAACACCGCATGAGCCACTGGGTTCGCTTCGCGCGTGCCGATGAGAGCATCGGATGGGGCGAATTGCGTGGTGATATGATCGCCGTGCATTCGAATGCACCGTGGCAGAACAGCGTCGAAACCGGGGAAAAACTGCAGGCGGCCAGTGTTCGCCTGCTGGCGCCGGTGCAGCCGCGCTGTTTCATCGGGCTGTGGAATAATTTTCACGCCATCGCCGCCAAGACCGGCGCCGGGATTCCCGATTTCCCGCTCTACTTCCTGAAATCCACCGGCAGCCTGCTCGACCCCGAGGGCAGCATCCGGGCGCCTTCCGGCTATACCGGGCGGATCGTCTACGAGGGCGAACTCGGGGTGGTGATCGGCCGCACCTGCAGCAATGTCGATGAGGCCGAGGCGGCGGCGGCGATCTTCGGCTTCACCTGCGTCAACGACGTGACCGCGCTCGGGCTGTTCGGCGACGACCCCGGTTTTTCGCAATGGGCGCGGGCGAAAAGTTGCGACAGCTTCGGGCCGGTGGGGCCGGTGGTGGCAACCGGGCTCGACTGGGCCAGCCTGGTGGTGCGGGTCAGCCTGAACGGGCGGGAGCGGCAGAACTACCCAACCAGCGACATGATCCTGCCGCCGGCACGCATCATCAGCCTGATCTCACGGGAAATGACACTGCAGCCCGGCGACCTGATCACCTGCGGCACCTCGGTCGGCGTGCTGCCGATGCGGGCGGGGACGGTGGTGGAGGTGACGATCGACGGGATCGGGACGTTGCGGAATACAGTGGAAGGGTAGGGAAGCACTTCTTTTTTGGAAAAAAGAAGCAAAAAACTTTTTCCGCCTTGCAACATTGATGGGGTGGAGAGGCCGGACTCTCCACCCCATCAATGTTGCAAGGCGGATAGAAAGCTTCTTTTTGTTCACAAAAAGAAGATTCTATTTCTTCCCTACCATCCCGGCCACCCGATCGGTCAACTGCCCGAGCAGCCCGCTCATGGTTGCCACCAGTTCGGGCGTGCCCGGCCCGGCCGGGGCGGCGGTGAGGCGGATGGTGTCGGCGCGCGGGGCGGTTTTGCGGCCGTCCGGGCGCAGCGCCACCTGGGCCTGCAGCACCACGGTGCCGTCGGCGTCGGCGTCCAGGCGCTGGATGTTGATTTCCACGATCAGTGCGGCGTCGCCCTGGATGGCGCCGGATTCGGTGAACACCGTGCTGTTCGGCAGCCGTTGCGCCAGGTCCTGGGCCAGCACCCGGTCGAGCATCTTGCCCAGCGGCTCGGCCCAGCGCTGGTTGCTGGTGAGCGACAACTGGTAACCGGCGGCGCTGCGCACGATGTCGTTGCGGTCGAGGTAGCCGGCCAGCCCGACCTGGCGCAGCTCGATGCCGCCCGCCTTGGTCGGGAGAGTCGAACCCGGCACCGGGGCGAGGGTGAACAGCGCCGGCGGCGGCGGCGAGGCGCAGCCGGCCAGCAGGGCGACGAGCAGCAGGGTGGCGAGGCGCATTTTCAGTTCCTTCCGCCGGAGCGGCCGCGCAGCAGCGCGTCCGGGTGCTGGTTGAGGTAATCGGCCAGCAGCCGCACCGAGCGGGCGGCCTCGCCGATCTGCGACAGCAGGCGGTCCATGTCGCGATGGAACGGCGAGTCGGCCCCGTAGCCGGCATCGGCCGAGGCCAGCAGCTTGTTGGTGCGGGTGAGGGCGGTTTGCAGGCTGGTGGTGAGGGCGGGCAGTTGCTCGGCCGCCTTGCCGCCCAGCAGGTCGTGGGCGGCGGCCAGGGTGGCGTTGAGGTTGGTGACCACGTCATCCAGCTTCAGCGCCTTCAGCTTGTCCAGGACGGCGCCGGCGCTGGCCATGATGTCGTCCAGTCCGCCGGGCACGCTGGGCAGCACCATGCGGCCGTTGACGCCGCTGGCCTTGGCCTTCGGGGCATCCTTGGCGAAGCTGATCGACAGCACTTGCTGGCCGGTCAGCAGGTTGGCGCTGGCCAGTTGCACCCGCATGCCCTGGTCGAGCAGGCGCTGTGTCACCGCCTTGTCGTCGCGCAGCGCGGGGTCGCCCGGCTCGAACGGGAACACCCGCTCCGGCTGCACCATGTATTCCACGGCGGCGCGCGGCTGGCCGGCCAGCGGGTCGAAGTCCAGCCTGATGCCGGTGACGGTGCCGACCTGCAGGCCGAAGATTTCCACCGGGGCGCCGACCGTCAGCCCGCGCACCGACTGGGTGAAATAGCTGACCAGCTTCAGGCTGGCGTGGAACGAGGCGGATTTCGCCGCCGCCTGGTCGGAATACAGCGTGAAACTGGCGTCGCGCTGGGCGCGCGGCGTGTCGCGGCCGGCCGGCGGGGTGCTGAAGGCGATGCCGCCGGTGACCGCCGAGAGCAGGCTGGCCAGCCGCACCCGCACGCCGTTGGCGCCGAGCTCGACGGAAATGCCGGAGGCGTTCCAGAACTGGGTGCCGTCATGCACATAGGCGTCGTATGGCGAGGCGACGAAGACGTGCAGGGTGACGCTGTCGCCGTTCGGGCCGAGATCGTAGCCCAGCACCTCGCCGGCCTTGATGTCGTTGAAGATCACCGGCGAACCGCTGGCCAGCGAGCCGAGGCGCCGCGCCTTCAGCTGGAAGGTGGTGCCGGGCTCGTCCGAGCGGATCGCCGGCGGCTCCTCCAGCCCGATGAAATCGAGCTGCGGCTGGCCGCCCGGCGGGCCGGGGTCCATGCTGATATAGGCGCCGGAGACCAGGGTATCGAGGCCGGAGATGTTGCCCGGCGTGAGGCGCGGGCGGACCACCCAGAACTGGGTGTGGTCGGAGAGCCGGCTCGCCGCTTCCTGGTTCATCCGCACCCGCACCCGTACCGCGCGCAGATCCGGGGTCAGGCTGATGTTGCTGACGGTGCCGATATCGACCGATTTGTGCTTCACCTTGGTCTGTCCGGCCACCAGCCCATCGGCCGAGGTGAAGACGATGGTGATGGTCGGCCCGCGCGAGGCCAGCGTGGTCCAGCCGAGGAAGGCGGCGATCAGCACGGCGACGATCGGGATCGCCCAGATCGGCGACAGCAGCCGGCGGCCGCGCACATTGGCGGTGGGCAGGTCGTGTTCCGCATGGTCGTCCGGCGGCGGCGGCGGCGGCGGGGGTGCTGGCGCGGGTGGCGGCGCGGGTGGGGCGGGGGGCAGGGTCATCGGCGGCGTGCCGCATCCCACATCAGGCGCGGGTCGAAGGCTTCGGCGCCCAGCATGGTCAGGATCACCACGGCGCAGAACGCCAGCACGCCGGGGCCGGGATGCACCGAGGCGATGGCGCCCATGCGGACCAGGGCGGTGAGGATGGAGATCATGAATACGTCGATCATCGACCAGCGGCCGATCGAATCGGTGATGCGGTAGAGCACCGTGCGCTGGTGCAGCCATCGTCTGGCGCCGCGCCGGGTGGACGCCAGCAGCAGCGTCATGCTCAGCAGCTTCATCACCGGCACGGTGATCGAGGCGAAGAACACCAGGGCGGCCAGCGGCCACATGCCGGCATTGGCCAGTGAGACGACGCCGGAAAAGATGGTGTCCGCCTCGCCCTGGCCGAAGCTGACCACGGTCATCACCGGCAGCGTGTTGGCCGGGATGTAGAGCACGGCGGCGGCCAGCAGCAGCGCCCAGCTGCGGGCGATGCTGTTCTGCTGCCGGTGGCGCAGCCGGGCGCCGCAGCGCGGGCAATGCGGCTTGCGGTGCTGTTTGCCGGATAGCGGCCGGCTGACCAGGCCGCAGCAGGTGCAGGCGATCGGCGGGCTGCTGCCCTGCACCGCCGGCATCGGGGCCGCGGTGACGCCCTTGCGCTCCAGGGTGTTCCACACCCCTTCGTCATCCAGTGCCACGTCGGTGGCGGCCATCGCCAGCATCAGCCCGCCCATGGCGTAGACGGCGAGGCCGACATGGACATGGGCGATGTCGGTGAGCTTGGTGTAGGCGACGAACACGCCGAGCAGGAACACCTCGACCATCGACCACGGGGCCAGCCGCTCCACCCAGCGGAACACCACCACCAGGTGGCGGGGCGGATGGCTGAAGCGCATGGCGATCAGCACCCAGGTGGTGGCGGCCAGCTTGAACAGCGGGGCGGCGATGGTGGTGGCCAGCACCACCACGCCGAGCAGCCACAGCCCGTTGTCGCCGAGTTCCACCGGGCCGGTGATCAGCGTGGTGGCGCGCTCCCGGCCGCCGAGGTCGATATCCATGAACGGCATCTGGGTGGCGATGGCGAACAGCAGCAGGCCGGTGACCGCCATTGCCAGCGCCCGGCCATGCGGGTTGACCCGGCGGCGGCGCAGCAGCGCGTTGCAGCGCGGGCAGCGGGCGGTGGCGCCGCGCGGCAGCGGCGGGATGTGCAGGAACAGGCCGCAATCCGGGCAGGCATGCTGGCGCGCCGCTGGTGGGGCGGGCGCCGGGCGGGGCGGGGATGGCAGGGCGGCATCCATCATCAAGGGCTTATCGCACAAGCGCGGCGAATTTGGGACAGCGCCGCGGGTATTGCTGCAAATCGCGGAAATGTGCGGCCGAAGCGGAAGATCGGTGACATCTGTATTCATTCCGGGGTGGGCCGCGGCAAATCCGCGGCTTCGGCGGTTTCAATCCGGCGCAAACCGCTTTAAGCAGACGCCGGCACGGGAAAGGGTCGGGCGATGTCGGCTGAATCAACGCTGAAAGTGGAACTGGAGGCGACCGAGGTCGCGCTGATCATCGGCGAGGAGGACGGCTCGATGTCGGTCCGCGTCGTCGCCGGGGTGGAAATGCCGGACGACGCCGAGGAGTTGCCGGCGGCGCCGGAGATTGTGCTGGCGCTGGCGATGCGGCTGCTGAAGGACCCGGATTTCCACGACGAGGTGCTGGAGTGGTACTACAACCAGCCGGACGAGGATGAGGAAGAGGCGGGCTGAGGCTCGCGCCGTCAGTCAAAATCGGTCGGGCGGGACGGGTCGCTTGCATGGGCGAACATCAGCGCCAGTTGCGCTGGGGTGACGCGGTCGATCGACAGGTCGGGCGGCAGCGCGTGCTCGGCGAAGAAGCCGATCTCGCTGGTCTCCGCTGACGGGGTGGCGGCGCCGCCGGTGATCTCGCACAGGAAGAACAGCTTGTAGGCATAAAACGGCGCCGGGGTGTGGCCCTGGCGACTGCGGTCCAGCACGGCGGCGAGCTTGGCCGGGCGGACGGTGAAGCCGGTTTCCTCGCGCATTTCGCGGGTGATGTTCTCGGCGGCGGTGAGGTTCACGTCGGCCCAGCCGCCCGGCAGCGTCCAGCGGTGCTGGTCGGCGATCTCGCGCACCAGCAGCAGGCGGCCGTCGCGGAAGGCGGCACCGCGGACATCGACCTTGGGCGTGGCGTAGCCGGTTTCGACGGCGAACAGGGCGATGAGGTCGGATGCCGGCAGCGTGGTGTGGGCGGCGGTGATGCGGGCGGCCAGGGCGCGCAGTGCCTCGTAGCGCTCGCGGTCGTAGAGCGGCGGATTGTAGGCGAGGCCGGTCTGGGCGATGGCCTGGATTTCGCGGGCCCAGAGCAGCCAGTCGGGGTCTTGCATGGGGGTGCTCTTCAGGGGAAGGAAGGTTTTCTTTTTGTGAACAAAAAGAAACAAAAAAACTTTCTATCCAATGGAGTGTACGCAATCTCCACGATTCTAATGTCGCAAGGCGGATGAAAAAAGTTTTTTGGTTCTTTTTTCAAAAAAGAACTGCTTGCCTACTCTTCACTTGTATCCAGCCCGATCGCCCGCAGCCGCGCGCCTTCTTCGTCCCAGCCGGCGCGTTCCTTGACGTTGAGGAACAGGTGGACGCGGCGTTCCAGCAGGTCGCCGAGTTGGGCGCGGGCGCGGGCGCCGATTTCCTTGATGCGGGCGCCGCCGGCGCCGATCAGGATGGCTTTGTGGCTGGCGCGGGCGACGTAGATGGTGGCCTCGATGCGCACTGAGCCGTCGCGGCGTTCCTGGAAGGTTTCGGTTTCTACGGTGGCGGCGTAGGGGACTTCCTCGTGGGTCTGCATGAAGATCTGTTCGCGGACGATCTCGGCAGCGAGCAGGCGGTCGGGCAGGTCGGTGAGGTCGTCCTCGGGGTAGAGATGCGGGCCTTCGGCGACGGCTTCGGCCAGCGCGTCGAGCAATACGTCCAGGCCGTCGCCGTGGGCGGCGCTGACCATGTAGGTGTGCTCGAAGGCGGTGATCTGGTTGAGGTCGGCGGTGAGCGGCAGCAGGCGGGCAGGGGGGACGAGGTCGGATTTGTTGAGCACCAGCCAAGTCTTTCCGCCGCGGGTGGCGAGGCTCTCGGCGATGTCGCGGACGGCTTGGGTGAGGCCGGTTTTGGCGTCGACCAGCAGCAGCACCAGGTCGGCGTCCTCGGCGCCGGTCCAGGCGGCGCGGACCATCGCGCGGTCGAGTCGGCGTTTTGGCTTGAAGATGCCGGGGGTGTCGACCAGCAGGATCTGGCTGTCGCCGCGCATCAGGATGCCGAGCACGCGGAAGCGGGTGGTCTGCGCCTTGGGCGAGACGATGGACAGCTTGGCGCCGGTGAGCCGGTTCAGCAGCGTGGACTTGCCGGCGTTGGGGGCGCCGACGATGGCGACGAAGCCGCAGCGGGTCATGCGGGTGGGTCCTGCTGGAGTTGGGCGAGCAGGGCGGCGGCGGCGAGGCGCTCGGCCATCTGCTTGCTGCCGGCGGTGCCGGTGCCGGATTGCCCGAGGCCGTGCGCGGCGATGACGAAAACCGGGTTGTGCGGCGGGCCTTCGCGGGAGACGATGCGGTAGTCCGGCAGGGCGGCGCCGCGGGCCAGCAGGTATTCCTGCAGGCCGCTCTTGGCGTCTTTCGGGGGGGCTGACTGGTTGGTCATGGCATCCTGCCAGACGCGGCGGACGAAGCTGCGGGCGGGGGCGAGGCCGGCGTCGAGATAGAGGGCGCCGATCACCGCCTCCATGGCGTCCGACAGCACGGTGGCGCGGCGGCGGACGCCGGCTTTGGCCTCGCTGTTGCCGACCCAGAGCAGGGCGGGCAGGCCGACCCGCTCGGCGATTTCGGCCAGCACCGGCTGGGAGACCAGTTGCGCCAGGCGCGGGCCGAGTTGGCCCTCCTGCTCGTCGGGGAAGCGTTCGGCCAGCCATTCGGCGACGATCAGGCCGAGCACCCGGTCGCCGACGAATTCCAGCCGCTCGTTGGAGCCGGCGCCGGTGGAGCGGGTGTGGCGCGGGCGGCGGTGCTGGGTGGCCTGCAGCGCCGAGCGGTGCATCAGCGCCTCGTGCAGCAGATCGGGGCGGGTGAAGCGGTGGCCGAGCAGGTCGGCGGCGGCCTGATCGGTGTCGTCGCGGACGGGGGAGGTGGCCGGTTTCATGCGGTGGCGGCCACGTCAGGTGATGCCGGAGAACAGCCGGCCCCAGCGGATTTCGAACGGCCATTCCCAGATTTCGTACCAGGGGGCGGTGGCGTTGACCGAGAAGAAGATGAATTCGGCGCGGCCGATCAGGTTTTCCACCGGGATGAAGCCGACGCCGCCGTTCGGGTCGCGGCTGTCAGAGCTGTTGTCGCGGTTGTCGCCCATGGCGAACACATGGCCGGCGGGGATGACGAATTTCTGCGTGTCGTTGAGGCCGCCCTGGTCGTATTCCTTGATGATATCATGCTTTTTGCCGCCGGGCAGGTCTTCCTGGTACAGCCTGACCTGGGTGCGCACGCCGGTGTCGTCGGTGACGTAGAAGCCCTCGGAGGTGCGCGGGACCAGCTTGTCGTTGATGTAGAGCAGGCCGGCCTTCATCTGCACGGTGTCGCCGGGCAGGCCGACGATGCGCTTGATGTAGTCGGTGGCATCGTCGCGCGGCAGCTTGAACACCGCGACGTCGCCGCGCTTGGGCAGGCGGCCGAAGATGCGGCCGGTGAACAACGGCGGCGACATCGGCAGCGAGAAGCGGGAATAGCCGTAGCTGTATTTGGAGACGAACAGATAGTCGCCGACCAGCAGCGTGGGGATCATCGAGCCGGACGGGATGTTGAACGGCTCGAACGCCACGGTGCGGATGCCGACGGCGATGAGGCCGGCATAGAAGATCGTCTTGATATTCTCGACCAGGCCGGAAGAACGTTTAGCCATGCGAGGGGTGCGCCATCATGATAACGGTTTCGAGCGGAATGTGGTCCGGATGAAGCCCACGGACCCGCCTGCTGTCAAGCAACGCCGGGGCCGGGCGGCGGTGGCCGTCATGCTGGGTCAGGCTCGGCCGAAATGATCACCTGGGCATAGGCGTAGGGGTATTCGTCGGTCATCGACAGGTCGATGCGGGCGCGCATGCCCGGTGGCGTCAGCGCGGCAAGGCGGATGGCGGCGCCGCCGGCCAGGCGCAGCGTCGGCTGGCCGCCGGGCAGGTTGACCACGCCGAGCTCGGACATGAACACGCCGCGGGCGAAGCCGGTGCCGAGCGCCTTGGCGCATGCCTCCTTGGCGGCGAAGCGCTTGGCGTAGGTGCCGGCGCGGTTGCGGCCATTGCGGCGCTCGGCCTTGCGCTGCTCGATTTCGGTGAACACGCGCGCGGTGAAGCGTTCGCCGAACCGCTCCAGCGTGCGCTCCACCCGGCGGATGTCGCAGATGTCGCTGCCCAGACCGATGATCATGAGCGGGGGATCATGCCTTGGCGCGCTCCGCCTGATGCACGTAGCGGGCGGCGCGCAGGCCGGCGATGACGGTGACCAGTTGCCGCAGGTCGCGCACCTCGACATCGATCAGCATCTCGCAGAACTCGCTCTGGCGGTTGACGATGCGCAGGTTGACCACCTCGCCGCCCTGCTTAGAAATGGTGGTGGTGACGCTGGAAAGGGCGGCCGGATCGTTGTCGACGGTGACGCTGACGCGGCCGGTATGGCCCTCGCCCTTGGGCTTGACGGTCTCGAACGCCGAGGGCTCCCAGTCGACATCGATGAAGCGCTCCGGCGTGGCGGCGAAGCTTTCCAGCGTGGCGCAGCCCTTGGTGTGGATGGTGACGCCCTTGCCGGTGGTGACGATGCCGACGATCCGGTCGCCGGGCAGCGGGTGGCAGCAGCCGGCATAGTTGATCGCCATGCCAGGCACCAGGCCGCTGATCGGCATGCCGAAGCTGCCGCCGCCGGCCGGGCGGGCGGTGCGGCCGGAGAGCATCGGCAGCGCCCGCGGGGTTGGGCGCAACTCCGGGTAGAGGGCGGTCAGCACGTCGCGCGGGCCGATATTGCCGTTGCCGACGGCGACGTAGAGATCGTCCAGGCTCGGCTGCTTCAGCGGTTTCAGCGCGCCGTCCAGCACCTTCTCCGAGCCGTCCAGCCCCTCGGCGCGGAACGCCTTGGCCAGTGCGGTGCGGCCGGTGTCGCGGTAGTGCTGGCGCTGCTGGGCCTGCACGAAGCGGCGGATGCGGGCGCGCGCCTTGCCGGTGACGACGAAGCGTTCCCATTGCGGGCTCGGCGTGTTGCCGCGCGCCGTCATGATCTCGACCTGGTCGCCGTTCTGCAACTCGTGGCGCAGCGGCATCAGCCGGCCGTTGACCTTGGCGCCAACCGTGGTGTCGCCGACCTGGCTGTGCACGGCGTAGGCGAAATCCACCGGCGTGGCGCCGCGCGGCAACTGGATCAACTGGCCCTTCGGCGTGAAGCAGAACACCTGGTCCTGGTAGAGGGCGAGCTTGGTGTTCTCGAGGAACTCGTCCGGCGTCGAGTTCTCCAGGATTTCCAGCAGGTCCTGCACCCAGCGGAAATGCCGCGGCTCGCCGTCCTGCTGCTTGTACAGCCAGTGCGCCGCCACGCCGTTCTCGGCGATGGCGTGCATCTCGGGGGTGCGGATCTGCACCTCGATCTTCTGGTTGCGCGGCTCGCGCAGGGTGACGCCGGTGTGCAGCGACTGGTAGCCGTTGGCCTTGGGGGTCGAGATATAGTCCTTGAAGCGGCCGGCGATCACCGGATAGGCGGCATGCACGGCGCCCAACGCCGCGTAGCAGGCCTCGCGGGTCGGCACCACGATGCGGAAGGCCATGATGTCGGAAAGCTGCTCGAACTGCACGTTGCGGTGCTGCATCTTCTCCCAGATCGAATACGGCGATTTCTCGCGCCCGGTGACCTCGGTGACCGCGACGCCGTATTCGGTGCAGACATGCGCCAGTTCGGCGCGCACCTCCTCGATCACGTCCGCCCCCTGGCCGCGCAGGTAGTTCAGCCGGGCCTGGATGGTGTCGTAGGCCTCCGGCTCGATCTGCTGGAACGACAGGGTCTGCAACTCGGTCTTCACCGCGTCCATGCCGATGCGTTCGGCCAGCGGCGCGTAGATGTCCATGGTTTCGCGGGCGATGCGCAGCCGGCGGTCCTGGCGCTCGACGAAATGCAGGGTGCGCATGTTGTGCAGCCGGTCGGCCAGCTTGACCAGCAGGACGCGGATGTCCTTGGACAGCGCCAGCACCAGCTTGCGGAAATTCTCCGCCTGCTTGGTGCGGTCGGACTGCAGTTCCAGCCGGGTCAGCTTGGTGACGCCGTCGACCAGGGCTGCGACATCGGCGCCGAACCGGGCGGCCAGCGTCTCGCGGGAGACGCCGGTATCCTCGATCACGTCATGCAGCAGGGCGGTGATGATCGAGCCGGTATCCAGCCGGTAGCCGGCGAGAATCTCGGCCACGGCGACCGGATGGGTGATGTAGGGGTCGCCGTTGTCGCGCAACTGGCCGGCATGGGCGGCCTCGGCGACCGCGAAGGCCTCGGCGACCTTGGCCAGATCGGCATCCGGATCGTAGTCGCGGATCTCGTTGAGCAACGGCTCGATGGCGACCACCGGCCGCTCGGCAGCTTCGCTGGGCTGCTCGGGCGGGCGCCCCTCAGGCATGCGCAACTCCGGCGCGGTCCTGGGAGTCGGCGCGCCGTCGCTCATGCGGGCTCAGCCGGCGTTGCGCGGATCAGCGATACGATCCGTGCGGGGCATGATGATCAGCGCCGGCGGCCGCCGAGTTCCGCCTCGATGGCGGATTCCAGGTCGTCGGGCGCCGCCTCGTCGGTCTCGGCCGGGAGCGTCATGCTCTCTTCCTCGGCCGACACGTCCTGCAGGCCGAAGATGTTCTGGTCGGTCGGGATGAGGTCGAGCACCTCTTCGTCGGCCGGCTCCGGCTCCGGGGCGCGGGACAGCGACTTGATCAGGTCCTGTTCCAGCCGCTCGAGCGGAATGGTTTCCTCGGCGATCTCGCGCAGCGCCACGACGGGGTTCTTGTCGTCGTCGCGATCCAAGGTCAATTCCTCGCCGCGGCTCAGGTTGCGGGCGCGCTGGGCGGCCAGCAACACCAGCCGGAACCGGTTCGGGACTTTTTCCACGCAGTCTTCAACGGTGACGCGCGCCATGCGCTCAACCTCCGGGCAGGGACAAAATCAGGCGAAGGGTCTATGTAGAGCGTGTCGCCGGGCGCTGCAAGGGGTGCAGTGCAGCAAACCGCGAGCATGTTGTTTTTGTAAACAAAAAAGCCTTTTTGTCCGCCTCTCCGCCGCTGGCGGTGGAGACGCATCGGCTTCCACCCCCCGGGCTTGCAGGGCGGATAAAGTTTTTTGCGCGCTTTTTTTCAAAAAAGCGCTGCTTCCTGTGCTGGCAACCCGTGAAGCAGGCTTTCGGCCGTTCGCCCCAGCACCGGATGCACCCAGCCCGGCGCCACCTCGGCCAGCGGCGCCAGCACGAAGGCGCGCAGGTGGGCGCGCGGATGCGGCAGGATCGGGTCCGGCGATGCGCGTTGCAGGGTGCCGATGGCGATGATGTCGAGGTCGAGGCAGCGGGCCGCGTTCACCACCCGCCTAGTGCCGGCCGGCGGCCGCCCGGCGGCGGTTTCGATCGCCTGCAGCCGGGCGAGCAGGGCGGCGGGCTCGGCCTCGCCGGCCAGCAGTGCCACGCCGTTGATGTAGTCCGGCTGGCCGGAGGGAGGGATCGGCGCGGTGCGCCACCAGCGGGAGACCGCTTGCAGCCGCAGGCCGGGCAGGCTGCGCAGCGCTTCCACCGCGGCGCGGCAGGTTGCCAGCGGCGATTCGCCGTGCGGGCCGGGCAGATTGGCGCCGAGTGCGATCAGAATTGGGGCCATCGGCCTCTCCGTTGCGGTGCATCGCGAATAAGTGACAGATTTGCGACATATGCTTGACTGCCGCGCCAAACCGCCGCAAGTCATCAACCCGTTCAAACCCAGGGTCCGGGGCCGCGTGTTTACCCGATCCGACAGCGTATCAGAGCCCGAAAGGTCGCCGGCCATGCATTTTCTACCGAACGAGCGGGTGGCCCTGTTCATTGATGGGGCCAATCTGTACTCCGCGTCGCGCAATCTCGGGTTCGATGTGGATTATCGCAATCTGCTCGAGTTTTTCCGCAAGAAGGCGCATGTCATTCGCGCCTACTATTACTCGGCGGTGCTGGAGACCGAGGAGTATTCGCCGCTGAAGCCGCTGACCGACTGGCTGGCCTATAATGGCTACACGCTGGTCACCAAGCCAGCCAAGGAATTCACCGACGCCACCGGAAGGCGGCGGGTGAAGGGCAACATGGATATCGAGCTGGCGATCGACATGCTGGAACTGGCCGACAAGATCGACCACGCGGTGCTGTTCAGCGGCGACTCGGATTTCCGCCGGCTGGTCGAGGCGGTGCAGCGGCGCGGGGTGCGCGTCTCGGTGGTCTCCTCGATTCGCACCTCGCCGCCGATGGTGGCTGATGAGTTGCGCCGGCAGGCCGATCAGTTCATGGAACTTGCGGATATCGCGCCGGAATTCACCCGCCGGCAGATGGAGCCGCGCACCACGCGGCCGGTGCTGCGGCAGACCCCGGCCGATCCGTTCGTCGACCCGGCGGATCACGCCTGATCCGGGTGGCTTAAGCATTTCTGCACCGCCTTGCCCCAGTCTCGCGGCATGAGAACCAGCACAATCGCCGCGCCGCCGGCGCCGGCTGCCGATTGCCAGCTTTGCCCGCGGCTGGTCGCCTATCGCGCCGCCAACCAGGCCGCGCATCCCGACTGGTTCAACGCGCCGGTGCCGAGTTTCGGGCCGCTCGATGCCGGGCTGCTGGTGGTCGGCATGGCGCCCGGGGTGAAGGGGGCGAACCGCACCGGGCGGCCGTTCACCGGCGACCATGCCGGGGTGCTGCTGTATCAGACGCTGCTGCGGTTCGGGCTGGCCGAGGGGGTGTATCTGGCGGCGCCGGATGACGGGCTGGTGCTGCGCGGCACGCGGATTACCAATGCGGTGCGCTGTGTGCCGCCAGCCAATCTGCCGCAGCCGGCCGAGGTGAGGACCTGCAACCAGTTCCTGGCCGGCGAGTTGCAGGGGCTGGCGGGGCTGCGGGCGGTGCTGGCGCTGGGGGTGCTTGCGCATGCCGCGGTGCTGAAGGCGTGCGGCATTCCGCCGTCCAGGATCAGGTTCCGCCACGGCGCGATGCACGAGTTGCCGGACGGGCTGATCCTGGCCAACTCGTACCATGTCTCCCGCTACAACACCAACACCGGCCGCTTGACCACCGGGATGTTCGAGGATGTGGTCGCCGCCCTGCAACAGCGCCTTAAAGGATGAAGTTTTTTGGTTCTTTTTTTCAAAAAAGAACCGCTTCCTTGCTGCCTGGAATAACCCACCCGTCCGTGACGTCGAGATACAGAGCGTCGGGTATCGTGTCGCTCTGTGTCCGCAGCCACACCGTCTGCCCACCGACATCCAGTTCCGCCTCAGTCGTCGCCCCCTGGTAGCGCGCCGCCCGCAATGTTGCGGCGGCACCGTCGGCGGCGATCCGCAGGTCTTCCGGCCGCAGGCAGGCCAGCGCCGGGCCGGGGCGCTGCCCGGGGGCGGCGCGCAGCCGGCGGCGCAGGCCGAGCAGTTCCACCTCGGCGGTGTCGCCCTGCGCCGACAGCACCATGGCCGGCACCACCGCGCCGCCGCCGACGAAGCGGGCGACGAATTCGCTGGCCGGCGCCCGGTAGAGTTCGCGTGGCGGCGCGAGCTGGGCGATGCGGCCGTGCTGCATCACCGCCACCTGGTCGGCCAGCGCCAGTGCCTCGGCCTGGTCGTGGGTGACGTAGATCATGGTGGCGCGGGTGAGTGCGTGGAAGCGGGTGAACTCGGCCTGCATGGCGGTGCGCAGATGCGGGTCCAGGCTGGCCAGCGGCTCGTCCAACAGCACCACGCGCGGGCGCATCACCAGGCAGCGGGCCAGGGCGACGCGCTGGCGCTGGCCGCCGGAGAGGGCGGCCGGGCGGCGGTCGGCCAGCGGGCCGAGGCTGACGGCGGCCAGCGCCTCGGCGACCTTGCGGTGATAGTCGGGCCCGCGGATGCCGGCGACCCGCAGCGGATAGCCGACATTGCCGGCGACCGTCATATGCGGCCACAGCGCGAAGGACTGGAACACCATGCCGACCTGCCGGCGCTCCGGTGGCACGAAGCCGTCCGGGCCGGCCACGGTGTCGTCGCCGATGGTGACGCGGCCGGCATCGGGGCGCTCGAAGCCGGCGATCAGCCGCAGCAGCGTGGTCTTGCCGCAGCCGGAGGGGCCGAGCAGGGCGATGAAGCCGCCATCGGCGACGGTGAGGTCGACGGTATCGACGGCGGCGGCACCGGTCGCGGTGAAGCGGCGGGTGACGCCGGCCAGAATCACACGTGCCATGTCACGCGCGCCATGGCAGCACCCCCGGCGGCAGGCGACGGGCCAGCAGCGAGGCGACGCCGATCAGCGCCAGCGTGGCCGATACACTGAGCACCGAGACGGCGGCGGCGGCGCTGCTCTCGCCGCCCTGGTCGAGGCTGAAGATGGCGACGCCAACGGTCTCCGAACCGGAGGACCACAGCAGCGCGGAGACCGTCAACTCGTTGAACGCGGTGAGGAACACCAGGATCGCCCCGGCGCCGGCGGCGGGTGCGAGCAGCGGATACGCCACGGTGCGCAGGCGGTAGAGGAAGCCGGCGCCGGCGCCCTGAGCGGCTTCGTCGAGATGCCGGTCGACCTGCGCCAGCCCGGCGGTGACCGGGCGCCAGGCCAGCGTCAGGAAGCGGGCCAGATAGGCCAGCAGGATGATCCAGGGGGTGCTGTACAGCGAGATGCCGAGCAGCGGCAGCGGGCGCAGGAACACCAGGATCATCGCCATCGCCAGCACCACGCCGGGCAGCGCGTAGGGCAGTTCGGCGGCCAGCGACAGCAGCGCGATGGCTCGGCTGCGGCGCCATTCGCCCAGCACCGCCAGCGGCACCGCCAGCAGCAGCAGGATGGCGGCGGCGGCCCCCGCCAGCAGAAAGCTGTTGGTGAAGGCGCGGCGGGCGGCGGCGTCCTCGCCCAGCACATAGCCGTAGTTGGCCAGCGTGGCGGTGGCCGCCGAGAGGCGCACGCCGACTGCCGGCACCAGCGATTGCGCCAGCAGGGCGGCCAGCGGCAGCACCAGGGCGACCAGCAGCAGCGCCCAGATCAGCGCCTCGGCGGCCGGGCGCCAGCGCCCCAGCTGCCAGCCGGTGGCGGCCGGGCCGGCGTCCGCACCGCCCACCTGCAGCAGCCCGCGCAGCCAGCCCTGCAGCGCCAGCGCCAGCCCGGCGATCAGCCCGAGGCCGAGCGCGATCGCCGCCACCTCCGGCAGCACCGCGGGGCCGAAGCCGGACAGCCGCTGGTAGATCAGCGTCACCAGCACGCTGTAGCCGGCCGGGATGCCGAGCAGCGCCGGAATGCCGAAATTGCCGATGCAGGAGACGAAGGCGAGCCCGGCGCCGGCGGCGATCGCCGGCCCGGCGAGCGGCAGCACGATGGTCAGCAGGCTGCGCCACGCCCCGGCGCCGGACACCTGGGCGGCCTCCAACAGCGCCTGCGGCACCTGGCGCAACGCCGCGCGCACCGCCAGGAACACCAGCGGCGCATGGTGCAGCCCGAACAGCAGCACCACCCCGCCCGGCGAATACAGCGGATTGCGGCTGCCCGGCCGTGGCGCCAGCCCCAGCGCCCCGAGCAGCGGGCTGCCCGGCCCGGCCAGTTGCGCCCAGGCCAGCGCCAGCACCTGCGGGGCGACCATCAGCAGCAGCATGAAGGTAACCACCACGGCTGCCTTGGCGCGGATATCGGTCAGCGCCACAACCAGCGCCAGCCCGGCGCCGAGCAGCGTGGCCAGCACCGTGCCCAGCCCGCTGGCGACCAGGGTGTGGCCGAGCGCCACCCGCGTCGCCGGCGCCGCCCAGGTCTGCGCCAGCACCCGCAAACCGGGATGCCCGCCCGGCGCCACCGCCTCGGCCAGCAGCCGCGCCACTGGCCAGAACGCCACCAGCGCCACGAACGCCGCCAGCCCAAGACGCACCGCACGCTCGCCGCCGTCCATGCCGGTGCCGGCCAGCGGGGGAGGGGCGAGGGCCGCGTCAGAGGGCATCAGCCGCCGAACAGTTTGGCGAACGCCTTCTTGTTGGCATCGTCGGCGGCGATCGCGGCCGGCACGTCGAGCGGCAGCAGATGCACGCTGGCCACCGGCGGAAAGCCTTTCGGCGGCGCCACGTCGTCGCGCACCGGCAGGTAGCCCTGGCCGACCGCCAGATCCTGCCCGGCCTGGGACAGGATGAAGGCGACGAAGGCGCGGGCGGCGGCCGGATTTTTGGTGCCGGCCAGCACCGCTACCGGCTCGGTGACCGCGGAGACGCCTTCCTTCGGGAATACGAAGCGCACCGGCGAGCCCTTGGCCTCGGCGTTCAGCGCCATGAAGTCGACCACGAAGCCATACATCGCCTGGCCGGAGGCGACCGCGGTGATGATGCTGCCATTGCCCTTCATCGCCACCGCGCCGTTGGCCGCCAGCTTCTGGTAGTAGTCCGGCCCGAGATCGGCCTCGAGTGCCGCCATGTGGATCGCCGCGGCGCCGGAATACAGCGGGCTGGGCAGCACCACCTGGCCCTTGGCGGCCGGCTTCAGCAGATCGGCCCAGCTTGCCGGCTTCATGGTGGCGGCGGTGTTGTAGACGATGCCGGTGGTGATCAGCTTGGAGCCGAAATAGGTGTGGTCCTTGTCGTAGGCGCCGGCCGGGATGTGCGACAGGTCGAGCCCCGGCTCCGGTTGCAGCCGATGGTCGGCCTTCAGCCGCTCCATGCTCACCGCGTCGGCGATCAGCAGCACGTCGGCGCGCGGCGCACCGGCGGCGAACTCGGCCTGCAGCTTGTTCATCACCTCGGTGGTGCCGGAACGGAAGATCTGCACCTGCACCCCCGGCTGCACTTTGCGAAATGCCGCCACGGTGCGCGCGGCGTCGCGATCTGGCTGCGAGGTGTACAGCGTCAGTTGCCCGGTCACCGGCTGGCCGAAAGCCGGCAGCGCGAAGGTCGCCAGGGCTGCGAGCAGCGGCAGAAAGCGCATCACATGAATTCTCCGATCATGGGGCGGGACGGCGGCAACACGCATCAGCCGGCGAAATCGGCGCGGATCAGCGCGTTGTGCTCGCCGATCGCCGGCACCGGCCCGAGCACCGGCGGTCCGTCCTCGGTCAGCACCGGGGGGGCGGCGATCGCCACCGGGCCGCCCTCGGTCTGCACCTCGATGCGGCGCAACGCCGGATGATGGGCGAACTCGGCGACACCATTGACGAAGCCATAGGCGGTGTTGGCGGCGCGCAGGCGCTGGGCGGCCTGGTCGCGCGACAGGGCAGCGAACACCGCGCCGATATGGGCATCCACCACCGCCCGGTTGGCCACCCGGATCACGTTGGTCTCGAACCCCGCGCGCTGCGGCAGCGCCGGCTCCAGCAGGAAGCGGGCGCAGAAATCCGCCCATTCGCGCTCGTTCTGGATCGAAATGAGCACCAGGGCGCCGTCATTGGTGGCAAACGCCCCGTACGGGCAGATCGACGGATGCGCCAGCCCCATCCGCTCCGGCGCGCGCCCAGTGCCCTCCCAGTACAGCAGCGGCACGTTCATCCAGTCCGCCATGCCGTCGAACAGGCTGACCTTCAAAGATTTTCCGCGGCCGGTGAGGCCGCGCTCGATCAGCGCTTCCAGCACCCCGGCATGCGCCGCCATGCCGCAGGCGATGTCGCAGGCCGAGACGCCGATGCGGCCGGGGCCGGCAGGGTGGCCGGTGATGCTGGCGATGCCGGATTCCGCCTGCACCAGCAGGTCATAGGCTTTCATCGAGGCATATGGCCCGCTATCGCCGTATCCCGAAATATCAACGGTGATCAGCCGCGGATTGGCCGCCCGCAGCGTCTCGCTGCCCAGCCCGGCCCGCGCCGCCGCACCCGGCGCCAAGTTTTGTATATAAACATCGGCCTTGGCGGCGATCCTGCGCAGCAACGCGAGATCGTCTTGGTTCTTGATATCCGCCACCAGGCTCTGCTTGCCGCGGTTGAGCCAGACGAAATAGCTCGACG
This sequence comes from Rhodospirillales bacterium, assembly GCA_041691815.1. Lineage (GTDB taxonomy): Bacteria > Pseudomonadota > Alphaproteobacteria > Acetobacterales > Acetobacteraceae > 70-18. The sequence goes on along the minus strand of JBEPTZ010000026.1, from coordinate 19,859 downwards.
AGCCTTTCGCCGCCTGGTCGTAACCGCGCGCGAAATCGCCCTCGGCGCGCTCGATCTTGATCACCCGCGCCCCGGCATCGGCGAGGCGGGACGAGCAATACGGTGCCGCCACCGCCTGCTCCATCGCCAGTACCAGCAAGCCCTCCAGCGGCCGACCCATCGCTAGTAGCTCCGCATTCTAGTAGCCCGCATTCTAGTAACTCCGGGGCATGCCAAGCACATGCTCGGCGACAAAGGAGAGAATCAGGTTGGTGCTGATCGGCGCTACCTGGTACAGCCGGGTCTCGCGGAATTTACGTTCCACATCATACTCCTCGGCGAACCCGAAGCCGCCATGAGTCTGGATGCAGGCCTCGCCGGCCGCCCAGCTCGCCTCGGCGGCCAGCATCTTGCCCATGTTCGCCTCCGGCCCGCAGGCTTCGCCGGCATCGAACTTGCGAATGCCCTCGCGCACCAGCAACTCGGCGGCGCGCATCTGCGCATAGGCGCGCGCGATCGGGAATTGGATGCCCTGGTTCTGCCCGATCGGCCGCCCGAACACCTTGCGGTCATTGGCATATGCAGTTGATTTTGCAGTAAACCACTTGGCATCGCCGATGCACTCCGAGGCGATCAGCAGCCGCTCAGCGTTCATCCCGTCGAGAATGTAGCGGAACCCGCGCCCCTCGATGCCGACCAGATTCTCCGCCGGCACCTCCATGTTGTCGAAGAACACCTCGCAGGAATTATGGTTCATCATGGTGCGGATCGGCCGGATCGTCAGCCCCTTGTCCAGCACCGTCCGCATGTCGACGATAAAGGTCGAAAGCCCCTCGGTCTTGCGCTTCACCTGGTCGCGCGGCGTGGTGCGCGCCAGCAGCAGCATCAGGTCGGAATGCTCGACCCGGCTGGTCCACACTTTCTGACCATTGACGATATACTTGTCGCCCTCCTTCTTCGCGAAGGTGCGCAGGCTGGTGGTGTCGGTGCCGCTGGTCGGCTCGGTGACCCCGAACGCCTGCAACCGCAACTCCCCGGTGGCGATTTTCGGCAGATAGGCCTGTTTCTGCGCCTCATTGCCGTGCCGCAGGATGGTGCCCATGATGTACATCTGCGCATGGCAGGCCGCCCCGTTGCAGCCTTCGGCCTGCACGGTCTCCAGAATCGCCGCCGCCCCGGCCAGCTTCAGCCCGGCGCCGCCATATTCCTCGGGGATCAGCGCCGCCAGATAGCCGGATTCGGTCAGCGCGTTGACGAACTCGGTCGGGTAGCCGCGCACCTCGTCCAGCTTGCGCCAGTATTCGCCGGGAAAATGGCTGCAAAGCTTGCTCACCTCCTCGCGGATTTCGGCGTACTCATCCGCTTCGGCGGGGGCATGATCCATCGTCCGGTCCTCGCAGGGTCAGAAGCGATGGCTTACGGCGGGGGGGGATTGCGCGCAAGGCAGGCTGCGGGAAGATGCCGGCAGAAGGAGTAACCCCATGACCCCCGAACCCTGGCAGGACGGTGTTTACGCCGCCCTGAAAGCCGCCGGCGTGCGGCAGATGGGCTACGTGCCCGACGCCGGCCATTCCCGCCTGATCGACCGCTTCCATGCCGACCCGGAGATGACCGCGGTGGTGCTCACCACCGAGGAGGAGGGCATCGCGATGGCCGCCGGCGCCCATCTCGGCGGCAGCCGCGCCGTGCTGCTGATGCAGTCGAGCGGCGTCGGCAACTGCATCAACATGCTGTCGCTGCCGATCCATTGCCGCATGCCGCTGTTCATCCTGGTGACGATGCGCGGCGAATGGGGCGAGTTCAACCCGTGGCAGGTGCCGATGGGCAGCAGCACCGGCCCGGTCCTGCAAGCCGCCGGCGTGCATATCCGCCGCGCCGAGCGCGCCGACGAGGTGGTCGAGATGGTCGCCGCCAGCGCCAGGTTTGCCTATGACAGCGCCATCCCGGTGGCCGTACTGCTGTCGCAACGCCTGATCGGCGCCAAGGTGTGGGTGAAATGAACAATCTCTCCAATGCATTGCTCGACCGCCGTCAGGTGGTCGCCACCCTGCTGCGCGACACCGCCGACACCCCGGGCGGCGAGCTGCTGGTGGTCACCGGCCTCGGCTCCACCACCTACGACGCCGGGGCCGCCGGCGACCGGGCGGAGAACTTCTACCTCTGGGGCGCCATGGGCGGCGCGCTGATGATCGGCCTCGGCCTCGCCATCGCCCAGCCCGACCGCCGCGTGCTGGTGATCACCGGCGACGGCGAGATGCTGATGGGCCTCGGCTCACTGGCCACCACGGCGGCCGCCAAACGGCCCAACCTGTCGATCGCGGTGCTGGACAACGGCCAGTTCGCCGAAACCGGCCACCAGTCCAGCCACACCGCACACGGCGCCGACCTCGCCGCAATGGCCCGCGCCTGCGGCTGGAGCCAGGGCGAGATCGCGACCGACATGCCCGGCGTCGAAGCCCTGCGCCCCCGCCTGCGCCGCGAGGCACTGTTCGCCACCATCCGCATCTCGCCCGAAGACGTGCCCCGCTTCCTGCCGCCACGCGACGGAGCCAATCTCGCCACAAGGTTCCGGGCGGCGTTGGGGATTGCGGCAAGCTGAAGCAAGCACTTCTTTTTGTGAACAAAAAGAAGCAAAAAAACTTTTTATCCATTGGAGTGTACGGAGTCTCCACCACTCCGCTGCCGCAAGGCGGATGAAGTTTTTTGCTTCTTTTTTCAAAAAAGAAGCGCTTCCTTAAGTCGCCATCTTCGGCATGAACGAGATATCGACGTGGTACTTCTTCGGGTTGCTCGGATCGATGAACACCCCGATATGTCCGCCCGCCGGCATGTAATCGGTCGGGTTGAACCAGATGCGGTCGCTCTTGAACATGCGCATCTGGTTCACGCTGGGGTCCAGCCACTGCGCCTCGATGCGGAACGGGTAGATGCCGTTGAGCTGCATGCTGGTGTCCGGCGCCACCTCGGTCACCTTGGCCTCGATCCGCTGGCCGGTATGCAGCAGGTGGTTGTTGAGGCTGCGCCGCCGGCGCGTCGCGATCAGCGTTCCCAGCGTCACCAGCACCAGCACCAGGCCGAGGCCGCCCGGGATCAACGGCAGCATCCACAGATCCATGAAATTGTTCAGCCGGCCGGCCTGCGGCTCGCCGGGCGGGTAGATCACCTTGACCTTCTCGCCGATCGAATAGGCCGGCGGATTGCTGCCGCCGCGGCCGATGATGGTATGCGCTGCCCCCTCGGCGGTGTAGCGCACCACCGGATAGTAGGTGGTGGAGCGCGAAGAACTGGACAGGCGCAGGTCGGTCACCACGCCGGTGGTGGTACTGGCGGTGGCCAGGAAGTTGCGCGAGTCCTGGATTATCGAGCCAGACCAAGCAATCAGCCCAACACCGATCAGAAAGCCCAGAACACCGAGCAAGCCACGGACAAACTTCACGATCCGACGCCCCTTCCGCCCATTGCTTGCAGACGTGTCCAGTAACAGAAATGTAACCAACCAGGATCGGATGCGTCAAACACTGAATGAGCCGGTCACCGATATTTCAACGGATCGACTGCCCGCCTCGCGCTATTGCCGCGCCGGGCGAACCTATTGCAGTTCGATATCCAAGCGTAGTCGAAAAATTGTGAATTCGATTTGAAACCAACTGGTCGCGACTGCATCCGCGCAGGTTTAATCCGCGTAACGCCGTGAAGATGGCGTTGCGGAAGGGCCCGAAAACGTGCAATTGAGTGATTCGATCGTGATATCCGCGGTCTGCCTTACGGTCGGTCAATCCCTGCGGCGCCGCACCACAACGCGCCCTCGGCAGCCCGGCACGGCAATGCAGTCGGGTCTCACGGTCGCCCCTGCGCTTTCAGCAAAACCCGCCGCCGACAAGGATCGCACGCCCTTGATCCGTCTATTTTCCCGCCCAAGGCTGCCGCGTCTCGGCATGCTGTCGTTGTTGATGCTGCCATTGGCGACGATGGCGGCATTTCCTTTGGCCGCCACCCTGGCGCAGCCAGCCCAGGCGCAAGGCAGCCAGGATGGTGTGCCGGTGAGCGTCGCCGAGGCGGTGCGCCAGGACCTGCCGATCGAACTGCGCAACATCGGCGCCGTGCAGGCCAACCAGTCGGTGCTGATCCGCGCCCGCGTCGACGGCACCATCGACAGGATATTGTTCACCGAAGGCGAGGAGGTGAAGGCCGGCGCGCCGATCGTCCAGCTCGACGCCAGGCCCTACCAGGCGGCGCTCGACCAGGCCAACGCCAGGCTGGCCGCCGACCAGGCGCAGCTGGTCAACGCCCGGCTCACCCTCGGCCGTTCCACCCAGCTCGCCAGCCGCAGCTTCGCGCCACAGGCAACGGTGGACACCCAGGCCGCCGCGGTGGCGCAACTGGTCGCCCAGCTCAAGTCCGACCAGGCGGCGATCGACGCGGCGAAGATCAATCTCGACTACACCACCATCCGCGCGCCGTTCGACGGCCGCATGGGCCTGCGCCAGATGGACCCCGGCACCGTGGTGCGCTTCGCCGACACATCCGGCGTCGGCATCGTCACGATCAGCCAGATCCACCCGATCGCCGTGGTATTCTCCCTGCCGCAGCACCAGTTGCCGGCGGTCCAGGCGGCGCTGGCGCAAAGCCAGGCCAGCGGCGGCAGCGTGCCGGTCACCGCCTTCGCGTCGGACAACACCACCAAACTCAGCGTCGGCAGGCTTCTGACGGTGGACAACGCGATCGACGCCACCAGCGGCACCATCAAGCTGAAGGCGCTGTTCGCCAACACCGACAACAAGCTGTGGCCTGGCCAGTTCGTCAACGCCGAGGTGCTGGTGGGCGCCCGCAAGAACGCGCTGACGGTGCCCTCGGTCGCCGTGCAGCACGCCCAGAGCCGGCGCTTCGTCTACGTGGTGCAGCCCGATTCCACCGTGCTGGCGCAAACCGTCGAGGTGGCCGAGGATGACGGCCATATCGCGGTGATCGCCAAGGGCCTGGAGACCGGGGCGAAAGTGGTGGTCAATGGCCAGTCCCGCCTGCGCCAGGGCACCAGGGTCAGCATCGTCGCCGCCAAGACCAACAGTTGAGCGTGCCTGCCGCCTGATCCGTCCCTTCGGTTTTTGCGAGACAGCATGAGCATTTCGACCCCATTCATTCGTCGCCCGGTCGGAACCTCGCTGCTGATGGCGGCGATCCTGCTGGCCGGCATCGCCGCATACCCGCTGCTGCCGGTGGCGCCGCTGCCGCAGGTCGACTTCCCCACCATCCAGGTCCAGGTCAGCTACCCCGGCGCCAGCCCCGAGACCATGGCCACCGCCGTCGCCCAGCCGCTGGAGCGCCGCTTCGCGCAGATCGCCGGCGTCGACCAGATGACCTCGGTCAGCGTGCTCGGCCAGACCTCGATCACCGTCCAGTTCGACCTCAACCGCAACATCGATGCCGCCGCACTGGACATCCAGGCCAAGATCACCGCCTCCGCCGGCTCGCTGCCGCGCAACCTGCCGAACCCGCCGACCTTCTATAAGTCCAACCCGTCCGACAGCCCGATCCTGATTCTGGCGGTGCAGTCCGACGAGATGCCGCTGATCGACGTCAACGACTACGCCAACAACATCCTCGCCCAGCAGATCAGCCAGATCAACGGCGTCGCCCAGGTGTTCATCAGCGGTCAGCAGAACCGCGCCATCCGGGTGCAGATCGACCCGTCCAAGCTGGCGGCGATGGGCCTCACCCTGGAGGATGCCCGCGCCACCATCGCCAACGCTACCGCCAACAGCCCCAAGGGCACCATCGACGGCACCCAGCGCAGCTACACCATCTACGCCAACGACCAGATCACCAAGCCATCCGACTACAACGACCTGATCCTCGCCTACCGCAACGGCGCCCCGGTGCGGGTGCGCGACGTCGGCCAGGCGGTGGAGGCGGCGGATAATCTGCGCGTCGCCGGCTACCAGAACGGCAAGCGCGGCGTGCAGCTGGTGATCTTCAAGCAGCCGGACGCCAACGTGATCGACACCGTCGGGCGCATCGAGGCCGAACTGCCGCGCCTCAAGGCCTCCATCCCGCCGTCGATCGAAGTCTCGCAGATCATGGACCGCACCCAGACCATCCGCGCCTCGGTGGATGAGGTGCAGTTCACCATGCTGCTCACCATCTGCCTGGTGGTGATGGTGATCTTCCTGTTTCTGCGCAATTTCTGGGCCACCGTCATCCCCAGCATCACCGTGCCGATCGCGCTGATCGGCACCTTCGGGGTGATGTATGTGATGGGCTACAGCCTGGACAACATCTCGCTGATGGCGCTCACCATCGCGGTCGGCTTCGTGGTCGACGACGCGATCGTCGTGCTGGAGAACATCTACCGCCATATCGAGGCCGGCGACCGACCGATGGAGGCCGCCCTGAAAGGTGCGGCCGAGATCGGCTTCACCGTGGTCACCATGAGCATCTCGCTGGTCGCGGTGTTCATCCCGCTGCTGTTGATGAGCGGCATCATCGGCCGGCTGTTCCGCGAATTCGCGATGACCCTGTCGATCGCCGTGCTGGTCTCCGGCGTCGTCTCGCTCACCCTCACGCCGATGATGTGCTCGCGCTTCATGCGCCAGGATCACGGGCCGCACCGGCTGCCGTACAGGATCATCGAGGGCATCTTCATGGCCGCCCTGAACGGCTACAAGCGCTCGCTGGAACGGGCGCTACGGCACAGCTTCATCACCCTGATGGTCTTCTTCGCCACCCTCTGCCTGACCGGCTACCTGTTCGTCATCATCCCGAAAGGCTTCTTCCCGCAGCAGGATACCGGCGTGCTGGTCGGCATCTCGCAGGCCGCCGAGGACGTCTCGTTCCAGGAGATGGCCAAGCGTCAGCAGGCGCTCGGCGATGTGCTGATGAGCGACCCGGCGATCGCCGCCTATTCCTCCACCATCGGCTCCGGCGTCGGCGGGCAGACCGGCAATAACGGCCGCTTCTTCATCGCGCTGAAGCCGTTCAACCAGCGCACCGCCACCGCCGACCAGGTCATCGCCCGGCTGCGGCCGAAGCTGGCCAAGGTCGAGGGCGCCCAGCTCTTCCTGCAGGCCTCGCAGGATATCCGCGTCGGCGGCCGCGCCTCCAAAACCCAGTACCAGTACACCCTGCAGGACGCCGATGCGAACGAGCTGTACGCCTGGGCGCCGAAAGTGCTGGCCAAGCTGCGCACCCTGCCGATGCTGCGCGATCTCGCCACCGACCAGCAGGATGGCGGCACCACCGCGACCCTCAGGATCGACCGCGACGCCGCCTCCCGGTTCGGCATCCAGCCGCAGGTGATCGACGACACCCTCTATGACGCGCTCGGCCAGCGCCCGGTCACCCAGTATTTCACCCAGGTGAACACCTACAGCGTCATCCTCGAGGTGCTGCCGCACCTGCAGCACGACCTTTCGGTGCTGAGCAAGCTGTACGTGAAATCCAGCACCGGCCAGGCGGTGCCGCTGTCCACCTTCGTAAGCGTCGACCCCAGCACCGTGGCGCCGCTGTCGATCAACCACCAGAGCCAGTTCCCCGCCGTCACCCTGTCGTTCAACCTGGCCCAGGGTGCCGCCCTCGGCGACGCGGTCACCGCGATCAACCGGGCGATGCGCGACCTCGGCACCCCGGTGTCGCTGCAAGCCACCTTCCAGGGCACCGCGCAGGCGTTCCAGGCCTCGCTGTCCAGCCAGCCCTACCTGCTGGCCGCCGCCATCATCGCCGTCTACATCATCCTCGGCGTGCTGTACGAAAGCTACATCCTGCCGCTCACCATCCTGTCCACCATCCCCTCGGCCGGCGTCGGCGCGTTTCTGATGCTGATCCTGTTCCACTACGACCTGTCGGTGATCGCCATCATCGGCATCCTGCTGCTGATCGGCATCGTGAAAAAGAACGGCATCATGATGGTCGACTTCGCCATCACCGCCGAGCGCCGCGACGGCCAGACCCCGGAAGCCGCCATCCGCCAGGCCTGCCTGCTGCGCTTCCGGCCGATCATGATGACCACCTTCGCGGCGATCTTCAGCGGCCTGCCGCTGATGCTCAGCAGCGGCGCCGGCTCCGAACTGCGCCGGCCGCTGGGCTTCGCCATGGTCGGCGGCCTGATGGTCAGCCAGGTGCTGACCCTCTACACCACGCCGGTGATCTACCTGTATCTGGAACGCCTGCAACGCTGGCTGTCGCCGGGCCGCGCCCGCACCATGCCCGCGCTGGCCGACAAGATGGGCACCGCGGCGGCGGACTGACGCGCAGCGAGGCGCAAACCGGCCAGCCTCTCCAAACGTGCTCGAGTCCGGTAAGCTGCAATCCGGACTCCGCCATGCCGCCGGCGCACGGGAGTCCTGATTTCATCCCGTCCAACCCGGTGGAGCGATCGCCAGATGCACGATGACCAGTCCGACCCGGCCCGACCCGCCTTGCCGGTGATGCGGATCACCGAAATCCGCGTCGCCCAGTTGCGCGGCGAGAGCCCGCCCGGCGGCTGGTCCGCCGAAATCCGCGCCGAGGATTCCATCCACGCGCTGATCGCGGTCCGCACCGATGCCGGCATCACCGGCTACGGCAGCGTGTTCACCGCCGGCCCGCTGGTCGCCGCCGCCATCCCGGTGCTGCTGCCGCTGCTGCTTGGCGAGAACGCGCTGGAGCCGGAGCGGGTGAGCGAGAAGCTGCACCAGAACAGCTTCTGGATGGGCCGCGGCGGCACGCTCACGCATGCGATCAGCGGCATCGACATCGCGCTGTGGGACATCCTCGGCAAGGCCACCGGCCTGGCCACCGGCCGCCTGCTCGGCGGGCGCTACCGCGACCGGGTGAAGCCGTATTGCTCGCTGCTGATGGACCAACCGGCGCCGATGGCCGACGAGATCGCCCGCTACCGCGCCCAGGGGTTCCGCGCCTTCAAGATCGGCTGGGGGCCGTTCGGCCGCCGCGACGACGCACGGCTGGACGAAGCCATCGTCCGCGCCGCCCGCGACGCCGCCGGGCCGGGCGCCAAGCTGTTCGTCGACCCCGGCGCCAGCGACGCCTACTGGCCGAACGGCCTGAAATGGGCGCTGCGCACCGCCGACATGTTGGCAGCGCATGAGGTCGACTGGTTCGAGGAGCCGCTGAAGCCCGACGCGATCGAGGATTTCATCGTGCTCCGCCAGGCCAGCCGGGTGCCGATCGCCGGCGGTGAGGTGCTCACCCGCCGGCAGTCCTTCCTGCCCTGGCTGGTGCGCGGCGCGCTGGACATCGTGCAGCCTGATGTGACCAAGGTCGGCGGCATCAGCGAACAGCGCCGCATCGCCGGCCTGGCCTATGATTTCGGCGTCAAATATGTCGGCCACGGCTGGAACACCGCGCTCGGGCTGGCCGCCGACCTGCAACTGGCCGGCGCCTTCGCCGACTGCGATCTGGTCGAGTACATCGGCGGCAGCGCCTACGTCGACAACATCATGCGGGTGCCGTTCCAGCTGGAGCCGGACGGCACCCTGCGCATCCCCGACACGCCGGGCCTCGGCGTGGCCATCGACCCGGAAAAACTGGCGCGCTATTCGCCGGATGCCAAGGCGTTCTTCGCCGCCTGATCCGCTATCGCGGCGTGCTGCCGGGCCGCCCGCCTGGAACCCGGCGGCGGTTTCGGTTATGCCGAATGCCGCGCTCGCGCAAAACGGCGCGGCCAGGGAGGAATGCATGCGGCTCGACGGTGCGACCCGGCTGCTGATCATCGTCGGTGACCCGATCGCCCAGGTGAAATCCCCCGCCGGCATGACCGCCACGCTGCAACAGGCCGGGCTCAACGCGGTGGTGGTGCCGGCGCATGTCGCGCCGCAGCGGCTCGACGCATTCCTGGCCGGCGTCGAACTGGCGGGCAACCTGGACGGTATCATCGTCACCATCCCGCATAAATTCGCCTGCTATCGCCACTGCGCCAGCGCCACGCCGCGCGCCCACGCGCTGGGTGCGGTCAACATCATGCGCCGCAACCCGGATGGCGGCTGGCACGGCGAAATGCTCGACGGCCTCGGCTTCGTCGCCGCGGTGCGCGCCGGCGGCGGCGAACCGCACGGCCAGCGGGCGCTGCTGGTCGGCGCCGGCGGCGCCGGCTCGGCGATGGCACTGGCGCTGCTGGAAGCCGGCGTCACCCATCTGGACATCCACGACCGCGACCCCGCCCGGCGCGACGCGCTGCTCGGCCGCATGGCGGCGCTGCATCCCGGCCGCCTCGGCATCGGTTCGGCCGACCCGCACGGCTACGGCCTGGTCGCCAACGCCACCCCCGCCGGCATGCGCCCCGGCGACCCCTACCCGGTCGACGTCGCCCGGCTGGACCCATCCTGCTTCGCCGGCTGCGTCATCACCGCCCCCCTGGTGCCGCCATGGATCGAGGCCGCCCGCGCCCGTGGCTGCCGCACCTCGCTCGGTGTCGAGATGTACGCCGCCGAACAAACCCTGATGCGCGATTTCCTCGGCACAATCGGGGCATGACCGACCTCGCCGCATTGCCGGCGGATTTCGCCTGCGATGTGGTGGTGATCGGCGCCGGTGGCGCCGGCATGGCGGTGGCCCTGTTCGCGGCGATCGGCGGCCTCTCGGTGCTGTTGGTCGAAAGCACCGCCTTCGTCGGCGGCACCACCGCGCTATCCGCCGGCACCGTCTGGGTGCCCAACACCATGCACGCCGCCGGCACCGGCGACACGCCGGAGCAGGCGGCGTTGTTTCTCGAACGCGCGGTCGGCAACCACGCCCCGGTGGCACTGCGCCAGGCCTTCCTGGCCGCCGGCCCGGCCGCCATCGCCACGCTGGAAGCGCAGTCCGAGCTGCGGCTGCGCCCGTACCGGCTGCACCCGGACTACGTGCAGGAAATCCCCGGCGCCACGCTGCGCGGCCGGGCGCTGGAACCGCTGCCATTCGACGGCCGCCGCCTCGGCCCGGCCTTCGCGCTGCTGCGCCCGCCGATTCCGGAATTCACCGTGCTCGGCGGCATGATGGTCGACCGCACCGACATCACCGCGCTGCTGAACCTCACAAGCAGCGCCACCGCGTTGCGCCACGCCCTGGCGCTGCTCGGCCGCCACGCGCTGGACCGGCTGAGCCATAAGCGCGGCACCCGACTGGTGATGGGCAACGCGCTGGCCGGCCGCCTGCTGGCCTCGCTGCTGGCCCGCCAGGTGCCGATCGCCACCAACACCGAACTGCTGGAATTGCACCGCGACCGGACTGTGGTGCTACGCCAGAACGGCCACACAAGCCGCCTCACCGCGAGGCGCGGCGTGGTGCTGGCCAGCGGCGGCTTCGCCCGCCATCCCGCCCGCCGCGCCGCCTGGTTGCGCGATATGCCGCAAGACCACAGCCCCGCCGCCCCCGGCCATACCGGCGCCGCCCAGGACCTCGCCCTGGCGCTGGGCGCGACCTACGCGCCGCAGGGTCTCGACCACGGCTACTGGGCCCCGGTCAGCTTGCGCCGCCGCGCCGATGGCAGCCAGGCGGCGTTCCCGCATTTCGTGATGGATCGCGGCAAGCCGGGCACCGTCTGCGTCACCGCCGCCGGCCGGCGCTTCGTCAACGAATGCATCGGCTACCATAATTTCGTCCGCGCGATGTTCGCGACGGAGGGCGCGGTGCCGGCCTTCCTGATCGCCGATGCGGTGGCGCTGCGCCAGTACGGCCTCGGCATGGTCCGCCCGCACACCGGCAACCCGCGCCGCTTGCTGGCCGATGGCTATCTCACCGAGGCCGCCAGCATCGCCGAACTGGCGCAGAAACTCGGCATCGACGGCAGCGCACTGGCCGAAACCGTAGCCCGGATGAACCATTTCGCCGCCGAGGGCGTGGACAGCGAATTCGGCCGCGGCAGCACCGCCTATCACCGTGCCAACGGCGACGCATCGCGGCCCGGCAACCCCAATCTCGGCCCGATCGCCACGCCACCATACTACGCGGTACGGCTGTGGCCGGGCGATATCGGTGCCGCCACCGGGCTGGCGGTGGATGCCGGCACAAGGCTGCTGGACGCCGAAAACAACCCGATTCCAGGCTTCTACGCCGCCGGCAACGACATGCAGTCGGTGATGGGCGGCGTCTACCCGGCGCCGGGGATCAATCTCGGCCCAGCCCTGGTGTTCGCCGCCATCACCGCAGAGCACCTGCTGAAGGAGCCGCCATGACCGCGCGCAGCTATTCGCTGGCCTACCTCACCGCCAACCGCCTCACCCCGCCGGACGCGGTGCGTCTCGCCGCCGAACTCGGCTATCGCCATCTCGGCCTGCGCCTGCTGCCGGCGGCACCCGGCGGCGGCAGTCAGCCGTTGCATACCGACCCGGCACTGCTGCGCGAGACGCTGGCGGCGCTGCGCGACACCGGCATCGGCGTGTTCGATCTCGAAATAATCCGACTCGCACCGCATTTCCGCATTTCCGACTACACCGCCTTCCTGGAAACCGGCCAACGCCTCGGCGCGCGGGCGATCCTGGTGGCCGGCGACGACCCCGATGTGGCACGCCTCACCAATTCGTACTCCGAACTATGCGAAACGGCATCGGCCTATCATCTCACCTGCGACCTGGAATTCATGCCGTGGACGGCGGTGAAATCATTTTCCGACGCGTTTCGCGTGGTTTCTGCGGCCGCGCATTCGAATGCACGCATCCTGGTGGACGCCTTGCACTTCGCCAGATCGGCCTCCTCGCTCGCCGAGCTCGCCGCCTGCCCGCCGCAACTGTTCGGCTACGCGCAAATCTGCGACGCGCCGGCCGGAATCCCGCCGGACGATGCCGGACTGATTTTCACCGCCCGCGCCGAACGCCTGCTGCCCGGCGAGGGCGGTATCGATCTGGCAGCCCTGTTCGCCGCCCTGCCGGCCGATCTGCCGGTGAGCGTGGAAGTGCCGTCCGACAGCCGGATTCCGCTGCTCGGCGACCGCGAATGGGCCCGCCAGGCGCTGGCCGCCAGCCGGGCGGTGCTGGAGCCGGGGCAGGAAAGCCATTCCTAACGCCGAAAACTGCCGCTAGCATCGCCCGCATAAACGAAACAACGGCCCGCCCGCACGAGGCGGGGCCATCAGGGAGAGACCGCATGACCGATTCCCGCTCGCTCGCATCCACGTTGGGCCGCCGCGCTGTGCTGTTGGGCGCCGGCGGTGCTGCCGCCACCAGCCTCGGCGCGCCGTTCATCTCCCGCGCGCAGGCGGCCGATGAGATCAAGATTGGCCTGCTGCTGGCCAAGACCGGCGATATCGCCGCACAGACCGAATACCTCGCCAATGGCAGCATGCTGGCGCTGGAGATGCGCGGTAACAAGCTGATGGGCAAGCCGGCCAGCCTGATCTGGTACGACGAGCCGAGCCCGCAGGGCGCGCAGCAGAACATGCAGAAGCTGGTGCAGGAGGCCGGCGTGGTGGCGGTGCTGGGCGGCGCACTCAGCTCCAGCGCGCTGGCCGAGCAGGCCACCGCATTGCGGCTGAAAGTGCCGTTCGTGATCGACAACGCGGCCGCCACCGACATCACCGGCAAGAACTGCAACCGCTACACCTTCCGGCTGAACACCCCGGTGGCGGTGCAGGCCGACATGTTCGCGCCCTATCTGCTGGAGAAGGGCAAGAAATGGTATTTCCTCACCGCCGCCTATGCGTTCGGCCAGGACATCGCCAAGTCGTTCAAGGAGATTCTGGCGAAAGAGGGCGGCACCGTAGTGGGCGATGACAGCGTGCCGCTGAACACCCCGGACTACAGCTCGTTCATCCTGAAAATCCGCGCCGCCAAGCCCGACATCATCCTCGGCGGCGTGCCGGCCGGCGACCTCTCGACGTTCCTCAAGCAGTGGAACGAGATGGGCATGCGCGGCAAGATCCCGATCTGCGAGATCGCCATCGGCGACACCGATATCTGGTCGGTCGGCCCCACCGCGGCGACCGGGCTGTACACCTCGCTGTGGTGGTACGACAACGCCGCCAACACCCCGGCCGAGAAGGATTTCGCCGCCCGCTACCTGAAGAAATACGGCAAGCCGGCCGCCGATAAGGCGTGGATGGGCTGGCTCACCGCCACCTCGCTGTTCGACGCCATCGACGCCGGCAAGTCCACCGAGGCGGACGCCATCATCGCCGGGCTGGAGGCCTGGAAGGGCGGCAGCGCGGAGAACCCGTACTATTACCGCAAGGGCGACCACCAGTTGCTGCTGAAGAACCTGGTGGTGTCGGTGAAGCCAAAGATCACCGACCAGTGGGATTATTTCGACGTGCTGGCCTCGGTGCCGAAGAACGCCGCCGATCTGGAGAAGGTGTTCGGCGACCCGGTGGCCAACGGCTGCAAGATGGGCTGAACCCACTTCCATGCTGGATATCCTGCTGTCGCAGATCGTCGCCGGGCTGGTGCTCGGCGGCCTCTACGTGCTGATCGCGATCGGGCTGTCGATCATCTTCGGACTGCTCGGCATCGTGAACTTCGCGCATGGCGGCTTCTTCGCGCTGGGGGCGTATTTCGCCATCAGCCTGTACCAGCTGGCCGGCTGGCCGGCGGTGATCCTGGCGCCGCTGCTGGTCGGCGTGGTCGGCATGGCGGCCGAGCGGCTGCTGATCCGCCAGCTTTACGACAAGGAGCCGCTGGTCAGCCTGATCGTCACCTTCGCGCTGGCGTTGATGATCGAGGCTTTGCTGCGGCTGGCCTATGGCGGCATCGGCCAGCCGTTCAGCGCGCCGTTCACCGGCATCTATCTGTGGGGGCCGGTGCTGATCACCAAATACCGGCTGTTCGTGTTCGTGCTCACCGTGGTGGTGCTGCTGGCGCTGTGGGCGTTCCTGCAATTCACCCCGTTCGGCCGCATCCTGCGCGCCGGCTCGCGCGACCCGGAGATGGTCGGGCTGCTGGGTATTCCGCTGCCCCGGGTGCTGACCGCGACCTTCGGGCTGGGCTGTGCCATCGCTGGCATCGCCGGGGTGCTGGCGGCGCCGCTGTGGACGGTGACGCCGGCGATGTCCGAAGGGGCGATCATGCCGGCCTTCGTGGTGGTGACCATCGGCGGCCTCGGCTCGTTCGCCGGGGCGGTGATCGCCGGGCTGCTGATCGGCGTGGTGTCGGCGCTGACCATCCAGTTCGCGCCGTCCGCCGCCACCACGATGATGTATGTGGCGATGGCGGTGATCCTGCTGATCCGCCCGCGCGGATTGCTCGGTGAGCGCTGGGAGCGCTTCGAGTGACGCGGCTGGCGCGCCACCCCGTCACCTGGGTGTTCGTGGTGCTGGTGGGGCTCACCCTGCTGTGGCAGGCGATGGGCGCGCCGGTGACGCTGATCACCGAGATCGCCATCTACACGCTGTATGGCGCCGGGGTGAATTTGCTGGTCGGTTATACCGGGCTGGTGCCGTTCGGCGCCTCGGTGTTCTTCGGCTGCGCCAGCTATGCGACCGCAATCGCCATGCTGCGGTTCCTCGACAACGAGATCGCGGCACTGGTGTTCGCGGTGGCGTTCTCCTTCCTGCTGGCGGCCGTCATTGCGCTGATCATCCTGCGCCGCAGTGGGCTGTATTTCTCGTTGCTGACGCTGGCCTTTTCGCAGATCGCCTTCGAGATCGCGTTCAAATGGACCGCGCTGACCGGTGGCGAGAACGGCTTGCAAGGCGTGCAGCGGCAATGGCTGCGCGGCGATCTCGCGTTCCACGCCTTCACCGTGGTGACGGTGAGCCTGGGCATCTGGCTGCTGTGGCGGGTCGCCCACGCGCCGTTCGGCCGGGCGTTGCAGGCGCTGCGCGACAACCAGTTGCGCATGGCCAGCCTGGGCTACAACGTGTTCGCGCTGAAATTCGCCTCGTTCGTGCTGATGGGCGGGGTGATCGGCTATGCCGGCGGGCTGCTGGCGCTGCTGCTGCGCGGCGCCTATGCCGACAATCTCGGCTGGCGGCATGCCGGCGACGCGCTGCTGATGGTGGTGCTGGGCGGCGTGCACCAGGTGCTGGGGCCGCTGTTCGGCGCGGTCGCGTTCACCATATTGCAGGACCGGCTGTCGGCGATCACCGAAAGCTGGTGGCTGATCTTCGCGCCGATCATCATCCTGTTCGCGCTGCTGTCGCCGGAGGGGATTGTCGGCGTGGCGCAGCGCCTGTTCGGGCGGGTGGGCTGGACGCTGGTGCGGCACAGCATTCCGGCGCGGCCGGCGATCATCCCGCCCCTGGCCGGCGGCGCGATCGATGCCGACCCCGAGCAGCCGATCCTGTCGGTGCGCGGGCTGAGCAAGCAGTTCGGCACGCTGGTGACCGCCGATAACATCGCGCTGGAGGTGTATCCGTTCCGGCTGCACAGCCTGATCGGGCCGAACGGGGCGGGCAAGACCACGTTCTTCAACATGCTGTCCGGCATCCTGGCGCCGAATGCCGGCAGCATCACCTTCGAGGAGCGGGACATCACCCGCATGCCGATGCATCGCCGGGCGCGCCTGGGCATCGGGCGGTCGTTCCAGATCCTGTCGGTGTTTCCCAACCTGACCGTGTTCGAGAATATCCGCATCGCGGTGCAGGCCCGAACCCGCAGCCGCGATTTCTTCGTCGACGCGCATGGCGATGCCGGGCAGGCTTTGCGGGTGTGGTCGATATTGCAGGCGGTCGGGCTGGAGGCGCGCGGCCACGAGCAATGCGCCAACCTGCCGCACGGCGCCAAGCGGCTGCTGGAGATCGCCATCACGCTGGCGATCGACGCCAAGATCCTGCTGCTCGACGAGCCGCTGGCCGGGCTGGCCGAGGCCGATCGCCAGGTGGTGGGCGCGTTGATCCGCAAGCTGGCCGATACCCATGCGGTGCTGCTGATCGAGCACGATATCGACCGCGTGCTGGCGCTATCCGACCGCATCAGCGTGCTGCATCAGGGAAGGCTGATCGCCGACGGCAAGCCGGAGGAGGTGGCGGCCAACCCGGAGGTGATCGCCGCCTATCTGGGCACCGGCGAGCGCAATGTCGCCGGCATCGCCGCCGCGGCACCGGTGGGCGACGAGGCGGCGGAGTTGCTGCGGGTGGAGGGCCTGTCGGTCGGCTATGGCGGCAGCACCGTGCTGGAGGGGCTGGACCTGTTGGTGCGCGAGGGTCAGGCGGTGGCGCTGCTGGGGCGCAACGGCGTCGGCAAGACCACGCTGCTGCGGGCGCTGACCGGCACGCTGCGGCCGCGCGAGGGCAGGGTGGTGTTCGCCGGCCAGGAGACCACGCGGATGGCCAGCTACCAGATCAACCGCGCCGGCATGTCGCTGGTGCCGGAAGGGCGGCGGCTGTTCCCCAACCTTTCGGTGGTGGAGAATCTGCGCATCGCGGCGCGGCCGGGCGGGATCAGCATCGAGCAGGCGTTCGAGTTGTTCCCGCGGCTGCGCACCCGCCAGCGCGCCAAGGCCGAGAACCTCTCCGGCGGCGAGCGGCAGATGGTGGCGATCGCCCGCGCGCTGATGGTGCCGAGCCGGCTGATCCTGCTCGACGAGCCGTTCGAGGGGCTGGCACCGGCGATCGTGCAGGAGGTGATGGCCGCCCTGGTGCGGCTGCGCGGCCGGGTGGCGATGGTGATCGTCGAACACCATGCCGAGGCGGTGCTGCCGTTCGCCGACCATGCCTGCGTGCTGGTGAACGGGCAGGTGGCCTATGCCGGCAGCGCCGCCACGCTGGCCGCCGACCCGGCGTTGCAGGCGCGGCTGCTGGGGGTGGGGCAGGCGGAGGCGGCGTGAGGGCGCAAGGAAGCAAGCACGGGGCGCTGCCCCGCACCCCGCCAAGGGCATAGCCCTTGGAACCCCCGACTTTTATTGCCTGTGGGCAGAGGTCCAGGGGCATGGACCCACTTATACCGAACATATCTCGCACGATGAGCCCAACCCTTGCCAAGGTTGGGGCCGAGGGTTCGAATCCCATCGCCCGCTCCAATTGACCATCCCACAAATATTCTTCCGGCCGAGTCACACCCCGCTGAACGGCAGGTTTGGCCTGGATTTGCGCGGATAGCTTGGGGGTGCCAGGGGCGCAACGAACCCGGTTTTGGCTCTCTCTTGGGCGGTTTGTCTCCGGGGGTTGGGGGTAGGCCGATTTACCCCCAAGGTTTAAATGTCTATATTTACTGCATTATAAGTTGCTATTGCGGGATAAAAGTTGACGTTCTGTTTGGTCCGCGATGACAACACGGTCCGAATTTTCTCTGGGAGCGGCCAAGACTCATAAGACAGGACTCATCATCGGGGACTGATCTCGTGCACTTGGCAGATAGCAGCCAAGCTTCCGACGGACACCACCTGCCCACTCTGTTTGGCCGGCGGGGGTATCTCGGCCGCGCCTTGAACCAAGCGCAATGAGACATCTTCAAACGCCAGGGCGCCGGTGGTGGAGAACACCAGCCGGAACTCGACCTGCCGGGCGTAGACGTCGAGCTTTGATGTGGCAATCTGCTCCGGCAGCGCCCAGCGCGGATTCCCAGCGTCCGTCGCCCGGTAATAGTCCACCCGGCGGCCGATAACTTCCGCCTCGGCCGGTAGCACTGCCCGAACCCGCCTGCAGAATACCGGAATGTCCAAAATCTCCACACAGACGGCAGCTCCGAACTCAGCCGCCAGCGCCGCGGTGTACACCCTGCTCAGGCAGTAAACCCAGATGTCATCCTGGCGAGCCACTGATTCGAGCCGGTGGTTGGGCAGGGTGAAAGTCTTGCCCTGGGTCTGATTGGTAATCACCAGACCGCCCTCCGGCGCGTACACCGACACGCCCTCATGGCGATCGCCTCGGACTTGGCCGTCTTCGAAGGCCCGGAAAAACGACAACGGTCGGAAATACAGCTCGCCAGCCAGGAATGCGTCCGCCCAGCGTCGATCATCGAAATATCGGAATAAGCTGTGGCGCATGGCAGCCGGCTACCCGATTTTCGCTGACTGGAGAGACCGGAGCAATTCCGACGCTATGTCAGGTAGACTCGAAACGTCGAGACGATCATTTGCCCATGCCAGGTCTAAAAGTTCATCACCGAGGAACATGTCGAACTTCTCGACAATCTTGTTCTCCACCATCCCGGCGAGTTCGAGGACGCTGGGCAATGAGCCATTCGTCAGGTCTGACAAGGTTTTCATCAGCTTCTCCTTGTGCTCGACGCCAACGCCAACAGCTATTCCGAGTGGGGCAGGCTCAAGCTCGGCTTGGATGAGCGCCAATACGAGTGCCTGCTGTTTCCGCTCGCCGATCCAGGGGAACAGTAGGATCTGCCCTTCATGCCAGGCTACCGACGAGTGGCGCAGGCCGAGTCTGTCATAGGTGGTCCGAGCCTCAACCACGAGTTGCTTGGCCGCTGTGTCGAGATAGGCCGGGATTGCCAGGTCATCCCAGAACCGGCGCATCTCCCTAACGACGCCATCGGCAGGTGGTCGTGGGTCACCTCCGAAGATTGGTGGCGTCCCTCCCTTGGCCGGACGGACCGTGAGTTCCCGCCGTTCCCCGTTCACTTCGATGACCCGCCAGCGGCGTCCGGCGAGGACCAGCATCTGACCCGGCGAGAACGGGTTAGTGCCAGGAACCTGTCCAATTGCCCTCCCGCCCTCGGCAACCACCTTGTATTCCTCGGGTGACATGAACACCGCAAAAATGTCCCGACTTTCGAGCAATTTCTCCCCGGCTGCCCCTGGAAGCAGCGTGCCATCCGGTGCCTGCTCCAGCAGCCCGACTTCCGGGTCGCCCATTCGACGCAACAGGCGCTCGAACATCGCGATGTCCACCCCACTGAATATCCCCGATCTGACCAAGATCTCCCACGCCTCGGCGGCAGTGATGCCGCCATGTTCACCGATGAGTGCCATGACTTGGTGTAGGAGCGTCGATAGATGAAGGCGCGACGGTTCGGGCGGCTCGTTCCATTTCCTAAGAGTTTGTCCGGAAACATTATACGGGATTGCAGAGTTTTCGGAGCATGAGG
>JBEPTZ010000025.1:0-43278 GCA_041691815.1 Rhodospirillales bacterium | reverse complement strand
CCCGATGCCTTACCGCCTTCTCAAACTGGCTGACTATCCTGGGTAAGCAGGAAAATTTTTATCCGCCTTGCAACACCGAGCGCGCGGAGACTCCATACACTCCATTGGATGAAAAGTTTTTTTGCTTCTTTTTGTTCACAAAAAGAAGATCCTTTCTTTTCTGGTTTTGACTCGCCATTAAGTCAATGCATCCAGCGGCCAGATCGGCCGGCGCACCCGCTTGAAGCCGGCCTGCTTCAGGATCACCGCGCCCAGCCCGCCGCCATCCACGGTGATCACCTCGCGCGCCAGCGGCTGCAAGGCGGCGCGGAAATGGTGGTTGGATTTCACCGCGATGGTCGCCTTGCGGGTGGGGTCGATGCCCATCGAGGTAAGCTGCGCGGTGTCGGTGGCCTGGGTGTTGTTGGTGATCACCACGATATCGATGCCGCCCACCCGGAACACCATCGACAGCCCGAGATCGGCCCACACGCCGCCTCCCATCGGCCCGAATTTCTGGAAGCGGCCATCGGTCAGCGCCACCACCCGGCCGGTGAGCGCCAGCGGGCCGCCGCCGGCCGCCGGATCGTGCTTGCCGCCGAGCTGGATGCTGCCGGTGTTGCCGACGCCGATCGCCTGGCCGTCCAGCGCCGCCTGCGGGTCGTACAGCGCGTAGAACACCGCATTCTGCAGATCGGCGGCGATCATCGCCCGCAGCAGGTTGGTCGCGTCGCCGTAATGGCCGCTGCCGGGGTTGTCGGTCACATCGGCCATCACCAGCGGTTTTTCCGCATTGTCCTGCCCCGCCTTGGCATAGGCCACCGCGTCCTCGGCGGAGCGGTGCCTGACGCTGACGAATTCCCGCGTCGCCCAGGCGTGGTCCATGAATTCTTCCGCAATTGCCTGCCCGGCGGTAGTGTCGCCGTCGACGGTCACCGTGACGCTCGGCCCGATATCGTGGATGTCGGCCGCGGTGAAACCGGCGCAGACGCTGACCACCAGCGCGCGGCCCTCGCGTTCCAGCGCCTCGCCGCGGTCGATCAGTTCGCGCATCGGGCCGGACTGGGTGCGTCCGCCATCCAGCCCGCGCAGCATCGGGCGCCGGGCGATGACGGTGCGCGGGTGGATTTCACCGTTCATCGCCCGTTGCAGCAGCTCGGCGCCCTGCCAGGCACGCTCGTAGTAGTCGATATGCGGGTAGGTGCGCACCGCGATCAGCGCGTTGGCGAGTGCTGCCATTTGGGCGGTGATGTTGCCGTGCAGGTCGAGCGTCACCACGATCGGGACATCCATGCCGACCTTGGCGCGCAGCCGCCGCAGCAACTCGCCCTCGCCGTCCTCGTGGCTCTCGGTGACCATGGCGCCGTGCAGATGCAGCAGCGCGCCGTCGATGCCGCCCTCGGCGCCGGACAGCAGCATGTCGGCCAGGGTGTCGAACGCTGCGTCGGTGACGGTGCCGGAGGGGTTGGCGCCGGCCACCACCGGATGGCTCAGCGTCCAGCCGAACCGGTCGGCGGCCTCGAAGGTGGCGCCGATCGCGGTATGGGTGCCACGTCGCGCCGCCGGGATTTCGTTGCCGCCGATCAGCCGGCTGCGGCGAAAGCTGTCCAGCGTGGTGGGCACGATGCTGAAGGTGTTAGTTTCATGGGCGATCTCGGCGGTCAGCACGCGGCGCATCTTGCGGTCCTCCAGAAGGCTCGGGCAAGGCTAGCGGATCGGGCGCCTGCTGCGCCAGCCATGCCTCGGCGGCGGTCTCTCCGGCCTCTGTCAGGCCATAGACGCCGCGCGATAGCCGGACGAACCAGCCATACGGGTTGCGCGCCAGGATCGTCGCAGCATCCGGCGCGGCGGGGCGCAGGTCGCGCGGCCGGCCAGGTCCATCGCGCAACACTACCGCACAGGCCAGCGCCTGCTGGCGATAGGCGGTCATCAGCTTCTGGCGCATCGCGGTGCCGCCCTGCATCGGGTCGCCCCGCCGCCGCTGGAACTCGCGCAGCATCAGGCCGCGCCGGCGCCGGTTGATGCGCGGACGATACGCCTCCGGCTCGCAGACCGCGACCACATGGCCGCTGGCGAGATTGACCGTCAGCAACCCGAGGCCGAGCAGCCGGCAGAGCCGATGCGCGCGGCCATCCTGGTCCCGCCCGCGCCGGGTCAGCGGCACCGCGAGATAAACTTCGTCGGCCAACGCGAGGCGGGCGACGGCCTGCAGAATCAGTTCCAGCGACAGGCCGAGCTTCAACTCGCCGATCACCACCAGCGGCGGCTCACCCTCCCGCACCGCCACCACATCGCAGCCACGGATTTCGCCCTTCACGGTGAAGCCGTGGCGCTCCAGGTAGGCTTTGACCGGCGGGTAGAGGGCGGTTTCAGCGGGCAAGGGAAGGGTCTTCTTTTTGTGAACAAAAAGAAGCAAAAAAACTTTTCATCCATTGGAGTGTACGGAATCTCCCGCGCTCCATTGTTGCAAGGCGGGTAAAAATTTTTTGGTTCTTTTTTGCAAAAAAGAACATCTTGCTCATGCGACTGTGCCGCTCATCACCGCATGCGCCAACCGATCCGCATCGGTGGCATTGGTGGCGATCTCGCCGGCCTTGCGGCCTTTCTTCAGCACCACCACGCGCTGGGTCACCGCCACCACGTGGTCCATGTCGTGGCTGACCAGCAGCACCGCGACGCCCTGCTCGTGCAGCCGGCGGATCAGCTCGAGCACGGCGCGGCTCTCGGCGACGCCCAGTGCTGCGGTCGGCTCGTCCATGATCACCAGCCGGGCCTGCCAGCGCAGCGCGCGGGCCAGCGCCACCGCCTGGCGCTGGCCGCCGGAGAGGTCGGCGACCGGGCGGTGCATGTCGTCCACCGCGAAGCCGAAGCGGGACAGGTACTGGCGGGCCTCGGCGTGCATGCGGCGCTTGTCCAAGAGGCCGAGCCAGGCCGGGCGGCGCAGCAACTCGCCGCCCATGAACACGTTCTGCGCGATCGACAGCCGTGGCGCCAGGGCGAGGTCCTGGTAGGTGGTGGCGATGCCGGCGGCCAGCGCCTGCGCCGGGGAGGCGAAGCGCACCGGGATGCCGTCCAGCCGCAGTTCGCCGGCGCTGGCCGGCTGGGCGCCGGACAGGATGCGGATCAGCGTCGACTTGCCGGCGCCGTTATCGCCGCACAGCCCAACCACCTCGCCGGGGAAGATAGCGAGATCGATGCCCTCCAGCGCGCGCACCGCGCCGTAGCGCTTGGCGATGCCGCGCAGTTCGAGCAGCGGCGCTACCAGGGCCACTTGCCTTCGGCCGGCACGTTGCTTTTGTCGACCAGCACCGAGGGCAGCAGCATATAGGGGCCCTGCACCACGCTGGCCTTGGACTCGCCCTTGCCCGCGATGCGCTCGATGGCATCCACCGCTTTCTGGCCCATCAACTCGAACGGCACTGCGACGGTGGCGACGATCAGGCTGTTCGGGTCGCGGATGCGCGCGAAACTGGTCTGGCCGCCATCCATGCTGACCAGCGGAATTTGGCCCTTCTTCAGCCCCTGCGCCTGCATCAGGTCGTCGATCACGAACGCCTGGCCGTCGAAGCTGGCCCAGACGCCCTGAAACTTGCCGGCATCGCGCTGCAGCAGCGCTCCCATGCCGTTGCGCACGTCGTCCTGCCAGGAGGCGGTGCGGGCCATCGAGTGGCTGCCCAGCACCTTCACCGCGGTGTTCTCGCTCAGTACCGCGTCCAGCATCTTGCCGCGGATCCGGGTGGCGAGATTGCCCTCGAACCGCTCGGTGAGCAGCGCGCCGCGATAATTCATCAGGCCGAGCAGATACAGCGCCGCCTCGCTGCCGACCTGGTATTCGTTGGCCTGGATGTCGAACAGCGTGTGCGGGCTGGTGCCGCTGGCGATGGTGACCACCGGGATGCCGGCCTTCTGTGCCTCGGCCAGTTGCGCGTCGAGTTCCACGGGCTTGGTCATGCACAGGATCAGCGCGTCCGGTTTGGCCTGGATCAGCGTCTCGATCTGGGTGCCGCTCTCCGGCACCGAACCGCGCGAATTCAGCAGCGTGACGCTCCAGCCGAGTTGCTTGGCCGCCGCCACCGCCGCGTTGGCCGCGCGGGCGTGGGTTTCCGACGACATCTGGAACGCCACGATGCCGATTTTCAGCGCCCGTGCCTGGGCGGGGAGCGCCAGCAGCAGCAGGCCGAGGATCAGAACAAGCCGGCGCATCGGCCGCCTCCCGTTGTTATGGCTCATAACTATCATAGGTCATACGCGAAACGCCGCCCGGGTCAGCACGCTGGCCGACACCGCCACCGAGGCGATGATGATAACGCCGAGGCAGATATCCTGCACGTAATACGGCGCGCCGAGCAGCACCAATCCGTTCGACAGCATGCCGATGGTAAGAGCCCCCACCAGGGTGCCGAGAATGTTCGGGTGACCGGGCTCGAACATCGTCATCCCCAGCATCACTGCCGCCAGCGAGGTGAGCAGGAAATCGCCGGCCATGTTCGCCGAGGCGGAGGACAGGCTGGCCGCCAGCAGCACCGCCGCCAGCCCGGCCGCAGCACCCGAGAGTGCCAGCGCCAGCACCTTGCTGCGCCGCACCGCGATGCCGGCCAGGGCGGCGGCCTCCTCGGCCTCGCCGGTGCAGACCAGCCGGAAGCCGGCGCGGGTCTGCTTCAGGAAGCCGACCGCCAGCAGCATCACCCCGGCCATCCACCACACCAGCGCCGGCAGCCCGAGCCAGGTGGCCCGCCCCAGCCCGGTGAACGAGGCCGGCCAGCGGCCGACCACCGAGACGCCATCGGTCAGCGCGAAGGCCAGGCCGTTGGCGATCGCCGCGGTAGCCAGGGTGGCGATCAGCGACGGCACCTTCAGCCGCGTCACCACCAGCCCGTTCAACACCCCGAAGCCGACCCCCACCGCCAGCCCGGCCGCCACCGCCAGTACCGGCGCATGGCCGCGCTGCACCACCAGGCCGGCCGCCACCGCCGCCAGGCTGGCGACATTGGCAAATGACAGGTCCAGTTCGGCGGCGGTCAGCGCCAGCGCGAAACCGGTGGCCAGGATGGCGATGATGCTGATCTGCTTGGCGATGCCGAGCAGGTTGCCGAGGGCGAGGAAATTGTCCGCCGTGGCGGCGAAGCCGGCGAACAGCGCCAGCGCCGCCAGCGCGGTGCCGTAGCGCCCGACCACGCCGCGCCAGCCACCCGCCATCACGCCGCCAGCGCCTGCGACAATTCCAGCCCCGCCGCGCCGAACCGCTGATACAGCGCGTACAGCCGGGTCGCCTCGGCATGGGCGGCGGCGTCCGGTTGCCAGGCCGCGGAGCTTCCGGCGAGCCCGGCCTGCGCCGTGGCCAGATCGGTGAACTGCCGCAGCCCGATCCAGGCCAGCAGCGCCGCACCGGTGATACCGGGTTCGTCGGCCGCCGCGCGCCGCACCAGCCGGCCCAGCACGTCGGCGCGCATCTGGCACCACAGATCGGAGCGCGCGCCGCCGCCGGCGATCAGCAACTGGCTGAATTCGGCGCCGCCCAGCAGGTCGCGATCGGCGAACGCCACGCCCAGCAGCACCGCGCGCGCCAGTTCCGCCGGGCCGTGGCTGTGGTGCAGGCCGATGAAGCCGCCGCGCGCCTGCGGCTGCCAGCCCGGCGCCCGCTCGCCGGACAGCGACGGCAGGAACAGCAGCGGCGGCGCCCGCGGATCTGCGACCTCCGCCAGGGCGCTGACGGCGGCGGCATCCGGCATGCCGAGCACCCCGGCCAGCCAGGACAGGCAGCCGGCGCCGGCATTGCTGGGGCCGCCGATATGGAACACGCCGTCACCCCAGGGCAGGCTGACCAGCCCCGGCGCCTGCACCGGGGCTGCGGTCAGCACGCCGCCGGCATCGGTGGTGCCGCTGATCAGATAGGCGTCGCCCACCCGGCCGGCGCCGGCTCCGATGCTGGCGCACCAGGTGTCCATGCTGCCGGTGAACACCGGCAGGCCGGCCAGCCAGTCCGGCGCCCCCTCCGGCAGATGCCGCACATGGCCCACCCGGTCCCACGGGTTCAGCACGTCGGGCAGCAGGCTGGGGTCGATGCCGGCCTGGCGGAACAGCGCCAGCGAGCGGACCTTTCCGGCATAATCCGGGCCGCGTTTTTCCATCGCCCAGGCGTTGCTGAAGCGGTCGCAGGCGGCGCGGCCGGTCAGCCGCATCGCCAGCCAGTCCTTAGGCTGCAACACGTGCCGGGTGGCGGCCAGCACCGCCGGTTCGTGCCGCGCCACCCAGGCCAGCCGGGCCAGCGGGTGATAGGCGGTCATCGCCGTCCAGCCGTCTTCCACCCGTTCGGCCAGCGCCGCCGCCTCGGCCGAGGCGCGGCCATCGGTGAAGCACAGCGCCGGGCGCAGCGGCGTGCCGGCGTCGTCGGTCAGCACCTGGCTGCGGGTGAAGCCGGACAGGCCGATCCCGGCCACCTCGGCGTCCGGCAGTTCGGCCAGCACCTCGCCCAGCGCCCGCCACCAATCGGCGGGGTTCGCCTCGTCGCCGATGCGATGGCCGCGTGCCGCCAGCGCCACCGGCTGCCCATCGCGCTGCACGAGGGCCGCGCGCAGTGAGGTGCCGCCGAGATCGATTGCCAACACGGTCTGCATGATGCCCGGCAGGTTAAAGCAACCCGCCTGAGCGGCAAGCATGGTTCGGCAAGCGAGCGATGTGGTTGTTCCAGAGCAAGTACAACTCTACCATCATCGTATTATATCAAACCATCGAAGATGCCTCGCATTGGAGACCCCCGCATGGCCCGGCTCGATCTCGCCGCGAATCTGCACCGCCGCAACGGTCCGCTGTATCGACAGGTGGCCGACCGCCTGCGCGCCGGGATCACCGATCGCAGTTGGCCGGTCGGCCAGCCATTGCCGATCGAGGCCGAGCTGGCGCGCAGCTTCGGGGTCAGCCTGATCACCATCCGCGCGGCGCTGCGCGACCTGGAGGATGACGGGCTGATCCGCAAGCGGCCGGCCAAGACCGCGTTGGTGATCAGCGCCGTCACGCAGGCCGAACGCACCCGCGAGATCAGCACGCTGGCCGATATCGCGGTCGCCGCCGCTGGAGCCACGCTGAAGGTCGCCGGTTACCGGCTGACCCGCTCGGCGGAGGCGGCCGGGGTGTTCGGGCTCGACAGCGGCACCATGCTGCCATGTCTGCGCGGGGTGCTGCTGGAGGGTGCTGCGCCGCGCAGCGATGTGATCATCTATTTTCCGCCCGAGATTGGCCGCCGCCTCAGCCGGGCGGATTTCGCGCAGCCGGTGGTGTTCACCATGCTCGAACAGAAACTCGGCATCGAGATCACCGGCGCCACCACCACGGTCAGCGCCGATCTGGCCGAAGCGGGCCTGGCTGCGCGGCTGGGCTGTGCCGAGGGCAGCCCGATCCTGGTCAACCGCCTGATGTTCCACGATGCCGCCGGCGCCGTGGTGCAGTTCACCATCACCCGCCAGCGCGCTGACCGGACCAGCCTGCGCTACCAGTTGCGCCGGCGGTAGTGCGGCGGCGGGGGCCTGTCGCGTTGTGCCGGCCACGCTGTAGGATAGCCGGCGATGCGCCGGGCACGGCGCGATAGTCCCGGAAGGAACCGCCATGCAGCCGACAGATGCCGTCTATCCCAGCCTGGCCGACCAGCCGGTGTTCATCTCCGGCGGCGCGAGCGGCATCGGCGCCGCGATGGTGCGGCATTTCGCCGCCCAGGGCAGCCGGGTCGCCTTCGTTGACATCCAGCGCGAGGCCGGCGCCGCGCTGGTCGAGGAAATCGCCGCCGCCGGCCAGCCGAAACCGCTGTTCCTGCCCTGCGACCTGCGCGACATCGCGGCGTTGCAGCAGGCGGTGACGCAGGCCGCTACCGCACTGGGCCGTTTCACCGTGCTGGTCAACAACGCGGCGCATGACGACCGGCACGACTGGCGCAAGGTGACGGTGGAATACTGGGAGGAGCGGCTGGCGGTGAACCTGCGCCACCAGTTCTTCGCCATCCAGGCGGTGGCACCGCTGATGATCGCCGCCGGGCGTGGCTCGATCATCAATTTCGGTTCGGTCTCCTGGCGCGTCGCCACAGGCGGCATGCCGGCCTACACCACCTCCAAAGCCGGCGTGGAGGGCCTGACCCGCAGCTTCGCCCGCGACCTCGGCGGCCACGGCATCCGGGTCAACTGCGTCATCCCCGGCTGGATCATGACCGAGCGGCAGCGGGCGCTGTGGGTGACGCCGGAGGCCGAGCAGAACACGCTGGAACTGCAATGCCTGAAGGCGCTGCTGTATCCCGCCGACCTGGCGCGCATGGTGCTGTGGCTGGCCGCCGAGGACAGCCGGATGTGCACCGCCCATACCTGGCACGTCGACGCCGGGCGAGGCTGATCAGGCGAGATCGCGCAGCGCCGCCGCCACGGCGGCGATCACCGGGCCCCAGTCGCCGCGCGCCGGTTGGCGGAACAGCGTGGCGGTGGGGTACCAGGGGCTGTCGCTGCGCTGCTGCAGCCAGCGGAAGTCGGCGGCGAATTGCAGCATGATCAAGGTTTTGCAACCCATTGCTCCAGCCAGATGGGCAATCGAGCAGCAGGACGACACCACCACGTCCAGCTGGGCGATCAGCGCGGCGGTCTCGGCGAAGTCGGTGAGTTCGGCCTCGTAGCTGGGATGGCCGGCCAGCGCGGCGCGGTCCTCTGCGGCGATCTCCTTGTGCAGCACGTGCAATTCGGCTCCGGTGGCGGCCAGCGCCGGCAGCAGTGCCTCGGGCGGCACCCGCCGCAGATGGCCTCGTGGGGTCTCCGGATTGCCGGTCCAGGCGACGCCGACACGCAGCCGCCGTCTTGACCCCAGCCGGGCGGCCCAGGCGGTGGCCAGCGCCGGCTCCGGACGCAGATACGGCACTGCGGCCGGGATAGTGGCGAGCGTGGTGCCGAGCGCCAGCGGCAGGCTCATCAGCGGCGTCTGCAGGTCGTGCGGCGGCAACGGCGCGCCGTCATCCACCACCGCGTCGGCCAGCCCGCCCAGTAGTCGCAGCAGCGGCGGCGGCACCGCCAGCAGCAGCCGCCCGGCGCGGCCGCGCAGCAGCGGCGCGTAGCGCACGAATTGCAGGATATCGCCAAGACCCTGCTCGGCGCGCAGCAGCAGGGTACGGCCCGCCAGCTCCGGGGTGCCGAGCCATAGCGGCGCGCGCTCCACCCCGGCCTCGTCGGCGGTGGCCTGGGCCAACAGGTGGCGACTTTCATAGGCGGCCCAGCCGGCCTCGTAGTCCCCCAGCAGCAGCAGCGCGCCTGCCTCGCCGAAGCTTGCGTCGGCGTCGTCCGGGTCGAGCGCCAGGCAGGCACGGCAGGCGGCGATCGCCTCGGTCGGCCGTTCCAGCAGGGCCAGCGCCGCGCCGCGATGCCGCCAGCCGGTGGCGGCGGCAGGGTGATCGGCCTGCGGCAGTGCCTCCAGCGTCGCCAGCGCCTCCTCCGGGCGGTCCAGCAGCAGCAACTCGGTGGCGGCGTTGGCCAGCGCCGGGCAGGGGTCGGGCAACAGCAGCGATGCCTGGCGGAACAGCGCCAGCGCTGCCGCGTGATCACCGGCGGCATGGCGCTCGCTGGCCTGCCGATGCAGCAGGGTCGCATCCGGCGGCGGCGCACCGGCCGGACAGGTGGCCAGCGCCCGGCGGAAGACCGGATCGCCAGGGCGCAGTCGCAGCGCCTGGCGCCAGCAGGCGGCGGCCTCGGCCGGCAGGTTGGCGCGGCGCAGCGCGGTGGCCAGGTCGCCCCAGGCCTCGACGAAATCCGGCCGCACCGCCAGCGCCCGGCGCAGCAGCGCCACCGCCTCGGCTGGGCGGCCCTGTTGCAGATGCGCGATGCCGAGCAGCCGCAGCGCATCCGGCTGATCCGGGGTGATCTCCACCACGCGGAAATACAGCGCCCGCGCGCCGTCCAGATCGCCTTCCTGGTGCCGCGCCAGCGCCTGCCGCAGCAGGGTGTCGTCAGAGCGAGGTGAAGCCGTCATCGGCGGCGATGATCGAGCCATTGAGGAAGCGCGCCGACTCACCGGAGCACAGCAGCAGCAGCAGCGCATCGAGATCGCGCGGCTCGCCCATCCGGCGGCGCGGCAGCGATGCGACCCATTTCGCCCCGGCCTCGCTCTTCAGATACGCGGCGCTGATCTCGGTGGCGATGTAGCCGGGGCAGATGGCGTTGGTGTTGATGCCGTGCCGCCCCCATTCGCGGGCCATCGCGTGGGTCATCTGGATCACCCCGGCCTTGCTCATGCCATAGGTCGACAACTGCCCGATCGCCCGCTGGCCGGCGATCGAGGCGATATTGACGATCCGCCCGGCTCTGTTCGCCGCCAGCATCTGCCGCGCCGCCGCCTGGGCCATGAAGAAGGCGCCCTTCAGGTTGGTATCCAGCACCGCGTCGTAATCGTCCTCCTCGATCAGTTCCAGCTTCGCCTGCCGACTGATCCCGGCGTTGTTGACCAGGATCTCGATCGGCCCAAGCTCGGCCTGCACCCGCGCCGCCGCTTCCCGCACCGAGGCCACCGAGGCGACATCCAGCTGCACCGGCAGCACGCTGGCCCCGAGCCGGGCGGCCAGCGCCTGCAACCGATCAACCCGCCGCGCCGCGATCGCCAGCCTGGCGCCTGCCTCGGCGAGAATTTCGGCGAACCGGGTGCCGAGGCCGGAGGAGGCGCCGGTTACCAGCGCGACGCGGCCGGTGATTTCAGGGTGCATTTGTGGCTCCAGATAAGGAAGGAAGTCTTCTTTGCTTGAAAACAAAGAAGCAAAAAAACTTTATCCATTGGAGACCCCGTCCCAAAAGGGATGAAGTTTTTTGCGCGCTTTTTTCCAAAAAA
This sequence comes from Rhodospirillales bacterium, assembly GCA_041691815.1. Taxonomy (GTDB): domain Bacteria; phylum Pseudomonadota; class Alphaproteobacteria; order Acetobacterales; family Acetobacteraceae; genus 70-18. The sequence continues at coordinate 32,466 of JBEPTZ010000025.1, read as the reverse complement.
GCGCTGCTTCCTTGCCTACAACCCCAACCGCGCCCGCGCCGCCAGGTATTCCCGCTCCAGCCGCTCCACCAGCCCGGCCACCGGCAGCACCGCCTTGACCGCGCCGATCCCCTGGCCCGAGCCCCAGATATCCTTCCACGCCTTCGGCTTGCCCTCGGCGAAGTTCATCTTCGACGGATCGTTCACCGGCAGGTTCTCCGGGTCCAGCCCGGCGCGCACCAGGGTGGGCCGCAGGTAGTTGCCGTGCACCCCGGTGATGGCGTTGGTGTAGACGATGTCGGCGGCGGCGGAGGCGACGATCATCGCCTTGTAGTCGGCCGCTGCGTTGGCTTCCAGCGTGGCGATGAACGCCGAGCCGATATAGGCGAGGTCGGCGCCGGCGGCGAGTGCTGCCAGCACCGCGTCGCCGCTGGCGATGGCGCCGGACAGCGCCAGCGGGCCGTCGAACCACTCGCGGATTTCCCGCAATAGCGCGAACGGCGAGGTGGTGCCGGCATGCCCGCCAGCCCCGGCGGCGACCGCGATCAGGCCGTCCGCCCCTTTGTCGATCGCCTTTTGCGCGAAACCGTTGTTGATGATGTCGTGCAGCGTGATGCCGCCATAAGCGCGGGTGGCGGCGTAGACCTCCTCGCGGGCGCCGAGCGAGGTGATGATCAGCTTCACCTGGTGGCGCACCGTCACCTCCAGGTCGTGCATCAGCCGGGCGTTGCTGCGGTGCACGATGTGGTTGACCGCGAACGGCGCCGCCGGGCGGTCGGGGTGCCTGGCGTCATGCTCGCCGAGTTCGCCCCCGATCCGCTTCAGCCACTCGTCGAGCATCTCCGCCGGCCGGGCGTTGAGCGCCGGGAAACTGCCGACGATGCCGGCCTTGCATTGCGCGATGACCAACTCGGGCGTCGAGACGATGAACATCGGCGAGGCGATGGCCGGGAGGCGAAGCGTGCGCAGCAGCGGCGGGAGGGACATACCGGGGGCCTTGGCGGTTCTGTGAGCGTGGGTGTAGCGCGGCGGCGGCGGCAGATGAAGCGATCAACGCCGCTCAGTCGTCGGTGAGGATTTCCCGATTATGCTCCCCCAGCCCTGGCGCCGCCCGTTGCCATTGCGGCCGCTGGCCATCGAACGACAGCGGCAGCCCGATCGCCCGCATGCTGGCGTCCGGCGCGGTCTGCAGGATGCCCAGCGCCGCGGTCTGCGGATGCTCGACCACCTGATCGAGCGTCTGCACCGGCCCGCACGGCACGCCGACCGCCTGCAGCGCCGCCATCCAGTGCGCCGCCGGCTGGCCTGCGAAGGTCTCCGCCAGCGCGCCGATCAGTGCCGGCCGGTTGGTCACCCGGTCGGCGTTTTTGCTGAAGCGCGGGTCGGCGGCCAGGTCGGGGCGGGCGAGGGCGCCGCACAGCCGCTGGAACAGCCCGTCATTGCCGGCGGCGACCATCAGGTAGGAGTCCGAGGTGGCGAACACCTGATACGGCACGATCATCCCCACCCCGGAGCCGGTGCGCTTCGGCAATTCCCCGGAGGCCAGAAAATCGGCCAGCGGAATCCCCATCCAGCCGCACGAGGTCTCGAACAGCGAGGTATCGATCACCCCGCCCCGGCCAGTCCGCGCCCGCTCGACGATCGCCGCCAGGATGCCGATCACCGTCCACATGCCGGTGCCCAGGTCCATGATCGAGGCGATCACCCGCACCGGCGGCCGCCCCTCCTCGCCGAGCATCGACATCAGGCCGCCGAACGCCTGCATCAGCGGGTCGTAGCCGGGGCGCGACGCCAGCGGTCCGGCGGCCCCGAAGGCGCCGAGATTGCAGTAGATCAGCGACGGCTTCTCGGCCAGCAGCCCGGCCGCCCCCAGCCCCAGCCGCTCCGGCGTGCCGGGCTTGAGGTTGTGCATCACCACGTCCATCTCCTCGATGATCAACCGCCGCAGCCGGCCGCGCTGGGCCTCGTCTTTCAGATCGGTGGTGATGCCGCGCTTGGCCCGGTTGACCGCCTGGAAGATCGTCGCAGTGCCGCGCGAGAACGGCGGCCCCCAGCCGCGCGCGTAGTCGCCTTGGCCGGGATTCTCCATCTTGACCACATCGGCGCCAAGCTCGCCCAAAATCATGCCGGCATACGGGGCGGCGATCGAATGGCCAATTTCCAGCACCCTGAGGCCCGCCAGCGGCCGTGTCGTGGTCATCCGGCACTTCCTCCGATTTCCCGCGCAGAGTAGGGAATCGGTGGCGAATGGGTCAATCGAGCGGGGGCGAGGCAGATGGCGGACATCGACGAGGCGGCCGGCGACGGGCTCACCATGGTGCCGGCCGGCGAGGACTACCCCGAACTGCGCGCGGCGGTGCGCCGCATCTGCCTGCATTTCCCCGGCGCTTACTGGCGCGACCTGGAAGCGCGCGAGGCCTACCCCAGCGAATTCGTCGCCGAACTCACCCGCCACGGCTTCCTCGCCGCCCTGATCCCCGAGGAATACGGCGGCACCGGCCTCAAGCTGCGCGCCGCGGCGGTGATCCTTGAGGAAATCAACGCCAGCGGCTGCACCGCCAGCCAGGGCCACGCCCAGATGTACATCATGGGCACCCTGCTGCGCCACGGCAGCGCCCACCAGAAGCAGCACTACCTGCCGCAGATCGCCGCCGGCGAATTGCGCCTGCAGGCCTTCGGCGTCACCGAGCCGACCAGCGGCACCGACACCACCAGCCTGCGCACCCGCGCGGTGCGCGACGGCGATCATTATGTGGTCACCGGCCAGAAGGTCTGGACCAGCCGCGCCGCCCATTCCGACCTGATGCTGCTGCTGGCCCGCACCACGCCGCTCAATGAAGTTGCGAAGAAATCCGACGGCCTGTCGGTGTTCCTGGTCGACCTGCGCCAGGCCAAAGGCAACGGCCTGGAAATCCGCCCGCTGGCGGCGATGATCAACCACAACACCACCGAGATCTTCATGGACAACCTGAAGATCCCAGCCGATAGCCTGATCGGCCAGGAGGGCAGGGGCTTTCGCTACATCCTCGACGGCATGAACGCCGAGCGCATCCTGGTCGCCAGCGAATGCATCGGCGATGGCCGCTGGTTCATCGACAAGGCAGTCGCCTACGCCAACCAGCGCCAGGTGTTCGGCCGCCCGATCGGCCAGAACCAGGGCATCCAGTTCCCCATCGCCCGCGCCTGGGCGGCCCTGGAAGCCGCCGACATGGTGTGCCGCCGCGCCGCCGCGCTGTTCGCCGCCGGCAAGGACTGCGGCGCCGACGCCAACATCGCCAAGCTGCTGGCCAGCGAAGCCACCTGGCAGGCCGCCGAAGCCTGTATGCAAACCCACGGCGGCTTCGCCTACGCCCGCGAATACGACATCGAACGCAAATGGCGCGAGGCGCGGCTGTACCAGATCGCCCCGATCTCGACCAACCTGGTGCTGTCCTATGTCGGGCAGCATGTGCTGGGCATGCCGCGGTCGTTTTAGGCGAGGAAGCAAGTCTTCTTTGTTTGAAAACAAAGAAGCAAAAAAACTTTATCCCTGGGTGCGGCGTTTGGCCTGAACCAGCCGCGCCTCGGCAACCAGCAAATCCTCCGGCGTGTTGATGTTGAAGAACGGATCCCACGGCGCCGCCGGAAAATCGGCTAGCGCCAGCCCCTGGCCGGTCGCCCAGGCCAGCACCCCGCGATCCCCCGCCAGCAGTGCCGCCTCCAGCCGATCGGCCAGCGCCACCCGCCACAGCGCGATGGTCGGATGCGCCCGCCCGCCCGAACCGGCACACGCCACCGCCGCATCGCCACGCGCCGCCGCCAACCGGGCCGCCAGATCGGCTGGCAAGAACGGTGTATCGGCGGCGACCGTCAGGATGTCGGCGGCCTCCGGGTAATGCGCAGCAGCCCAGCGCATGCCGGCCAGAATGCCGGCCAACGGACCCAGATAACCCGGCAGCGTATCGCCAGCCACCGGCAGCCCGAAGGCAGCGAACCGCGCCGGATCGCCATTGGCGTTCACCACCAGGCCCACGCATTGCGGCGCCAGCGCGGTCACCACATGCGCCAGCAGCGTCCGCCCGCCCAGCCGCCGCAACGGCTTGTCGCCACCGCCCATCCGCCGTGCCAGCCCGCCGGCCAGCAGCACGCCGACCGGCAACGAAGACGGAATCATGGCTCATGCGCCGGATTGGTCATTGCATCCTGCTCCGGTATGGCGAGAATCGCCGCCGCGTCGCGGGTTGCCCGCTGCGGTTCATCAACGACGGGCGGGCCACCGGCCTCGCTCGCACCCCGGAGGATACACCATGTCCCGCTTCTCGCGCCGCTCCGTTCTGGTGGCCGGCGCCGCCCTGCCGCTGTTCGCCATCCGCACCCGCCCGGCCGAGGCCGCCGAGTTCACCTACAAATACGCCAACAACGTGCCGCTCACCCACCCGATGAACATCCGCGCCGCCGAAGCAGCCAAGCGCATCCTGGAAAAAACCGGCGGCAAGCTGGAAATCAAGATCTTCCCGAACAACCAGTTGGGCGGCGACACCGACACGCTGGGCCAGCTCCGCGCCGGCGCCGTCGAGTTCTTCACTCTTTCCGGGCTGATCCTGTCCACCCTGGTGCCGGTCGCCTCGATCAACGGCGTCGGCTTCGCGTTCAAGGACTACAGCCAGGTCTGGCCGGCGATGGACGGCGCACTTGGCAGCCTGGTGCGCGCCGAGATCGACAAGCGCGGCCTCTACGCGATGGCCAAGGAGTGGGACAACGGCTACCGCCAGATCACCAGCGCCAGCAAGCCGATCAAGACCCCCGACGACCTCTCCGGCTTCAAGATCCGCGTCCCCGCCAGCCCGCTCTGGACCAGCATGTTCAAGGCGTTCGGCGCCGCGCCGACCACGATCAACTTCAACGAGGTGTATTCCGCGCTGCAGACCCACATCGTCGACGGCCAGGAGAACCCGCTGGCGATCATCGACGTGGCCAAGCTGTACGAGGTGCAGAAATACCTCTCGGTGACCAACCACATGTGGGACGGCTTCTGGTTCCTGGCCAACAAGCGCGCCTGGAACGCACTGCCGAAGGATGTACAGGAGATCACCGAGGCCGAACTCAACACCTCCGCGGTGCAGGAACGGGCCGACATCGCCAAGCTGAACGACAACCTGTCCGGCTCGCTGAAGCAGCACGGCATGATCTTCGAGCCGACCGACGCCGCCGCCTTCCGCGCCAAGCTGAAGACGGCCGGGTTCTACGCCGAGTGGCAGAAGAAGTTCGGCAAACAGGCGTGGGACACCCTGGAGGCCGCGGTCGGCAGCCTGGCCTGACCCATGCGCCTCGGCCTCTGGGTCCAGCGCGCCGAGGCGCTGCTGCGCCACCTGGTGGAGATCCCCACCGCGATCCTGGTGGTGGTGGAAATCGCGGTGCTGCTGGCCGGCGTGGTCAGCCGCTTCGTCTTCCACCACCCGTTCGTCTGGTCCGACGAACTGGCCTCGATCCTGTTCCTCTGGCTGGCCATGCTCGGCTCGGCGGTGGCGCTGGAGCGCACCCAGCACATGCGGCTGACCGCGGTGGTCTCCTGGATGCCGCCGGGCCTGCGGGCGCGCGCCGAGGTGCTGGCGGTCGCGGTGCCGGCGCTGTTCCTGGCCATCGTGCTGCCCTGGGCGATCAACTACGCCGAGGAGGAGATCTACATCACCACCCCCGCCCTCGGCCTGTCGGACATCGTACGCGCCGGCGCCATCGCGGTCGGCTGTGGCGTGATGCTGGTCTGGTCGCTGCTCCGCCTCGCCCGCCTCAGCTGGCGCCCGGTCGCCGAAATCGCCGTGCTGCTGGCCGCCCTGGCCGGCGTGCTGTGGTGGGCGACGCCCTGGCTGCTGGCGATCGGCAACTGGAATCTGGTGGTGTTCTTCATCGGCCTGCTGGCGGCCGGCGTGCTGCTCGGCGTGCCGATCGCCTTTGCCTTCGGGGCGGCGACGGTGGCGTTCCTCAAATGCGCCACCTCGGTGCCGCTGTTCATCGTGGTCAGCCGCATGGACGAGGGCATGAGCAGCTTGGTGCTGCTCGCCGTCCCGCTGTTCGTGTTCCTCGGCCTGTTGATCGAGATGACCGGCATGGCCCGCGCCATGGTCGCCTTCCTGGCCGGCGTGGTCGGCCATGTCCGCGGCGGGCTGTACTACGTGCTGCTCGGCGCGATGTATCTGGTCTCCGGCATTTCCGGCGCCAAGGCCGCCGACATGGCCGCCATCGCCCCGGTGCTGTTCCCCGAGATGAAGGCGCGCGGTGCCAACGAGGGCGAACTGATCGCCGTGCTCTCCGCCTCCGGCGCGATGAGCGAGACCATCCCGCCAAGCCTGGTGCTGATCACCATCGGCTCAGTCACCGGCGTCTCGATCGCCGCGCTGTTCACTGGCGGCCTGCTGCCCGGCGCAGTGCTGGCCGTCGCCCTGGCGGTGGTCGCCTGGTACCGTTCGCGCGACGAGACGCTGGGTGCCAAGGTGCCGCGTCGCGCCGTCTGGCGCGCCTTCTGGATCGCCCTGCCGGCGCTGGTGCTGCCGTTCGTGATCCGCACCGCGGTTGTCGAGGGTGTCGCCACCGCCACCGAAGTCTCCACCATCGGCATCGCCTATGCGGTGCTGGTCGGGATCACCTTCTACCGGCAATTCGACTGGCGCCGCCTCTACCCGATGCTGCTGGAAACCGCCTCGCTGTCCGGCGCTATCCTGCTGATCATCGGCACCGCCACCGCAATGGCCTGGGCGCTGACCCAGTCCGGCTTCAGCCACCAGCTGGCGCAATACATGGCGACCGCCCCCGGCGGCGCGTTCGGCTTCATGATGGAGTCGATCGTGGTGTTCGTCATCCTCGGCAGCGTGCTCGAGGGCCTGCCGGCGATCGTGCTGTTCGGCCCGCTGCTGTTCCCGATCGCCCGCGAACTGCATATCCACGAAGTACACTACGCGATGGTGGTAATCCTGGCGATGGGCGTCGGGCTGTTCTCGCCGCCGATGGGGGTCGGCTACTACGCCGCCTGCGTCATCGGCCGCGTCTCGCCGGATGCCGGCATGAAACGTATCTGGCCGTATATGGCGGCACTGATGGTCGGCCTGCTGGTGGTCGCCGTGGTGCCGTGGTTCTCGATCGGGTTCCTCAAGCAGGGCGGGCCGTAAGATGATCCTCGCAGGCAAGATCGCCCTGGTCACCGGCGGCCTGTCCGGCATCGGCGCCGCCATCGCCGCCCGCTTCGCCGCCGAGGGTGCGCTGGTGGTGGCCGGCGACATCTCCACCGACGCCACCACACTGGCCGACGCCCCGATCGCCCCGCTGCGGCTGGATGTCTCCGAGCCGGCAAGTTGCGCCAGCGCGGTGGCCGCCATCATCGCCCGCCACGGCCGGCTCGACCTGATGGTCAACTGCGCCGGCATCGCCCGCGACATTCCGTTCCTCGACACCCCGGTCGAGCTGTTCGACCAGATCATCGCGGTCAACCTGCGCGGCAGCTTCCTGATTGGCCAAGCCTGCGCCCGGGCGATGCAGCCAGGCAGCGCCATCGTCAACATCGCCAGCGTCTCCGGCCTGCGTGGCAATACCGGCCGCAGCGCCTACGGCGCCTCCAAGGGCGGCGTGGTCAACCTGACCCAGGTGATGGCCGTCGACCTCGCCGCACACGGCATCCGGGTCAACGCCCTCGCCCCCGGCCCGGTGGAAACCCCGCTGGTGGCAGAACTGCACGACGCCGCCGCCCGCGAGGTCTGGCACGCCGCCCTGCCGCTGCGCCGCTACGCCACCACCGAGGAGATCGCCGGCGCCGCGCTCTATTTGTGCGGCCCCGACGCCGGCTACGTCACCGGCCATGTGCTGGCGGTCGATGGCGGCTTCCTCGCCGCCGGCATCCAACGGAGATAGCCGCCATGCGCTTCCACATGATCCAGGGCGGCCCCCGCCCGGTCGCCCCGTTCAGCCACGCCGTCGAGGAGGATGGCTGGGTGTTCGTCACCGGCCAGATGCCCGACACCCCCGAAGCCCCCGGCGTGCTGCCGAGCGGCATCGAAGCACAGACCCATGCCGTTGTCGCCAATCTGCGCCTGGTACTGACCGGCCTCGGCCTCGGCCTCGAGCATGTGACGATGGCGCGCATCTACCTCACCGAATTCCAGCGCGACTACGCCGCCCTCAACGCCGTCTGGGCCAGCCTGTTCCCGCCCGACCGCCGCCCGGCCCGCACCTGCATCGGCGTCACCGGGCTGGCCTATGACGCGCTGGTCGAGATCGATCTGGTGGTCCGCCGCCCGCCGGTGGAAATCCGCCAGCCGGAAGGCGGCTGATCCGGGCGCTGCAGCGCGGCAACAAAACTTCGCTGCCTTCTCCCGCCTCCATACGAAGAGGTCCAGGGGCTCGGCCCCGCATTCTTCACAGACGGGCAGGGTGCGGGGCAGCGCCCCGCTGCTTCCTGGCTCAGACCGTCGCCACCATGAACACCCGCCGGAACGGCACGAGGGTGGAACCGTCGGCGCGGCGCGGGTAGGCCTCCGCCATCGCCTCGGTGTAGGCGGCCAGGAACCCGGCCCGCTGATCGCCGCTGAGCCGGTCGAGGAACGGCTTCAGGCTGGTCCCCATCGCCCATTGCACCGCGGCGTTGTCGCCCTGCAGCGCGTGCATATAGGTGGTCTCCCAGATGTCCAGCGCCGCACAGCGCGGCCGCAGCAGGTCCCAATAGGCCGGAAGCTCCAGGATCGGCCGCGCGAACCCGACATCGGCCAACTCGTCCGCCCACGGCCCGTTGGCGGCGATCTCGTTCTGCAGCGCCCGCAGTGGTGCTGCATGCATGCCCGGCATCTGCACCGCCAGCACGCCGCCCTTGGCCAGTAGCCCCAGCAGCCGCGGGAACAGCGTCTGGTGCCCGTCCAGCCAGTGCAGCGCCGCGTTCGAATAGATCAGCGCCGGCGGCGCCTCCGGCACCCAGTCGCCGAAGCTGCCCTGCTCGAACCGGCATCCCGGCGCCAGCGCCCGCGCCTTTTCCAGCATCTCCGCCGAGGAATCGATCCCCAGCACTTCGGCATCCGGCCAGCGCTGCTTCAGGATGGCGGTCACGTTGCCGGCCCCGCAGCCGAGATCGACCACAAGCGCCGGTGCTGCCAGCGCCACCTGCGCCATAAGGTCCAGCGCCGGGCGCAGCCGTTCGCCGCCGTAGCGCAGATATTGCGCGGGGTCCCATTGCATGTGGTGCGTCTCCCGATTCGATGGCCGGGCTATACCGCCGGCCCGGTGGCCGCGGCAATCTCATTCGTCGCCGCCTTGGCCGCCTCGGCGTCCAGCACCAGGGTCAGGCGGAATTCGGTGCCGGACGCGCCGCTGCGCAGCAGTTCCACGTCGCCGCCCTGGGCGCGCAGCAGATCGCGGGTGATCGCCAGCCCCAGCCCGCTGCCGCCCTGCCGCCCGCCGTTGACGAACGGCCGGAACAGCGCCGCGCGCACCGCATCCGGTAGCCCCGGCCCGTCATCGCTGACGATCACCGCCACGCGTGCGGCAACCGGCGCCTCCGCGGTGATGCGGATCTGCCGTGCGCCGGCCTGGGCGGCGTTGCGCAGCAGATTGCCCAGCGCCCGCACCAGCCCGGCCGGGTCGGCGAACACCACCAGGTTATCCGGCAGCCGGTTCTCCACCCGCACCGCCCGGTTGACCGCCACCGCGTGGTCGGCCGCCTCATCGATCATATGGCCCAGATGCACCCGCACCCGGGCTGGCGGCGGCGGCGAGTCGCGGGTGAAATCCAGCGTCGCGCGCACCAGCGCGGTCGCCCGCTCCACCGCCTGCGCCAGCAGGTTGCCGGTACGCACGATCGCCGGGTCGGCGTGCGATTGCAGCCGCTCGGCGGCCAGCAGGGCAGGGGAGAGTGCCCCGCGCAAATCATGGCTCACCTTGGCCACCGCGGTGCCCAGCGCCGCCAGCCTGGCATTGCGCCACAATGCGGCACGCAATTCGCGTTGCATCGCCGCCAATTCCGCCGCCGCCACCGCCATCTCGTCGCGCACCATCGGCGTCACCGTGGCCGGCTCCAGCGGCGGCGTGCGCTCGGGGTCGGCGCGGAACGCCACGATGCTGTCGATCAGCCGCCGCATCGGCCGCACCAGCAGCCATTCCAGCAGCACGAACACCAGCAGGCCGGTTACCCCGGCGATCAGCAGGCCGGACAGCGCGATGGCGCCGGCCTCGCTGCGCAGGTGGCGGTCCATCACCCCCTCGTTCAGCACCACCGACAGCAGTGCCGAAGGCTGCTTGGGGCTCGACGCCATCACCAGCACCAGCCGGTCGCCTCGGCGCGCCAGCGCCCCGAGACTGCGCGTCATCCGCTGCAGCGCCGTCTCCTGCCGCAGGTCGAGCAGCGTCGTCGCCTGCACCGCGCCGCGCACCGAGAGTTCCACCATCGGCCGGCCCGGCTCCTGCAGCCGGATCGCCACCACGCCGGCCAGCCGCAGCAGGTCGTCGCGCACCGAGGGATTCAGGTTGCGGCCGGCGAAGCCCATGTTGTTGCCCGGCAACGCCCGCGCCGCCAGCTGGGCGGCAACAATCCGCTGGTCCAGCCAGTCCTGCCGCTCGCGCGAGATCGCCGGGATGAACAGCAGCGCCTCGGTCAGCAGCGTCACCAGCAGCGTCAGCCCCAGCACCCGGCGCGACAGGCTGTGGCGCAGCGCCGGCGACCGTGCCGGCTTCATCCGGGTGTGCTGCGATACGGGCGGATCATGCCGCGATGGTGCGGCGGCGTGGCAGCGGTTGCAACCGCATTCCGCAGGCTATGGCAGATGCCGCAGCAGCCCGACCAGCCGGCGCGGCAACGCGGCGAACAGCTTCGGCGCGAAATAGCTGCCGGCCGCCCGCTTGCCCGCCTCCGCCAGGGTCGGATACGCCACGATCATCCCGGCCATCGCCGACAGCGGAATCCGCCGGGCGATCGCCAGGCTCCAGGCGCCGAGCATCTCGCCGGCATGCGGCGCCAGCATCCCGGCACCCAGCACCCGGCCGCGCCTGCCGATCACCAGCTTCACCACGCCCCCGGTGCGGCGCTCGGCCTGGGCGCGGTCGTTCTCCGCCATCGGCCATTGCAGCACCTGCACCGCATGGCCGGCAGCGCGCGCCTCCGCCTCGGTCAGCCCGACCTGCGCCAGTTCCGGGTCGGTGTAGATCACCCGTGGCAGCGCCCTGTAGTCCACCCGCGCCGGCAGCCGGAACAGCGCCCGGCGCACCACGATGCCGGCATGGTAGCTGCCGACATGGGTGAACGCCCGCGGCCCGATGCCCACCGGATCGGCGATATCGCCCACCGCGAACACAAGCCGGTTGCTCAGGCTGCGCAGCCCGGCATCGGTGGCGATCCCGGCCGCACTGACCCGCACCCCGCCGGCCGCCAGCTCCAGCCCCTCGAGGTTCGCCACCCGTCCGGTGGCCACCAGCAGATGGCTGCCGGAAATCCGCCGCCCGTCCTCCAGCACCAGCACCGGCCCCGGCTCCACCCGCGCCACCCGGGCACCCTCCAGCACCGCGACACCCTGGCCGCGCAGCACCTCCGCCAGCCCTGCGGCCAGCGCCGCATCCTCGCGCCCGGCCAGCCGCCCGGCCTCCACCAGCGTCACCCGGCAGCCCAGCCCGGCATGCGCCTGCGCCATCTCCAGCCCGATCGGCCCGCCGCCGAGGATCAGAAGATGCGCCGGCCGCTCGGCCAGATCGAACAATGTCGCGTTAGTCAGATACGGCACCCGAGCGAGCCCCGGAATCGCCGGCACCGCCGCCCGCCCGCCGGCCGCCACCACGATCCGCCGCGCGGTGAGCCGCCCGACCCCGGCCACCTCCAGCGCATCGCGCCCCGCGAACCGCGCCTGGCCGCGCAGCACCACCGCCCCCAACGCGGAAAACCGCTCTGCCGAATCCAGCGGCGCGATCGCCTCGATCACCCCCCGCACATGCACCCGCACATCTTCCCAATCCACCGCCACCGACGCCCGCACCCCGAACCGCCCGGCCGCCGCCGCATCCTGCGCCGCATGCGCCGCCGCCAGCAGCGCCTTGCTCGGCACGCAGCCGGTGTTCAGGCAATCCCCGCCCATCGCCCCGCGCTCGATCAGCGCCACCCGCAGCCCCAGCTGCGCCGCCACCGCCGTCACCGACAGCCCGGCCGCCCCCGCCCCGATCACCGCCAGGTCGTAGTCAGGCATCGGCCCGCCCCTTCCACCAGCGCCAGCCCTGCGGCAGCACCGCCAGCACCGCCAGCCCGAGCAGCGGCAGCAGCACCGGCGGCGACAGGATCACCGACACATCCGGCCGCCCACCCGCCGCCAGCACGCCGCCGATCCCGGCCCCAACCGAGGCATAAACCGCGCCGGCCGGAACAATCCCCAGCAGCGTCGCCAGCGCGAACGCCGACAGCCGCACCCCGCCCAGCGCCGCGGCGATATTGATCAGCCAGAACGGCACCACCGGCACCAGCCGCAACGCCAGCACATAGGAGAAGCCATTGCGCTCCATCCCCGGCCGCAGCCGCTCCAGCAGCGCGCCAAATCGCCGCGCCAGCAGCGGCTGCAGCGCGGTGCGGGCGGCCACGAAGAACACCACCGCCCCCAGCGTCGCCCCGCTCACCGCCAGTACCGTGCCCTCCACCACCCCGAACAGCAGCCCGCCGGCGATCGTCAGCACCACCGCCCCAGGGAACGACACCGCCACCGCTGCCGCATACACCAGCACATACAGCCCCGCCGCCGCCACCGGCCGCGCCACCACCGCCTGATGCAGCTCCGCCTGCCGCGCCGCCAGCGCCTGCCAGCTCAGCCAATGCTGCACCCCCAGCGCATAGCCGCCGCCCAGCACGGCCAGCAGCAGCAGCAACGGCAGCAGGCGCCTGGCCATGGTCATCCGATCATCCCGACTTGCTGCAATGTACCCAACTTGCTGCGATGTAACAGACTCAGCCCCCAACAAACCGCCAACGCGGTTGACGGGCGCCCCGCACCCCCCCTATAAGCCGGCCCCTGCATCGGCGCCTCATATCGGGGCGCCGCGCCGATGCGTTGCGTTCCCACGGCCCGCGCCGATTCCCGCGGATCAGCCGGAACCAATGCGCCGGTGCGTTCTAGGCCATATTGGAGAGTGTCGTGAAGCGCACGTATCAACCGTCGAAGCTGGTCCGCAAGCGCCGCCACGGCTTTCGCAGCCGCATGGAGACCGTCGGCGGCCGCAAGGTCATCACCAACCGCCGTGCCAAGGGCCGCAAGCGGCTCTCGGCCTGACCCGGCGGGCGCCTCGCGTGCCGGTGGAACCCCACAGGTCCCCGGTTTCTGACAATCGGGTCCCCGACAATCAGGCACCTGAAAACCGGGCGCCGCTCCGCCTGAAACGCCGCGCCGAATTCCTCCGCGTCGCCCGCCAGGGCCGCCGCGCCCCGGTGCATGGCCTGGTACTGCAAGCGCTGCCGCGCGCCGATGCCGGCCCCGCCCGCCTCGGCTTCACGGTGACCAAGAAGGTCGGCAACGCGGTCATCCGCAACCGCACCCGCCGCCGCCTGAAGGAGGCCGCCCGGCTGCTGCTGCGCGACCATCCGCTGCACGGCGTCGACCTGGTTCTGATCGGCCGCGACGCCACCCGCAAGCGCGCCTTCACCGACCTCACCGACGACCTCCGCCGCGCCCTGGCCAAGCTCGGGGTCACCGCATGACCCCCGCCGCCGCCGTGCTGTCCGGCGCCGTCACCGCCTATCAATGGACCATCCGCCCGGTGATCGGCGCCAACTGCCGCTACGAACCCAGTTGCAGCCACTACGCGCTGGCGGTGCTGGCCAGCCACGGCGCGCTGCGCGGCAGCGCCCTCACCGCGCGCCGCATCCTGCGCTGCAATCCCTGGCACGAAGGCGGCTACGACCCACCGCCACCCGCTCCCGACCCGGCCTCTCCCGCCCATCCACACGCACCCCGGACCTCCTCCTGATGGACCAGAAACGCCTGATCCTGGCGATCGCGATCTCCCTCGCCATCCTGTTCGGTTTCGAGGCGCTGCAGCCGCGTCACCCGGCGCCGGTCCAGACCGCCAACACCCCGGCCGCCACCAGCCCGGCGACGCCGACCCCTGCCGCTCCGGCCACCGCCGCCACCGTCATCTCCGGCCCCACCGGCACCCCGCCGGGCGCCACCGACCAGCCGGTCCCCGCCAACGTCCCGCGGCTGCAGATCGCCGGCCCCCGCGTCGAGGGCAGCCTCAGCCTGCTCGGCGCCCGGCTCGACGACGTGGTGCTGCGCAACTACCGCGAGACCACCGCGAAGAACAGCCCGCTGGTCCGCATCCTGGAGCCGCGCTCCAAGGCGCAGCCGTATTTCGTCCAGTTCGGCTGGACCGCCGCCGACGGCACCAAGGCCAAGCTGCCCAACGGCGACACCCTCTGGACCGGCACCGGCGAGATCGCCCCCGGCAAGACCGCCCACCTGTCCTGGAACAACGGCGAGGGCCTCACCTTCGACCTCGGCATCACCGTCGACCAGAACTTCATGTTCTCGATCACCCAGACCGTGCGCAACGCCACCGACGCCCCCGTCGCGTTGCTCCCCTGGGCCCGCATCCGCCGCGACTACACCCCCGAGGTCGCCGGCTACTACCTGCTGCACGAAGGCCTGCTCGGCGTGCTCGACGGCACCCTGCACGAGCTCACCTACAAGGTCACCAAGTCCGACGGCGAGAAGCACAACGGCGTCGCGCTGGAGAACACCGGCACCGGCGGCTGGGCCGGCATCACCGACAAATACTGGCTGATCGCGCTGATCCCCGACCAGCAGAAGCAGGTCACCACCAGCTTCCGCCACATCGTCGAGAACGGCACCGACCGCTACCAGGTCGACTACGTCGCCAAAGACCCCACCACCGTCGCCCCGCACGGCGACAGCACCCTGGTCAGCCGCGTGTTCACCGGCGCCAAGGAAGTCCACCTGCTCAATTCCTACGAGGAAAACGGCCACATCCCGCTGTTCAGCTACGCGGTGGACTGGGGCTGGTTCTTCTTCATCACCAAGCCGTTCTTCTACGCCATCGACTGGTTCAACCACATCCTCGGTAATTTCGGCCTCGCCATCATGGCCTTCACCCTGGTGGTGAAAGGCCTGTTCTACCCGCTGGCCAACAAATCCTACCGCTCGATGAGCAAGATGAAGCTGCTCGGCCCGAAAATGACCGCGCTGCGCGAGCAATACGCCGACGACAAGGCCAAGCTGCAACCGGCGATCATGGCCCTCTACAAGGCCGAGAAGGTCAACCCGGCCGCCGGCTGCCTGCCGATCTTCATCCAGATTCCGGTGTTCTTCTCGCTCTACAAGGTGATCTACGTCACCATCGAGATGCGCCACGCGCCATTCTTCGGCTGGATCCGCGACCTCTCGGCGATCGACCCCACCAACGTCTTCAACCTGTTCGGCCTGCTGCCGTTCGACCCCACCCAGATCGCCCCGTTCCTGCACCTCGGCGCCTGGCCGGTGATCATGGGCTTCACCATGTATTTCCAGCAGAAACTGAACCCCGCCCCGCCCGACCCGATCCAGGCCAAACTGTTCCAGTTCATGCCACTGATCTTCGTCTTCATGCTGGCCAACTTCCCGGCTGGCCTGGTGATCTACTGGAGCTGGAACAACACACTGACCATCATCCAGCAATGGTACATCATGCGCCAGACCAAACTCGACAAACCCGCGGCGGCAAGGGTGTAAGGAAGGTTTTCTTTTTGTGAACAAAAAGAAACAAAAAAACTTTTCATCCCCTGGAGTGTACGGAGTCTCCGCCACTCCGCTGCCGCAAGGCGAATGGTTTTTTGGTTCTTTTTTCTAAAAAAGAACCCTTCCTTTCCTTGGGTGCGAGATGACCGACGACGAAGAACAACAAGCTGCCCTGGAAGCCGGACGCCTGTTGTTCGCCGCCGAGTGCCGCTTTTTCTACGCTGCCCAGCGCATCGACCAGTTGCCGCCGCTCGGCCTGCCGGAGATCGCCTTCGCCGGCCGCTCCAATGTCGGCAAGTCCTCGCTGATCAATGCGCTGACCGGCCAGAAGGCGCTGGCCCGCGCCTCGCACCAGCCCGGCCGCACCCGCCAGCTCAACTTCTTCGACCTCGGCGGCCGCCTCACCTTGGTCGACATGCCCGGCTACGGCTACGCACAGGCCGCCAAATCGGTGAAGGAGGACTGGCAGGACCTGATGTTCCAGTACCTGCGCGGCCGCCCCACCCTGGCCCGCATCGTGCTGCTGCTGGATGCCCGTATCGAGCTGAAGGAGTCCGACCGTGCGGTGCTCGACCTGCTCGGCCGCGCCGCCGTCACCACCCTGGTGGTGCTGACCAAGGCCGACAGCGTCAAGCCCACCCCGCTCACCGCCAAGCAGACCGAGATCGAAACCCTGATCCGCAAGCACGCCGTGGTGTTTCCGCAACTGACCACCACCAGCAGCGAGACGGGGCAGGGGATTCCCGAATTGCGGGCGCTGCTGGCGTCGCAGGCGCAGTAGAGCGAGTCCCTCATGGTAACCCCCGGTTGACGGCGGGCCGCTCGCTGCGATATCGATAGCTATGAGAGACGATATGCGGATTCAGAACGAAATATTTGGGGAGACGCTACCCGGGCCACCGAGTCAGTGCCCTCCGCTTGGTGCAAGCAACGCGGCTCTGCAGCAGGTATTTCGTCTGATTCCTGCTGCAGAACCCAGTGACGAAAATTTCTCGTCATTCGCCGAGTTGGGAACGCAACGTCCGGCGCAGATGCATGCGACCGATTGCGAATGGGCGTCTTGCTCACTTCGAACTTCGCTCGAGGCACTTTTAAAAATGAAGGGCCTTCGTCGGCGAAATCCCTACATCGCGATTTTGTCGATTCCCGAAAATAGCGGCCGCCATACCACGGACGGAAACCATATAAATTTTTGGCGCTTTGGGAGATTTAGTATAGTCAGTGCCGTCTTAGAAACTCGCCCTCATGGGGCGCCGTGATGGCAAGAAAACAAAATTCAAAGGTGATACAGATACTCCTTTGGTACGATAGGCCAGAGATAGTTTTGTTGCAAACCGGAGAATTGGATTATGTTCTCGCTGTTAGCTCCGGATATGACGGAGATATGTTGGGCACCTATGTAGGTGCATCCATGTCCTTAAGGTTTCTTGCTGACTATCAAGCGGGACGATTTGATCTGCGATATGCCTTAAGTAACGCTAATTTTCGTCGTTACTGGGTATTTAGTTACTCTGGGAAGGAAGAAATTGTTGAGATTGTTCCGATAAAGAGGTCGTCTGCTGCGTTGGCAGCCTCGATTCCGGACGCAGGATTTTTTTCCCGAGAACATCATAAAATTGCGGTTGTTGACCGTTTTATTGCGGACACGGCTGAGCGATTCGATATTGATGGATCATGGGAGTTGGGAGATTTCGCGAGATTTTACGGAAATGTTGAGGACATCTATTACATCTTCAATGATATAAGGCGATTCTCTGACCCTGGCGCCTCGATGAAAACTAAGATGGCTATTTCGGGCGCGCTCGATCGTCCTTGGAGGGGAGGGGGGAGCTACGTCGCCTACTACGGTAAGGTCGCTAACGAAAATGCTCCCACCGCCAAATTACGTGTTAGTGGAATAAAATATAATTCTCCAGGATATGTAGAAGTTAGAGCGAAAAAAATCCCATTCGATGATATGATTACGATACTGCAGTCATATGCGATTAACAAGATGGCGCTCAAAAATTCGTACGGCGCGTTACATCATTTTATGTCTCAGAATAAGCTTCTGAAACCGGATGCAAGAAAAAAAATTATATCGGAGGATACCATATCTGGCGTAAACCGGTTGGCGAGTGATTTTGATAAATTTATGCCAGGAATTTCGTTCGCGAAATTCGTCGAAATGTCTAGTGGCGACAGTGTTGTTGCGGCCAAGGTAATTCTAAGTGTCTATCGCCGAGTAGAACGCCTTTACAGATTTTTTCAGCAAGGGCGCGTCCGACACGACGCAGTGAAGACAGATCAACTTGTCGACGTCGGTGGAGATATCGATTTTGACCACGATGGGACTATACGTATGCCAAACTAGTTGCTGCGATCGTATGCAAGTGCGCCGGATATTCCGGGCGCGATCGTGGTGTGCTATGTGATATTCGATATGAGATTTGGACGGACTGGCCGTGCAACCGGTCGCAGCCCTCGTCCCCCACCACCTTGACCGCCACCCCCCGCACCCCGCACAAGCCCCGGCCACACGTGCGGGAGTAACAGCCGATGAGCGAGAGACCGACCGCCGAGGCCGCTGGGCAGCAGGCGCGCATCCTGGCCCAGGCGCTGGCGGTGCAGCATAGCCGTCTGTCAGCGGCGCCAGTTCAGGCTCGCGCCATCCGTTCAACCGCCGCCAGCATTCCGGCCACCTGGTAAGGCTTGCGCAGAAACAGCTCCACCCCGGCCCAGTCGTCAGTTACGGCCGGATCCCCGCCGGAGGTCGCGATCACCCGGACATCCGGCCAGCGCTCCCGTACCAGCCTGGCCAGCCCCAGCCCATCCATCTCGCCCGGCATGTTCACGTCGGTGAACAGCAAAAACACCCGCTGCCGCTGCAACGCCTGCAACGCATCAGCGGCGTCTTCCGCCTCGATCACATCATACCCCGCCTTGGTGAGCTCATCCGCCGCCACCATGCGAATCAGGGCATCATCTTCGACAATCAGAATGGTTTTTGACCCGTTGAACATACTGGGTAAGCCCCCTAAATTGGCATCGGTTCCATCTCGAATGTAACAAACGGAAAGTCGCCATGGCAGAAGGCTTCCAGGCAGATTTGGACGCGATTGCGTCCATTCCCGCTGTTCCGAGCATTCTCGATGTTGTCTGCCGCGTCACCGGCATGGGCTTTGCCGCCGTCGCGCGGGTCACCGATGAACGCTGGATCGCCTGCGGCGTCAGGGACGAGATCGGCTTCGGCCTGATCCCCGGCGGCGAACTGAAAGTCGAGACGACCATCTGCAATCTGGTTCGCACCGGCATGCAACCGGTCGCCATCGGCCATGTCGCCGAGCATCCGGTCTATTGCAACCACCCGATCCCGGCGATGTACGGCTTCCAGAGCTCAATCTCGGTGCCGATCATTCTTCCCTCGGGGGAGTTTTTCGGCACGCTCTGCGCCGTTGGCGCCGCCCCGGCGGAGGTCGAGAAGCAGGAAATCATCAGCATGTTCCGGCTGTTCGCCGAGATGATCGCCCAGCATCTCGAATCCGGCCGCAAGCTGAAAGCGACCCAGCAGGCGCTGCGCGACGAACGGAAAACCGCCGAGCTGCGCGAGATGTTCATCGCCATGCTCGGCCACGACCTGCGCAATCCGCTGGCGGCGATCGGTTCCGGCATCCGCCTGATGACCCGCACGCCGTTGAACGAGCGGGCGAGCACGGTCGCCACCATGATGCAGCAGAGCGTCGGCCGGATGAGCGAGATGATCTCCAACGTGATGGACTTCACCCGCAGCCGGCTGACCGACGGCATCGAGGTGCGCCAAAGCGTCGCTGCCCCGCTGGGGCCGGTCCTGCAGCACGTCATCAACGAACTGCGCAGCACCTGGCCCGGCCGGGCACTGATCGAACAGATCGACCTGGCCGAGCCGGTGGCCTGCGACCACGGCCGCATCAGCCAGTTGCTGTCCAATCTGCTGTCCAATGCCCTGACCTATGGCGCCCCGGACCAGCCGATCCGGATCACCGCGAAGGGTGCCGATGGCTGGTTCTCGCTGTCGGTCAGCAACAGCGGACCCGCGATCCCCGCCGATATCCTGGAAAAGATCTTCGAGCCGTTCCAGCGTGGCCGCCGCAAGGGCAACCGCCACGGGCTTGGCCTGGGGCTGCATATCGCCGCCGAAATCGCCCGCGCGCATGGCGGCGAACTGAGCGTGGAATCCTCTGCCGAGGAGACCCGGTTCGTTTTCGAAATGCCCAACCCGGTCGGCGTCGACGCCGCCATCGCCATCCCTGCTCCGCAGGCCTTGCCATCGGCCGAGCTGCAGCGCGGCTCCGCATAGCGCGCGCCCGCGCCCGCTCGCGGCATTTGGCGGCCCGCCTCCATCTTGACCGCCACCCCCCACACCCCGCACAAGCCTGCGGCCACACGTGCGGGAGTAACAGCCGATGAGCGAGAGACCGACCACCGAGGCCGCCGAGCAGCAGGCGCGCATCCTGTCCCAGGCGCTGCCGTTCCTGCGACGCTATGCCGGCGCCACCATCGTGGTGAAATACGGCGGCCACGCGATGGGCGAGGAAGACTTGGCCGCCACCTTCGGCAGCGATATCGCGTTGCTCAAGCAGGTCGGCGTCAATCCGGTGGTGGTGCATGGCGGCGGGCCGCAGATCAATGCCATGCTGAAACGCCTTGATATCAAATCCACCTTCGTCGACGGCCTGCGCGTCACCGATCACAAGATGGTCGAGGTGGTGGAGATGGTGCTGGCCGGCACCGTCAACAAACACGTCGCCGGCCTGATCAACCGCGCCGGTGCCCTGGCGGTCGGCATCTGCGGCAAGGATGGCGGCCTGATCCGCGCCCGCAAGCTGCGCCGCACCCGCAAGGACCCCGACAGCAACATCGAGCAGGCGCTCGATCTCGGCTATGTCGGCGAGCCCGAATCGGTCGATGTCCGGGTCATCCATGCGCTAACCGGCGCCGGGTTGATCCCGGTGATCGCCCCGGTCGGCACCGGCGATGACGGCCAGACCTACAACATCAACGCCGACACCGTCGCCGGCGCCATCGCCGCGGCGCTGGGCGCCAGCCGGCTGCTGATGCTGACCGACGTGCCTGGCGTGCTGGACGCCGACAAGCGGCTGATCCCGGAACTGAGCATCACCGAGGTGCAGGCCGGCATCGCCAGTGGAATGATCCACGGCGGCATGATTCCGAAGGTGGAAACCTGCGTCGCGGCGGTGCGTGGCGGGGTGAAGGGGGCGGTGATCCTGGACGGCCGCCAGCCGCATGGCTGCCTGCTGGAGCTGTTCATCGAGGGCGGTCTCGGCACCCTGATCCGCGCCTGAGACCGTTCGATATCGAACTGTCATAACGCATACATACCGGCGGTTTCAGGCGCCGAAAACCGCCCGTCCGGAGGCTGAATCCGGCCCCCGGACGCGCGGTTTTACCCTCATTTCGGCGCGTATTTGCCGCCGATCTGCGGTGCGATGTCCGGCGATTTGCCCGCCTCGGTACGCTGCAACCGGGTCTCGCGCTCCCAGCTGCGCTTCAGCGCGTCGCGCACGCTGATCTTCAACCGCCCGAGTCCCTCGACCTCCAGTTCCACCTGATCGCCGTCCTGCAGCGCGCCGAGGCCGCGGTGATTGGTGCCGGTGGCCAGGATGTCGCCGGGGTGCAGGGTGTGGATATGGCTCGCCCACTCGATGCAGCGGGCGATCTTGTGTGCCATGTCGCTGGTGTTAAAGTTCTGTTTTATAACGCCATTCACCCACAGCCTGATCTGCACATTGAGTGGATCGGCGATCTCGTCGGCGGTCACCAGCCACGGCCCGATCGGCGCGAAGCTGTCGCGCGATTTCATCTGGAAGAACGACTGCGCTGCCGGCACCATGCCGCGCGCCGAGCCGTCGATGAAGTTCATGTAGCCGAACACATGGCTCATGGCGTCTTCCGCCTTGACCTTGCAGGCTTTTCGGCCGATCACCAGCGCCATCTCGGCCTCCCCCTCGAACACCGAGGCGGCGACGTCGGGCAGTTCCATCACCCCGCCCGGGCCGATGATCGCGGTCGCTGCCTTGTGGAAGGCGTTGATCGGCGCCGGCTCGCTGCGGGTGCCGTCTTCCATGTAGTTGACAGCCATGCACACGATGTTTCCCGGCTTCGGCAGCGGCGCCCGCAGCCGCACCTGGGCGATATTGATCCGCTGGCCCTCGCTGGCTGCCTCCAGTTTCGCCCGATAGGCGTCGAACCGGGCGATCAGCCCGCTCATCCGGTCGCCGGGGCCGGTATGCGGAATGTCCTGCACCACGTGGGTCACATCCACCACGCTGTCGCCCTTCAGCACGCCAAGCCGGTGGTCGTCGAAATGGACCAGTTTCATGACACTTCTCCCCGTCGATTGCCTGCCCGGCGGACGGGGCAGCCCTGGCGGCGTATCGCAGGCCCGGCCGGGATGCAACGGCCCCTCACCGGCGGGGCAGCGGATGGGCATGATTTCAATGGTGTGCGGATCAATGTTTTGTTAACGTGGGAACCGGGTAAGCGAAAAGTTTCGCAACTCGATGCTCAATCGGCTCTATGCGAAAGTGGCTAATCGCTGAAATACTGCGCAACGGTTAATTTCTTCAGAGGGAACGACGGCGCTGACCCAGTTTTACGCCAGCCGTTCGCGGCGTCGCGGGCGGAGCGCCGGAGCGCTGGCCCGATTCCCGGCAATTGGCGCCACCAGCCTGGTCGCCGGGCTGTTCGTGCTGGGCCTGCCCGCCCGTGCCCAGGCGCCGCCGCCGGTCAACCCGGCGACCCTGGTGCCGCAGGGCTCGCCGCTGCGGCAGATCACCCCGGTGACGCCGCCGGCGGTGCGGCCGGCGCCGGTGATCCAGCAGGTGAAGCCGTCGGCATTGGCCAATGGCGCCGCCGAGGTCACGGTGCGCAGCGTGGCAGTGGTGGGGTCCACCGCCTATGTGCCGGCGCAACTGGCCGACATCACCCACGGCCTGGTCGGCCAGATCAAGGTGCAGCAGATCGAGACCGCGCGGACCGCGCTGCTGGAGCGCTACCGCCATGACGGCTACCTGCTGACCACGGTCAACGCCAGCTATGACCAGGCCAGCGGCGCGCTGCGGCTGGTGGTGACCGAGGGGCGGATCGCCGAGGTGAAGCTGGACGGCAATATCGGCCCGGCCGGTGTTCAGGTGCTGCGATTTCTCAATCATCTGAAGGATCTGCGGCCGATCGACACCGCCAGCCTGGAGCGCTGGCTGCTGCTGGCGCAGGACGTGCCGGGCATTTCGCTGCGCGCCGTGCTGCAGCCCTCGACCGATGAGCCGGGGGCGCTGACCCTGGTGGCGCAGGTCAGCCGCGCCGCGTTCTCCGGCCTGCTGACCGCCGATAACCGCGGCTCGACGTTCACCGGGCCGGAACAGGCGCTGGCGCTGTTCAGCCTCAACAGCTTCACCCAGTACGGCGAGAAGACCGAAATCTCGCTGTTCCACGCCTTCCCGAATTCGCAGAATTTCGGCCAGGCGGCCACCGAGGTGTTCCTCGGCGGCTCCGGCCTGAAGCTGCGGATCTATGCCGGCATGGGCGAGTCCGATCCCTCCGGCGCGCTGCGCTCCACCCAGTATCACGGGGTGACGCAGACCGCCGGGATCAGCCTCAGCTATCCGGTGATCCGGGCGCGGCAGCAGACATTGAACGTTTCCGGCTATTTCGACCTGCTGGAATCCAACATCCATACCGGCTCGCCGCAATTGCTGACCAGCCGGGACAATCTGCGCGTGCTGCGGCTGGGTGCCGATTATGCGCTGCAGGATCTGTGGCTGGGCGGCGACCGCTCGGCGGTGAACTCGGTCAGCGTGCGGCTGTCGCAGGGCCTGGGCATCCTCGGCGCCTCGCATAACGGCGACACCCTGGCGGGAAGGGTCGGCGAGAATATCGGCTTCACCAAGCTGGGCCTGGAACTGACCCGCACCCAGACGCTGCTGACCTTCGGCACCAGGTCATCGATTGCGCTGCAGGGCACGCTGGCCGGGCAGTGGAGCCCGGACGTGCTGCCGACCGCGGAGAAGTTCTACCTCGGCGGGGCGCGCTGGAACCGGGGCTATTATTCCGGCCAGGTGACCGGCGATTCGGCGGTCAGCGCGGCGCTTGAGCTGCAATACAACACCGGCTTCGCCGGCACGCTGCTCGGCCACGCGCTGGATGTCGGCACCCAGTTCTATGCGTTCTACGACTGGGGCGAGAGCTGGGAGAGCCAGAAGCAGGACGCCAACCATCGGCTCGCCTCGGCCGGGGGCGGGGTGCGGCTGTCGCTGACCAAGGCCACCGAGGTCGACCTGGAGGGCGTCTCGCGGATGGTCCGCCGGCCGCAGGGGGTGGCGGCCAACGTGTCGGCGTTGCGCGAAAAGGCGTTCTACTGGCGGGTGCTGACGCGGTTCTGATCGCGGCAGGCTGGAGACGGAATGCGGCCTCGCCCGGTTGAGTCGGGCGGACCACGAAGGGAATTCGGATATGCTCGAAGCAACGCAGGATCGCCAGGTGTGTGACATCCAGCCTGATCGGGGCGATGCCGCGCCGTGCCGCATCGCGTTGCTGCGCAGTTCGGCGTTGCAGGCGGTGGCGTTGGCGCTGCTGGGGCTGCCCGGCGTGGCGGCGGCGCAGGGCATGCCGGCGGCGATTCAGTTGCCAGCCGGCCAGTTGCCGACCGGCGGGCATGTGTTCTCCGGCACCGCCGGCATTGCCAGCAGCGGCAACACGCTCAATGTGAACCAGGCCAGCGGGCAGGCCGGGATCAACTGGCAGAGCTTCAGCATCGGCAGCCAGGCGACGGTGGCGATCCATACCCCGGGGCCGCAGGCGCTGACCATCAATCGGGTGGTGGGGCCGGACCCGTCGGTGATCGCAGGAAGGCTCAACTCCAACGGCCAGGTGGTGATCACCAACCAGTCCGGGGTGACCTTCACCCAGGGCGCCCAGGTCAACGTGCAGAGCCTGATCGCCTCGGCGCCGGGGATCAGCGAGGCCAATGCCAGGGCCGGGCGGCTGGTGTTCGACCAGCCGGCGCGGGCCGGGGCAGGGGTGGCGAACCACGGCACCATCACCGTCGGGCAGACCGGGCTGGCCGCCCTGGTGGCGCCGCAGGTGGCCAATTCCGGGGTGATCCGCGCCCAGTTGGGCCGGGTGGTGCTGGCCGGGGCGGCGGCGCACACCGTCGATCTGTATGGCGACGGGCTGCTGTCGATCGATGTCAGCAAGCAGGTGACCACGGTGCCGGTGGGGCCGGACGGCAAGCCGGCCACCGCACTGGTGACCAATACCGGCACCATCCTGGCCGATGGCGGCAGCATCGTGCTGACCGCGAAGGCGGTGGACGGGCTGGTGACCACGCTGGTGGATGCCGGCGGCACGCTGTCGGCGGCAACCAGGAATGGCACGCCCGGTCGGATCGTGATCGGCGGCACCGGCGGCGACGTGATCCTGCGCGGCGTGGTGACGGCAACCGGCGATGCGGCCGGCGCTACCGGCGGGCAGATCGAGGTCAACGCGCCGGGCCATGCGGTGACGCTGGCGGCCGGCGCCAGGGTGGATGCCTCCGGGCGGGCCGGCGGCGGTGTGGTGGCGGTGGGCACCACGCTGGCGCGGGCCAAAGGCGGGCCGTCGGTGAGTGCGCCGACCGCGAAGCATGTGACCATCGCCAGCGGCGCCACGCTGGCCGCCGATGCCACGGCGAACGGCAATGGCGGCATCGTCACCGTGCTGAGCCAGGGTGGGGCGACGATCTACGGCGGCGAGATCAGCGCCAGCGGCGGGACGGCCGGCGGCAATGGCGGCGCGGTGGAGGTCTCCGGCGATTACCTGGTGCTGCAAGGCTCGGTGAACGTGCTGGCGCCGATGGGGGCGGCCGGCTCGGTGCTGCTGGACCCGAACGACATCCTGATCGTCAAGGACGGCACTGCGCCCGGCAGTGTGATGAGCAACCCGTATGACGCGCCGAACGCGACCACCACGCTGGACTATACCCAGATCAACAAGCTGTCGGGCAATGTGACGCTGCAGGCGACCGGCTCGATCAACATGACCGGGGCGATGAACCTGACCGGCAAGGACTTCCTCGGCAACAAGGCGCAAGTTGCCGGGCTCGCCATGCTGGCAAACGGCGACATCACCATCGGCGCGGCGCTGACCGGCGGGTCGGGCATCATCCTGTCGGCCGGTGCGACCTATACGCCGGTTGGCGGGGCGGGGCCGTCGGCTGGATTGCCGGGCGCGAAGCTTGTCATCGATGCGCCGGTGACCAGCACCGGCGCCGGCACCATCGCGTTGGGTGCCGCCAGTGGCGGAATCACCATCAATGCCGCGGTCTCGACGGTCGGCGGCACGGTGAACCTGTTGACCCCCGGCGGCGTGGTGGAGACCAGCGCCGGCTCGGTGGTCGCCGCGACGCTGATCGGCACGGTGAACGGCGACGCACAGCTGAGTGCGTCGGGCGCCAACGCGATCGGCACGCTGGGCACGTTCACGGTGACCGCCGGGACGTTGGCGCTCACCGACAGTACGGTGCTGTTGGTGTCGGGCGCGGTGAGCGGGACGGATATCGTGCTGTCGAGCACGGCGGCCGGGACGGCGCTGAGCGTCACCGGGACGGTGGGTGCCAGCGGAACGGTGAGTCTCACGACGACGCTGGGGGCGATTGATATCACCGCCACCGGGACGGTTTCCGGCAGCACTGCGGTGGTGCTGAACGGGGCGACCGGGATCACCGATACCGGCGTGCTGTCCGGCGGCACGCTGAGCGGTAGCAGCACGCTGGGTGGCGCCAGCCTGACCGGGGCGGCGACCACGGCGAACAATATCGGCGCGCTGGGCGATTTCAGCACCAAGCTGGATTTCGTGCTGGATGATGCGACTGTGCTGCATGTGACCGGCACCGTCGCGGCGCCGAACGTGACGCTGGTGAGCGTGGTCGGCGAGACCTCGCTGATCGTCAGCGGCGCGGTGCGGGCCACCGGCACGGCGAGCCTGACATCGACGCTGGGGGCGATCGACATCACCTCGACCGGCACGGTGTCGGGCACCGGCGCGGTGGTGCTGCAGGCGCAGGACGCGCTGACCGGCGAGGGCGTGGTGGTGGCGGGCGTGCTGAGCGGCGGGAGTGCGCGGAGCAGCGTGAGCCTGACCGGGGCGAACCTGATCACCAGCATCGGTTCGTTGTCGGCGGAGTCCGATGTGACGGTGGCGAACAGCCAGGCGCTGTCGGTGACCGGGCCGGTGAACGGCGCCAACATCACGCTGTCGACCAGTGTGGGGACGCTGGGGTTGTCGGGGACGCTGGATGCCGGGGTCGGCACGATTGATCTCAGCGCTGGCGGCGGGATCAGCCAGAGCGGCGGGGCGCTGCTGGCCGGGGTGTTGCAGAGCACTGCCGGGGCGGGCGGCGATGTGGTGCTGGGCAGTGCGGCGAACGCGATCGGCACGCTGGGCGGGTTTGCCGTGACGACCGGATCGTTCGCGCTGACCGATGGCAGCCCGCTTTCGGTGGGCGGCGCGGTGAAGGTGGATGACGGCCGGGCGATCGCGTTGACCGCCGATGCGTTGAGCTTCGCGGTTGGCGGATCGCTGGATGCCGGGGCGACCGGCGTGGTGTCGCTGATTCCGCTGAGCGGTGGGACGGCGCTGACTCTGGACCCGGCGACGACGACGGACTTCGCCAACATCACAGCCGGGACGATCAGCCTCGGCGGCATTGCCGGCGGCGGCGGGACACAGGCGGCGAGCATCGCCATCACCGGCGACGTGACGACGACGGCGCTGCTGGAACTGCACAGCGTCGGGACCATCGTGCAGTCGGGCGGGACGCTGAACGTCGGCGGGCTGGCGGGGAATGCGTCGGGGATCTCGATCGAGCAGGCGGGGAACGTGATTCCGGCACTCGGGGCGTTCACCATCAGTGGCGGCGATTTCCGGCTGGCGGACAGCGTGGCGCTGGATGTGACCGGCTCGCTGAGTGCGGTGAACGTGGTGCTGACGGACAGCGCGCTGACGGTGAGCGGCTCGGTTGTCGGCACCGGCACGGTGGCGTTGAACACGACCGGGGCGCTGGCGCTGAGCGGGGTGGTGGATGCCGGGAGCGGGACGCTGGACCTGAATTCCGGCGGCGGCATCATCCAGAGCGGCGGGACGCTGACGGCGGGGGTGCTGCTGAGCAGCCTCGGGGTGAGCGGCGATGTGGCGTTGGGCAGTACTGCCAACGCGATCGGCACACTCGGCACCTTCGCGGTGACCGGCGGCGGCTTCACGCTGGCCGACAGCATCGGGCTGGCGGTGAGCGGGGCGGTCAGCGGCGTCGATGTGACGCTGTCGGGGACGACGCTGAACGTGACCGGGACGGTGGCGGCGAGCGGCACGGCGAGCCTTACGGCGACGCCGGGGACGATCGATATCGCCTCGACCGGGACGGTTTCCGGCACGACGGCGGTGGTGCTGAACGGGGCGGCGGGGATCACCGAGACCGGCGTGCTGGCCGGCGGCACGCTGAGCGGCGGCAGTACGGCGGGCGGCGCCAGCCTGACCGGGGCGAGCACCACTGCGAACAATATCGGCGCGCTGGGCGACTTCTCCACCAAGCTGGATTTCGAGCTGGATGACGCTGCCGTGCTGAACGTGACCGGCACCGTCACGGCGCCGAACGTGACGCTGGTGAGCGTGGTCGGCGGGACCTCGATGATCGTCAGCGGCACGGTGCTGGCCACCGGCACGGCGAGCCTGACATCGACGCTGGGGGCGATCGACATCACCTCGACCGGCACGGTGTCGGGCACCGGCGCGGTGGTGCTGCAGGCGCAGGACGCGCTGACCGGCGAGGGCGTGGTGGTGGCGGGCGTGCTGAGCGGCGGGAGTGCGCGGAGCAGCGTGAGCCTGACCGGGGCGAACCTGATCACCAGCATCGGTTCGTTGTCGGCGGAGTCCGATGTGACGGTGGCGAACAGCCAGGCGCTGTCGGTGACCGGGCCGGTGAACGGCGCCAACATCACGCTGTCGACCAGTGTGGGGACGCTGGGGTTGTCGGGGACGCTGGATGCCGGGGTCGGCACGATTGATCTCAGCGCTGGCGGCGGGATCAGCCAGAGCGGCGGGGCGCTGCTGGCCGGGGTGTTGCAGAGCACTGCCGGGGCGGGCGGCGATGTGGTGCTGGGCAGTGCGGCGAACGCGATCGGCACGCTGGGCGGGTTTGCCGTGACGACCGGATCGTTCGCGCTGACCGATGGCAGCCCGCTTTCGGTGGGCGGCGCGGTGAAGGTGGATGACGGCCGGGCGATCGCGTTGACCGCCGATGCGTTGAGCTTCGCGGTTGGCGGATCGCTGGATGCCGGGGCGACCGGCGTGGTGTCGCTGATTCCGCTGAGCGGTGGGACGGCGCTGACTCTGGACCCGGCGACGACGACGGACTTCGCCAACATCACAGCCGGGACGATCAGCCTCGGCGGCATTGCCGGCGGCGGCGGGACACAGGCGGCGAGCATCGCCATCACCGGCGACGTGACGACGACGGCGCTGCTGGAACTGCACAGCGTCGGGACCATCGTGCAGTCGGGCGGGACGCTGAACGTCGGCGGGCTGGCGGGGAATGCGTCGGGGATCTCGATCGAGCAGGCGGGGAACGTGATTCCGGCACTCGGGGCGTTCACCATCAGTGGCGGCGATTTCCGGCTGGCGGACAGCGTGGCGCTGGATGTGACCGGCTCGCTGAGTGCGGTGAACGTGGTGCTGACGGACAGCGCGCTGACGGTGAGCGGCTCGGTTGTCGGCACCGGCACGGTGGCGTTGAACACGACCGGGGCGCTGGCGCTGAGCGGGGTGGTGGATGCCGGGAGCGGGACGCTGGACCTGAATTCCGGCGGCGGCATCATCCAGAGCGGCGGGACGCTGACGGCGGGGGTGCTGCTGAGCAGCCTCGGGGTGAGCGGCGATGTGGCGTTGGGCAGTACTGCCAACGCGATCGGCACACTCGGCACCTTCGCGGTGACCGGCGGCGGCTTCACGCTGGCCGACAGCATCGGGCTGGCGGTGAGCGGGGCGGTCAGCGGCGTCGATGTGACGCTGTCGGGGACGACGCTGAACGTGACCGGGACGGTGGCGGCGAGCGGCACGGCGAGCCTTACGGCGATGCCGGGGACGATCGATATTGCCGCCGCCGGAACGGTCTCCGGCACGACGGCGGTGGTGCTGAACGGGGCGGCGGGGATCACCTCGGAGGGCACGCTGCTCGCCGGCACGTTGAGCGGCGGCAGTTCGGCGGGGGGCGTGAGCCTGACCGGCACCAGCCAGGTGACGACGCTGGGCAATTTCACCGTCAAGACCGATCTGGTGCTGGACGACGCGACGGGGCTGGTGGTCTCGGGCGTGGTGGGCGGCGCCAATCTGACGTTGTCGGCCCCGACGGTGGATATCACCGGGACCGTGGATGCCAGCGGCACCGCGAGCATCACCGCCACCACGGGCGCAATTGCGCTGGCCGGCGCGCTGTCGGGCACCACCGCGGTGGTGTTGAACGGGGCGACGGGGGTTACCGGCAGTGGCGCGCTGACCGCGGGGACACTCAGCGGCGGCAGCGCGTCGGGCACCATCTATCTTGGTGGCGCGGTGAACCAGGTGGCGACGCTGGGCGATTTCAGCGCCGCGGGAGACTTCGTGCTGTTCGATGCGACCGGGCTCTCGGTGACCGGGACCATCACGGCGGCGCGTATCGGCCTGGTGACGACGGCCGGGGGCTTGGCGCTGTCGGGGGTGCTGAATGCCGCGGCGGGGATCGTTTCGCTGAATGCGGTGGGTGGGGTGAGCCAGTCCGGCGGCTCGATCGTCACCGGCAGCCTGACCACCGCCTTCGGGGTGACCGGCGATGTGGTGCTGGACAGCACGACGAACGCCGTGGCGTCGCTGG
The DNA here is from genome assembly GCA_041691815.1 of Rhodospirillales bacterium. Lineage (GTDB taxonomy): Bacteria > Pseudomonadota > Alphaproteobacteria > Acetobacterales > Acetobacteraceae > 70-18. Next base: position 1,869 of record JBEPTZ010000025.1, on the reverse strand, counting down.
ACGGGTTTACCGTGACCGCCGGGTCGTTCGCACTGACCGACGGCAGCCCGCTGTCGGTCGGCGGCACGGTCAAGGTGGATGATGGCCGGGCGATCGCGTTGCGCTCCGACAGTTTCGCCTTCGCGGTCGGCGGATCGCTGGACGCCGGGGCGACCGGCGTGGTGTCGCTGATCCCGTTGACCGGTGGCGCGCTGTTGGCGCTCAACCCGGCGACCACGGGTGACTTCGCGAACATCACCGCGGGGACGGTCAGCCTCGGCGGCCTGGCCGGCGGCGGCGGGACCCAGGCCGGCAGCATCGACATCTCCGGCAATGTGACGACGACGGCGATGCTGGAACTGCACAGCACCGGCGGCATCACCCAGTCGGGCGGGACGCTGAGCGTCGGCAGCCTGGCGGGGAATGCGTTCGGGGTTTCGCTCGAGCAGGCGGGGAACGTGATTCCCGCACTCGGGGTGTTCACCATCGGTGGCGGCGATTTCCGGCTGGCCGACAGCGTGGCGCTGAATGTGACCGGCTCGCTGAGTGCGGCGAACGTGGCGCTGACGAATACCGCTTCCGGTGTGGGCCTGACGGTGAGCGGGTCGGTTGCCGGCACCGGGACGGTGGCGCTGACCACGACCGGGGCGCTGGCGCTGAGCGGGGTGGTTTCGGCGGCGACGCTGGACCTCAATTCGGGCGCCGGGATCAGCCAGACCGGCGGGACGCTTACCGCGGATACGCTGCTGAGCAGCCTCGGGGTGACCGGCGCGGTGGTGCTGGGCAGTGCCGCCAATAGCATCGGCACGCTGGGCGGTTTCGCGGTGAGCGGCGGTGGCTTCGCGCTGCGTGATGCGGTGGCGCTGCTGGTCACCGGGCCGGTGAGCGCCGATAGCGTGGTATTGACCGATTCCGCCGCCGGCGCCGCGTTGACGGTGGCCGGTTCGGTGACCGGTAGCAGCCTGGTTGCGCTGGCGGCGACGGCCGGGACTCTGGGGCTGTCCGGCACCGTCGATGCCGGCGCGGGAACGCTGGACCTGAGTTCGGCCGGCGCGATCATCCAGGCCGGCGGCAAGCTGAGTGCCGCGGTGTTGCAGAGCAGCGGCGGCGTGGCCGGCAGTGTGACGCTGGGGGCCGCGAACGCGATCGGGGCACTGGGCGGTTTCACGGTGACCGGCGGTTCGTTCCTGCTGACCGATAGCGTTTCGTTGTCGGTGGGTGGCGTGGTGGCGGTGGATAGCGGCGGGACGATCGCGCTGAGCACGGATGGATTCGGGTTCGCGGCTGGCGGATTGCTGAATACCGGTGGCGGCGTGGTGTCGCTGATCCCGTTGAGCGGGACGACGGTGGTGACGCTGGGTGGTGCGGCGAGCGGGATCGCGGCGGGCGATCTGTCGCAGATCACCGCCGCGAGGATCAGCCTCGGGGGCGCTGCCGGCGGCGGCGGAACCCAGGCGGCGGCGATCGATATCATCGGCAACGCGACGACGACCGCAGTGCTGGAATTGCATACCACAGGGACGGTGCTGCAATCGGCCGGCACGCTGAGCGTTGGCAGCCTGGAAGGGAATGCGTTCGGGATTTCCATGGAGCAGGCGGGGAACGTGATTCCCGCACTCGGGGTGTTCACGATCGGTGGCGGCGACTTCCGGCTGGCGGACAGCGTGGCGCTGGACGTGACCGGGTCGCTGAGTGCCGCGAATGTGGCGCTGAGCGACAGTGCCGGCGGCACGGCGTTGACGGTGAGCGGGACGATTTCGAGTCCTGGCAACGTGACGCTGACGACGACAGTGGGGACGCTGGCGCTGAACGGGGTGGTTTCGGCGGCGACGCTGGACCTGAGTGCGGCGAGCGGGATCAGCCAGGGCGGCGGTTCGCTGACCGCGGGCA
>JBEPTZ010000024.1:0-43782 GCA_041691815.1 Rhodospirillales bacterium | reverse complement strand
CCTGCCACGTCCGCGCGTCAACTAAAAACCGACGTGCAGGCGCCGCGCCGCTTACTCTGTATAAGCGGGTCCATGCCCCTGGACCTCGCTACTCGCCTGCCAGCCGTACCGCGTCAGGCGGCGTGGCCAGCCGGATCAGGCTGCTCATGTCGGCAGTGCTGTCGATCGCCAGTACCGCGTCGGCCAACTTCGCCGCATGCTCGGCGCCCAGCACCCGGTCGGTCAGTCCGGCGAACTTGGCGCGCAACTCGGCTTCGCTGAGGAAGTTGTCCGGCTCGCCCTTCGGCACCACCACCAGCATCTCGAACACCTGGCCGCGCGCCCGCACCGTCACCTTGCCGGACATGTTGGCCGGGAACTGCGCCTGCACATCGGCGTCATTGGCCACCCGAATCTTCGGCAGCAGCGCGCGGATGGTGGGGTCGAACAGGCTGCCATAGCTGTCCCAGCCCATCGCCCCGGTGGCCAGCGCCGAGGCCAGCACGAACGGCCCGCTGAACTGGCCGTCGACCACGTTCTGCGGGTTGGCGCGTTTCTCCGCCGGTTCGCCGACCAGAATCATGCCAGAGGCGGAGGTGCCATAGGTCACGCTCTCCACTTCCTCCGGCCGCAGCGCATGTTCGGCCCGCAGCGCCAGCATCGCGTCGATACCGGCATGGCCGTAGCGGCAGGATGGGTACGGCTTTACTGCTGTCCGCATCAGTTCATAGGCGGTGCCGAGATCGAGCAGCGCCCGCTCCGGCGTCGGGCTCGGCGCATAGGCGTGCATGAACCCCGCCTTGCCCTCCAGCGCGTCCTCGGCCCCCTTGAAGCCCTCACGCGCCATGGTCGCCGCCGCCAGCCCGTTCAGCGCCGCCCAGCCGACCTGGAACCGCTTGGTCCAGGCGCCGTTGGCGAGGAACTGCAGGCTCCCGGCCGCCTGGCTGAGGGCGATGCCGAGCGCCGAGGCGATCTGCTCCTCGTCCATGCCGAACACCCGCCCGGCCGCCGCCGCCGCGCCGAACGCGCCGCAGGTCGCGGTGGGGTGGAAGCCGCGGGCGTAATGCTCGCCGGCCGGCAGCGCCAGCGCGATCCGACAGGTGACCTCGTAGCCGGCGACAATCGCCGCCAGCACGTCCGCCCCCGAGGCGCCGACCATTTCGCCGGCCGCGATCGCCGCCGGGATCACCGGGGCGCCCGGATGCAGCGAGCCGGCGGCATGGGTGTCGTCGAAATCCAGCGAATGACCCAGCGCGCCGTTCAGCAGCGCGGCACCGAGCGGGCTGTAGCCGGCGGCATCGCCGAACACCCCGAAGCGGCCGCCCGCCATGCCCAGCGCCCGGGCGCCGGCCAGCAGGGCAGGGGTGCTCTCGGCGTCGTGGCGGGCGCGAACGATGTTGCCGACCAGGTCGAGCACCAGGAACCGCGCCCGCTGCACCACCTCGGTGGGCAACGCCTGCAGCGTGATGCCGGCGCTGTAGGACGACAGGGTGCGGGTGACGGACATGGCGGTTCTCCTTCGGCCCGGCGAGTTTCGCGCAAATCCGCCGGGGTGCCAATGTTGCGCGATGCAGGCGGCGATTGCCCGGCTCGACGCATTCGTGGCAGGACAGCGCCATGCTCACCCGCAGAACCCTGCTCGCCGCCGCCCCCGCCGCCACGCTGGCCCCGCTGCCGGCCCTGGCCGCCACACCCACGCCGCCACCGCCACCCGCCACCGCGGCGGAAAAGGCCAGCTTCGCCAGTTACGTGGCCGGGGTGAAGGCCGAGGCCAGGCGCGCCGGCCTGCGTGCCGCGACGCTGGATCGCGCCTTCGCCGGCGTCGGCGTCAACACCCGCGTCATCCAGCTCGACCGGCGGCAGCCCGAATTCACCATGACCTGGGCGGAGTATCGCAGCCGCATCGTCTCCCCGCTGCGGATCAAGAACGGCCGCGCGATGTATGCCCGTCACCGGGTGCTGCTGGGCCAGATCAGCGCCCGCTACCATGTGGCGCCCGGCGTCATCATGGGCATCTGGGGCCTGGAATCGAATTACGGCGCCTCCAGCGGCAGCTTCAACGTGGTCGAGGCGCTGACCACCCTGGCCTGGGAAGGCCGGCGGGCGAAGTTCTTCCGCTCGGAACTGATGGACGCGCTGAAAATCCTCGACAGCGGCGACATTCCGCCGGCGCGGATGATCGGCAGCTATGCCGGCGCGATGGGCCAGCCGCAGTTCATGCCGGATTCGTTCCTCAAATTCGCGGTGGACTGGGACGGCGACGGCAAGCGCGACCTGTGGGACAATCTCGGCGACATCTTCGCCTCGGTGGCCAACTACCTGGCGAAATCCGGCTGGTCCGGCGCACTGCCCTGGGGCGAGCCGGTCACCCTGCCGGGCAACTTCAATCCGGCGCTGGCGGGGCGGGACCATCGGCGGCCGCTCAGCGAATGGGCGGCACTCGGCGTGCGCCCCGCCGGCCGGCTGGCGCCGACCACCCAGGCCGCGGTGCTGCTGCCCGGTGGGGCCGGCAGCGAGGCATTCCTGGCCTATCACCCGAATTTCCTGGCGATCCGCCGCTATAATCCGTCGGATTTCTACTGCATCTCGGTCGGGCTGATCGGGGACGCGGTGACCATATGATCCGGCCGGCGCTGCTGCTGGCGTCGCTGCTGGCGCTGTCGAACTGCGGGCTGTTCCAGCGCACACCCTCAGCCGGCCTGCATTACCAACTCGGCGCGCCGTACCAGACCGGCGGCGTCTGGCGCTATCCGCGCGAATCGTTTGACCATGACGAGACCGGCATTGCCACCGTCGCCACCCGTGGGCGCGGGCTCACCGCCGATGGCGAGGCGTTCGACCAGACCGCGCTTGCCGCCGGCGACCGCACCCTGCAACTGCCGGCGATCGCCCGGATCACCAATCTGGAAAACGGCCGCAGCGTGGTGGTGCGGATCAACGATCGTGGCCCGGCCGATCCGGCTCGGCTGGTGGAGGTGACCCGCCGCACCGCGCAATTGCTGGCCGCCGCCAACCCGGCGGCGTTCCGGGTCCGCGTCCAACTGCTGGCCGAGGAAAGCCGCGCCGTGCTGGCCGATCTGCCGGGTGCGGCGCCGCCACCGCTCAAGGTGGCCACCGCGCAGACCGGCAGCGTGCAGGCGCAGGCGCTGGCAGCGCCGCCAGGGGCGGCCAGCATGGCCGGGCGCAGCGCCGCCGTCGGCCCGCATATGGTGGCGTCGATGGCCGCCGCCCCGGTGCAGGTACCGCGGCGGATGCCGGAAGTGATCAGCCAGGGCGTGGCGAACCCCGGCGTGCTGGCCGTCGATCTGGCCGATTTCGGCAATGCCCAGGCCGCGGCGGTGATGGCCGGCCGCTTCGTGCGGCTCGGCCCACGGGTTACCACGAGTTATTATGCGCCGCGCGACGAGGCCTATATGGTGCGGCTCGGCCCGTTCACCACGCTGCCGCAGGCCGAGGCGGCGCTGCACCGGGCGTTGCAGGCAGGCGCCGCCGGCGCGCGCATCGTGGTGGAATAGCCGGGTGGTGGAATACCGGGTGGTCGACTAGCCGGCCCGGCCGGCGTTGAGGAGACCAGACGTGGAGAGGAGTGCCTGATGCTGAACCGCCGCGCGCTGCTGCTGACCGCCGCCACACTTCCGGCGTCGATGGTTCCCGGGGTGCTGACCGCGCGCGCCGCCCCGCGCGCTGCCCCGCATCCGGCACCGGCGCGCCACCCGGCCAAGCCGGCCGCCGCGCCGGTCGAAAACGGTCCGCCGGCGCAGACCCCGATCGGCCCGATGGACACCGTCGCCCGCTACGCCGTCATTCTGGATTACAACACCGGCGCCACCCTGCTCGACAAGGACGCCGACGTGGCGATGACGCCGTCCTCGATGACCAAGCTGATGACCGCCTATATCGTCTATGGCCGGCTGAAGGCCGGGCGGCTGAAGCTGGACCAGGAGCTGCCGGTCAGCGAGAAGGCCTGGCGGATGGGCGGCTCGAAGATGTTCGTTCGGGTGGATACCATGGTGAAGGTGGAGGACCTGATCCGCGGCATGATCGTCGATTCCGGCAATGATGCTTGCATCGTGCTGGCCGAAGGGATCGCCGGCTCCGAGGGCCAGTTCGTCGACCTGATGAACAAGGAGGCCACGGTCCTCGGCCTGAAGCACTCGCATTTCGTCAACTGCACCGGCTGGCCCGACGCCGGCCACGTGATGAGCGTGCGCGACATCGCCACCGTGGCCAGCCGGCTGGTCCGCGATTTCCCCAAATACTACAAATACGACTCGGAAAAAACCTTCAAATACAATAATATAGAGCAACAAAACCGCAATCCACTGGTGCAGAAGGGCACCGCCGACGGCATGAAGACCGGCCATACCGATGCCGGCGGTTATGGCCTGGTGGGCAGCGCCGAGCGCAACGGCCGGCGGATCGTGATGGTGCTGAACGGCATGAGCACGATGCGCCAGCGCGCCGAGGAGGGCGAGCGGCTGCTGGAATGGGGGTTCCGCGAGTTCGAGGATGTGACGCTGTTCCTGGCCGGCGACACGGTGGAGAACGCGCCGGTCTGGCTGGGCACCAACCCGACCGTGCCGCTGGTCGGCGGGCGGGACGTGGTGGTGACCATGCCGCGCGGCTGGCGCGACAAGGCCCGCGTGGAAGTGGCCTATGACAGCCCGATCAAGGCGCCGGTGGTGCGCGGCACGTCACTGGGGCGGCTGGCGGTCTCCGGCCCCGGCGTGCCGCAACTGGACGTGCCGCTGCTGGCCGGCGCCGACGTGCCGCGCATGGGGCTGGCCGGGCGCGCGGTGGCGGTGCTGGAACATTACGTGACGAAGCGGTGAAGGGGCAGACAAGTTTTCTTTGTTTGAAAACAAAGAAACAAAAAAACTTCATCCATTGGAGTGTACGGAGTCTCCGCCCCTCCGCTGTTGCAAGGCGGATAAAAGTTTTTTGGTTCTTTTTTTCAAAAAAGAACACCTTGCTTGCCTGGTTATGACCCCGTTCATCACCCTGGAAGGCGGCGAAGGGGCCGGCAAATCCACCCAGGCGAACCGCCTGGCTGATGCCCTGGCGGCCACCGGCCGTCCGGTGCTGCGCACCCGCGAACCCGGCGGCGCGCCGGGCGCCGAGGTGCTGCGCGGCCTGCTGTTGGGCGGCAAGATCGCCTGGTCGCCGCCAGCCGAGACGCTACTGCATTTTGCCGCCCGGGCCGAGCATGTCGAGCGGGCGATCCGTCCGGCGCTGGCGGCCGGGATGTGGGTGGTGTGCGACCGCTTCGCCGATTCCACCATGGCCTATCAGGGCTACGGCCAGGGTGCCGACCGGGCGACGATTGCCACGCTGACCGGACTGCTGGGGCTGCAACCCGATCTGACGCTGGTGCTGGATGTCGGCGTGCCGACCTCGCTGGCCCGGCTGCGCAGTCGCGGCGCCACGGCGGACCGCTATGAGAGCCTCGGCGATGCGTTCTTCGGCCGCATCCGCGACGGCTTCCGCGCCATTGCCGCAGGCGACCCGCAACGCTGCGTGCTGATCGATGCCGAGTCCGACGAGGATGGCGTGGCGGCGGCGATCTGGCAGGCGGTGAGCGACCGCTTCGGGCCGCTATGACCGCGCCGGCGCCACGCGCCAACCCACGGCTGGAGGGGCATGAGGCGGTCGAGGCGCTGCTGGTCGAGGGCATGCGCACCGGGCGGCTGCATCATGCCTGGCTGCTGACCGGCCCGCCGGGTATCGGCAAGGCGACGCTGGCCTATCGCTTCGCGCGGCGGTTGTTTGCCGGCGTTCCGGAGGGCAATTCGCTGGCGCTGCCGGCCGAGCACCCGGTGTTCCGCCGCGTCGCGACGGGCAGCCACGCCGATCTGCTGACCATCGAGCGGGAGTGGGACCCGAAGCGCAAGAAGATCCGCAGCGAGATCGTGGTCGACGATGTCCGCCGGATCGCCGGCTTCCTGCATCGCACCGCGGCCGAGGGCGGCTGGCGGGTGGTGGTGGTGGATGGCGCGGAAACCTTGAATTCCAACGCCGAGAACGCGTTACTGAAGGTGCTGGAGGAGCCGCCGCCGCGTGCCATGCTGCTGCTGGCCTGCAGCGCCGCCGGCCGCCTGCTGCCGACCATCCGCAGCCGCTGCCGCCGCCTGCCGCTGTCGCCGCTGCCGGAGCAGACCGTGGCCGGGCTGCTCGAAAGCTATCTGCCGGAAGCCGACGCCGCCACCCGCGCCCGGCTGGCGGCGCTGTCTGACGGCTCCCCGGGTCGGGCGTTGCGGCTGGCCGAAAGCGGGGGAGGGGCGGCGGCGCTGGTCGACCAGGTGATGGCCGAACTGCCGCGCGTCGACGTGGCGCGGGCGCATGCGGTGGCAGATGCGCTGGGGCGCGAGGACGAGCCGTTTGCCACCTTCATGGAATTGCTGTCCGCCGGCGTCGCCACCGCGGTGCGCGACGCCGGGCGCGGCCGGGCCGACCCGGACCAGCTTCGCCTGCTTGGCGCCCGCCCCCTTGATGCATGGGTCGCGGTGTGGCACGCGCTAGTGCGGCTCCAGGATGAGACCGAGGGCGCCTATCTCGACAAGCGCCAGGCCATCGTGACCGGGCTGCTCATGCTGTCCCAGGATGACTGAATCTCCAATGAAACCGACCTATTACATCACCACACCGATCTACTACGTGAACGACCAGCCGCATATCGGCCACGCCTACACCACGATCGCCTGCGACGTGATGGCGCGCTGGAAGCGGCTGGACGGGTTCGAGGTGATGTTCCTGACCGGCACCGACGAGCACGGCCAGAAGGTGGAGAAGGCGGCCGCCGATGCCGGTATCGCGCCGCAGGAATTCACCGACCGGGTCAGCGTGCATTTCCGCGAGATGACCGCGGCAATGGGCATCAGCAACGACGATTTCATCCGCACCACCGAGGCGCGGCATGTTGCCGCCTGCCAGGAGTTGTGGCGGCGGCTGGAGGCGCGCGGCGAGATCTATCTGGGCGGCTATGAGGGCTGGTACGCGGTCCGGGATGAGGCTTTTTACGACGAATCCGAGTTGAAAACCGGTCCAAACGGGGAAAAACTGGCGCCAACCGGGGCGCCGGTGGAGTGGGTGGTGGAGCCCAGCTATTTCTTCCGACTGTCTGCCTGGCAGGACCGGCTGCTGCGATTCTACGACGAGCATCCGGATTTCATCGCCCCGAACACAAGGCGCAACGAGGTGCTGGGCTTCGTCAAGGGCGGATTGAAGGATCTGTCGATCAGTCGCACCAGTTTCTCCTGGGGAATCCAGGTGCCCGGCGACGATGCGCATGTGATGTACGTGTGGCTGGACGCGCTCACCAATTACATGACGGCTGCCGGCTTTCCCGATGAAAATGCTGAAAAATGGCGGTTCTGGCCGGCCGATCTGCACATGGTCGGGAAGGATATCCTGCGCTTCCATGCGGTGTTCTGGCCGGCCTTCCTGCTGGCCGCCGAACTGCCGCCGCCGAAGCGGGTGTTCGCGCATGGATGGTGGCTGATCGAGGGCGAGAAGATGAGCAAGTCGCTCGGCAACGTGATCAAACCCGCTGAAATGGTGGAAAAATACGGCCTCGATGCAGTGCGTTACTTCCTGCTGCGCGAAGTGCCGTTCGGCAATGACGGCGATTTCAGCCGGCGGGCGCTGATCAGCCGGATGAACGTCGAGTTGGCCAACGACCTCGGCAATCTGGCACAACGCAGCCTCAGCCTGATCGCCCGCAACTGCGAGGGCCGCCTGCCGCCGCGCGGTGCTGCGACCGAGGAGGATGCCACCATCCTCGCCGCCAGCGAGGCGTTGCCGGGGCTGTTGCGCGGCCATCTCGATCGCCAGGCGTTCGGCGATGCGCTAGAGGAGGTGTGGCGGGTGATCCGCGCCGGCAACGCCTATATCGACCATGAGGCGCCGTGGGCGCTGAAAAAGACCGATCTGCTGCGGATGGGCAGCGTGCTGCGGGTGCTGGCCGATCTGCTGCGCCGGGTGGCCACCGTGTTGCAACCGTTCATGCCCGCCAGCATGGCGAAGATGCTGGACCAGTTGGGGGTGCCGGCGGACGCGCGTAACCTGGCGGCACTGGCCAACCCGCTGCCGGACGGAACGGTGCTGCCGGCACCGCAGGGAGTGTTCCCTCGGTTTATCGATGAAGCGGTGTAATCGGCTGATGTTGATAGATTCTCACTGCCATCTGGACTATTTCACCAGCGCCGAACTGGACGGTATATTGGCGCGCGCCGCCGAAGCCGGGGTCGGCGAGATGGTCACCATCGGCACGCGGTTGACCGAGTCCGATGTGGTGCGCGGCATTGCGGCGGGGCATACGAATATCTGGTGCACGGTCGGCGTACATCCGCACAACGCGGCCGAACTCCCGGTGCCGACGCCGGAGGCGATCGCCGCCGAAGCCGCGTATCCCAAGGTGATCGGTATCGGCGAGTCCGGGCTGGACTATTTCTACGACAAGGCGCCGCGCGAGCTGCAGCAGGCCAGCTTCCGCGCCCATATCCGCGCCGCCCGGCTGGCCGGCCTGCCGCTGGCGATCCATGCGCGGGACGCCGATGCCGATATCGTCGCGATCCTGGCCGAGGAACGTGCGGAGGGCGGAGAATTCGCGTTTCTGCTGCACTGCTTCTCGTCAGGGCGCGGCTTGGCCGAGGCGGCGCTGGCGATGGGCGGCTATGTCAGCTTCTCGGGCATTCTGACCTTTCCTAAATCGCATGAACTCAGGGACATCGCGCGCGACGTTCCAACGGATCGGATGCTGGTGGAAACCGATTCGCCGTATCTGGCGCCGGTGCCGTTTCGCGGCAAGCGCAACGAACCCGGCTACGTCGCGAAGACCGCGGCGGTGCTGGCCGAAGTGCATGACATGGGCGCTGAGGCGATGGCGGAATTGACCACCGCCAATTTCCGCCGGCTGTTCCGCAAGGCAGCCTGATGCGGGTGACGCTGCTCGGCACCGGCGCCTCGGCCGGGGTGCCGATGATCGGCGGCGCGGATGGGCGGGGCGACTGGGGGGTGTGCGATCCGGCCGAACCGCGCAACCGCCGCAACCGCAGCAGCATCGTGGTGGAGCGGGCAGGGGGCGCGCTGCTGGTGGATACCGGGCCGGAGTTGCGCCAGCAGCTGATTTCCTGCGCGATCAAGCGGATCGACGCGGTTTTTTACACCCACGCGCATGCCGACCATATCACCGGGCTCGACGATGTGCGGCTCCTGAACCGCATCGCCGACCGGCCGTTGGACAGTTTTGCGACGGCGGCCACGCTGGAAGAGCTGGCGACGCGGTTTCCCTATGCGTTCCGGCCGTGGCGACCGCCGGGGTTCTACCGGCCGGTGCTGGTGCCGCGTGTCGTTGAGCCCGGCGATACCGTGGCGACGGCGTGTGGCGATGTGCGTATTTTCGAGCAGGATCACGGCTTTACCAAGACGCTTGGCCTCAGGATCGGAGCGTTCGGCTATTCGACGGATGTGTTCGAGCTCGACGAGGCGGCGTTCACGGCGTTGGCCGGGGTGCAGACCTGGGTGGTCGGATGCTTTCAGCGACCGCCGCACCAGACCCATGCGCCGCTCGACAAGGTGCTGGGCTGGGTCGCGCGGTTGCGGCCGCGACGCACCGTGCTGACCCATATGGGCACCGATATGGACTGGGCCTGGATGCGCGATAATCTGCCGGACGGTGTCGAGGCCGGCTACGACGGGCAAGTGTTGGAGATGGCGGAATGAGCGGACCGCGCAACATCCGGCGCAGCAAGGGTGTCGCCGAGAGCGCCGAGGAGATGCAGGCGCTGGCGCAGCAACTGCTGGCGATGAAGTTCGAGGATCTGCCGGTCCGCGACCGCCGGGTGATCGAGAAGATGGCGCGTCGGCTCAGGGTATCGAGCGACGTCAATCGTGAACTGGCCAGCACCGCGACATTCGGCGAGCGGATCGCCGATCGGGTGGCGGCGTTCGGCGGCTCGTGGACCTTCATTATCGGCTTCGGCGTGGCATTGGTCGCCTGGGTCGTGCTGAACTCGGCGGTTCTGATCCGCTGGGGCGATCAGTTCGACGCCTATCCGTATATTTTCCTCAACCTGGTGCTGTCGATGCTGGCGGCGATCCAGGCGCCGGTGATCATGATGTCGCAGAACCGCCAGGCGGTGCGCGACCGGTTGGCGGCCGGGCACGATTACGAGGTGAACCTCAAGGCCGAACTGGAGATCATGCGGCTGCACGAAAAGATGGACGACCTGCGCAGCCGGCAGATCGAGCAGTTGTTGGCCAGCCAGCAGAGCCAGATCGAGTTGTTGACGTCGCTGGTGGCGCAGCAGAAGGGCGCGGATGGGGTGGTCGAATAGGTATGCGGCATAACTATCGCCGCTGAGTGCCCGGATCGGGAAATTTCCTGACCTAAAAACTTTCCATAATATACCTTCTGCGACTGACGTGTGGCTTGTTCGGGATCGATTCGCGCAATGCTGCGCCTGCCCGCTTTGCCATCCTGCGGCGTCGACCCCTTGGTTCCATCACCTGCGGGATGCCTTTCCATGCTCCGCGCTCTGCCATTGCGGCTGCCGATCCAGTCCGGTCGTGGCCTGCCGCACCCGCGAGAGTTTCTCGGAGCAGCCGGGTGATCATCACGTTGTTGGCTGACAGGCACCCTGCCCTGCTCCTCTCCGACCTGTAGACCGGCGCGCTGGTGGGCGATGCCGTCTGATCGGCCAGGGGACCACCGTCCGGCTCGTTGTTTTGTTGCGCGGTTCGGACCTTCGGGTGATTCCGCCTTCGGCCATTACGCGCCAAGCCGCCCGCAGGCTGCTCGAGCGGTTCCTTGACGCCGGCGGCATGCTGCTGCGACAGCAGAAAGTTGCGCTGGATCAAGGTGGCTGCCACCTCCATGTGCTCCTTCTGCGGCGGCGGCATGCCGCCGATCGCCGCCGGAGTCGCATGAAAGGCCTGCCCGATCGCCGCCGCCGCCCTGCCCGGCACCGCCCGTGCCCCGCAGCAACGTAACGCAGACACCAATTCGTGATTGCGGGTCTGGTCAAGAACAGGTACCAATAATGCGCGTTTTAGATGTGTAGTGTGGCCTGAAGTTCGGAATGGTGCTTCCGTAGCGCAGCAGGGCGCAAGACCAGGGAAATAGCAAACCGCATGGTTTCGACACTGACTGTTACAGAACGCCAGGTCGCGCTGGTCATTTCGGCACTGCTGGCCATGCTCGGCCTGGCATTGGCCTCGGCCGGTCGCAACGACCCGATCATGCTGCACGGCTTCCTGATCATGCTGGCGGGCATCGCCGGCGTGTTCGTGGTGATCGGCGGCTATTTCGCCCCCGAGCCGGGGCCGGAACGCCTGCACCATTATTACGACGACCCGATCAAGGTCGGCATCGTGCTCTCGATGATCTGGGCGCTGGCGGCGATGATCATGGGCGACTGGGTGGCATGGCAGCTGGCGTTTCCCGACCTCCGGTTCGACGGTGCGTGGTCGAGTTTCGGGCGGCTGCGGCCGATCCATACCACCGGGATCATCTTCGGCTTCGGCGGCAACGCGCTGATCGCCACCTCGTTTCATGTCATGCAGCGGACCACCCGGGCGCGCCTGCCCGACCAGTTGACGCCGTGGTTCGTGCTGCTCGGCTACAATCTGTTCTGCCTGCTCGGGGTGACCGGCTATCTGATCGGCATCACCAAGAGCAAGGAATATGCCGAGCCGGAATGGTATGCCGGCATCTGGCTGGTGATCTGCTGGGTCACCTATCTGGTGCTCTACATGCGCACGCTGGCGGTTCGCAAGGAGCCGCATATCTACGTGTCGAACTGGTACTACCTGGCGTTCGTGCTGGTGGTGGCGATGCTGTATATCGTCAACAACTTGGCGCTGCCGGTGTCGTGGGCCAGTTCCAAGAGCTACTCGATGTTCTCCGGCGTGCAGGACGCCATGATCCAGTGGTGGTACGGCCATAACGCGGTGGCGTTCTTCCTCACCGCCGGCTTCCTCGGCATGCTGTACTACTACCTGCCCAAGCGCGCCGGGCGGCCGATCTATTCCTATCGCATGTCGATCATCGGCTTCTGGGGCATCACTTTTTTCTATATCTGGGTCGGCTCGCACCACCTGCATTACACCGCACTGCCGCAATGGGTGCAGACGCTGGGGATGACCTTCTCGGTGATGCTGCTGATCCCGTCATGGATCGCCGCGGCCAACGCGCTGCTGACGCTGAACGGCGCCTGGCATCGGGTGCGCGACGACGCGACGCTGCGGTTCATGTTCGTCGCCGCGGTGTTCTACGGGCTGTCCACCTTCGAGGGCTCGTTCCTGGCGATGCGGCCGGTCAACGCGCTGTCGCACTACACCGACTGGACCATTGCGCATGTGCACGCCGGCACGCTGGGCTGGAACGCGATGGTCATCTTCGGCGCGTTCTATTACCTGGTGCCGCAATTGTGGAAGCGGCCGCAGATGTATTCGCCGAGGCTGGTCGAGGTGCATTTCTGGCTGGCGATCGCCGGCACCTTCATCTACGTGTTCGCGATGTGGAACTCGGGGATCACCCAGGGGCTGATGTGGCGCACCTATAACGACTCCGGGACGCTGGCCTATTCGTTCCTCGATTCGCTGATCGCGATGCATGGCTACTACATCGCCCGTGCGTTTGGCGGCCTGGTGTTCTTCGCCGGCACCGCGGTCGGCGCCTGGAACATGTGGATGACAATCCGCGCGCCAAGCCCGGCCGGTGCCGCCCTGCCCGGCTGGCCGCCGGCTGCGGAGGTATCCCGCCCCGCAGTCGCGGCGGGGGAGTGAGCAGCGATGGCGTTTTTCGGATCCCACTACAAGCTTGAGCGCTACTCGATCGGCTTTGCGGTCGCCATCCTGGCGGTCGCCAGCATCGGCAGCATCGTCGAGATCGCGCCGCTGTTCACCATTCACCAGACGGTGGAGGCGGCGCCGAACATGCGGGTCTATACGCCGCTCGAACTTGCCGGGCGCAACATCTACATTCGCGAGGGCTGCTACGCCTGCCACTCGCAGATGATCCGCACGCTGCGCAACGAGGTGGAGCGCTACGGGCCGTATTCGCTGGCGGTGGAATCGAAATACGACCACCCGATGCAGTGGGGCTCCAAGCGCACCGGGCCCGACCTGGCGCGGGTCGGCGGCAAATACAGCGACCAATGGCAGACCGAGCATCTGGTCAATCCGCGCGCGGTGGTGCCGCAATCGATCATGCCGTCCTATGCCTCGCTGGCGCAGACCGAACTCAGGGTGGACGATCTGCCCGCCCATCTGGCGACGCTGCGGACGCTTGGCGTGCCGTACACCGACGCTCAGATCAAGAACGCCAGCGCCGATGCGCGGGCGCAGGCGCAACCCAGTGGCGACGGTGCCGCGGGGGTTGCCGAGCGCTATGGCAAGGCGACCGACATCAGCAGCTTCGACGGCAACCCGGGCGTGGTCACCGAAATGGATGCGCTGGTCGCCTACCTGCAGATTCTCGGCCGGCTGACCGACCTTGCCCACCAGACCGAAGCCACCGGAGGGATCAAGTGATGCCGGATCATGGGGTCCTGGTCGCCATCGCCAAGTCGTGGGGGCTGTTCTACCTGATCGCGCTGTCGATCGGCGTGCTCGTCTACACCTTCTGGCCGGGCAACAGCGAGCGGTTCAAGCACGCCAAGAACAGCATCATGAACGACGAGAGCGGGCCATGGGAGTAATCGAGCGCGACCCCTACACCGGGCACGGCACCACCGGGCATGAGTGGAACGGCATCAAGGAACTCAATACCAGGGTGCCGCGGCTGGTCTGGATATGCCTGATCGGCGCGGTGGCGTTTGCGATCCTGTGGTGGATCCTGCTGCCGGCCTGGCCGCTGGGCACCACCTATACCAAGGGCCTGCTCGGCTGGGACGCGCGCACGCAAGTGAGGGCCGAACTGCACGACGCCACCCAGGAGCGCGCGGTGTGGATGGACCGCATCGCCAAGACCGACTACGCCGCGATCCAGGCCGACCCGGCGCTGATGAAGGATGTGCGCGAGACCGGCCACACGCTGTTCGGTGACAACTGCGCCGCCTGCCACGGCATCCGCGGTACCGGCGGCCCGGGTTTTCCGGACCTTGCCGAGCGCGCGTGGCTGTGGGGCGGCACCCCGGAGGCGCTGTTCCAGACCATCCGCGTCGGGGTGAATTCGCAGCACCCGGACAGCCGGGCCTCGGAAATGGCGGCCTGGGGCGCCCAAGGCATGCTGCCGCGCGAGGCGATCGTGGACGCGGCCAATTACGTCTATTCGCTGACCCATACCGACGGCACCGCAACGAAAGAGCAACTCGCGGCCGGCGCCAAGGTATTCGCCGAGACCTGCGCCGCCTGCCATGGCGCCAACGCCAAGGGGAATACCGAACTCGGCGCGCCGGACCTCACCGACACGCATTATCTCTACGGCCGCGACCTGCAGACGATCTACGAGACCATCTACAATGGGCGCAAGGGTCAGATGCCGACCTGGGAGGGCCGGATCACCGATGTCGACCGCAAGATCCTGACGCTCTACGTGCTGGATCTGCGGCAGCGTGCGAAAGGCGGCCGATGAGGCGTCTGTTCAGCAGCCGGGCGCGGGTGATCCTGGCGGTGCTCGCCGGGCTCGGACTGTTCGTGGCTGCCAATGCGCAGTTGTTCCACGCCTCGTTCAGCGCACAACCGGACTGCGTGCCGCACCTGAAGGCTCCCGGGGCGCCGGGGCAGTTTCACGCCGCCGAATCGTCCTGCTGAACGGGGAGAATCCGATGAACACGGTCACCGACGATCGGCAAATCCCGCCGGTGCTGCCCGCCCTGCCCGCCACCCATACCGACTGGCGCCGGCATCTGCCGCCATCGGTTGCCTTCGGCTGGCTGGCCGCCGGGTGGCGCGATTTCGTGCGCCAGCCGGGTTTGAGCCTTGCCTACGGGCTGGCGACGTTTGCCGTGTCGCTGCTGATCGTGCTGAGCTTGGTCGATTTCGGCTATGATTACATCCTGTTTCCGGCGCTGTCCGGCTTCCTGGTGATCGCGCCGATGGCCGCGACCGGACTCTACGAGAAAAGCCGCCGGCTGGCCGCCGGGCGCGAGGTCACGCTCAAGGATATGCTGTTCGTGCGGGTGCGCTCGGGCGGCCAGATCGGCTTCGTCGGCCTGCTGCTGTGCCTGTTGATGGTGCTGTGGAACCGCGCCGCGACCCTGCTTTATGCGTTGTTCTTCGGGTTGCTGCCATTCTCCGGGCTCAACACCATCGTGCCGGTGTTGCTCGGTACGCCGGAAGGGTGGTGGCTGCTCGGCGTCGGCAGCTTTGTCGGCGGCATCTTCGCGGCGTTCTCGTTCTCGATCAGCGTGTTCGCAGTGCCGCGCCTGCTCGACGAGAACACCGACGCATTGACCGCGATGGGCCAGAGCATGGCGCTGGTGTGGA
The DNA here is from genome assembly GCA_041691815.1 of Rhodospirillales bacterium. GTDB lineage: Bacteria > Pseudomonadota > Alphaproteobacteria > Acetobacterales > Acetobacteraceae > 70-18. Next base: position 28,374 of record JBEPTZ010000024.1, on the reverse strand, counting down.
ACAACCTGGTGCTGATGCTGACCTGGGCGGTGATCATCGTGGTGCTGTTCGGGCTCTGCGTGGTGACCGGGCTGCTCGGCCTGATCATCGTCTTCCCGGTGCTCGGCCATGCCACCTGGCACGCGTTCGCGGCGATGCGCGGCACCATCGTCGAAGGCGAACCCGAGCCCGCCGGCGAGGTGACCGAGGTTCCTGCGTGAGCGACCCGGCGGCGGGGGTTGCGGCGGCCGGTCGTGCCGGCGCCGTGCCCTCGCGCGAGGAAATGCTGCTGGCCAGCCGTGCCGCCGGCGATGGCGAGCGCGAGCTGCGCCTGTCGGTGCCGAGCATTCATTGCGGCGGTTGCCTGCAGGCGATCGAACGCGCGCTCGGCCGGCTCGACGGTGTCACCGCGGTGAGGGCCAATCTGACCACCAAGAGCGTCACCGTGCGCTGGCGCGAGGGCGCGCTGCCGCCGCCGGTGACCGCGCGGCTGGATGCCATCGGCCATGCCGCCCATCTGGCCGGCAGCGATGGTGCGCGGCCGGATGCCGGGTTCGGCGAACTGGTGCGGATGCTGGCGGTCGCCGGCTTTGCGGCGGCCAACATCATGGCGTTCTCGGTCTCGGTGTGGGCCGGAGCGGCCGGCGAATACCGCCATCTGTTCCATCTGCTGTCGGCGGCGATCGCGCTGCCGGTGCTGATCTATTCGGGGCGGGTGTTCTATCGTTCGGCCTGGGCGGCGCTGCGCCATGGCCGCACCAACATGGATGTGCCGATCACCATCGGCGTCGGCCTGGCCTTCGCGATGAGCTTCTACGACCTGTTCGCCGACGGCCCGCACGCCTATTTCGACGCCGCGGTGATGCTGCTGTTCTTCCTGCTGATCGGCCGCACGCTCGACCATGTGATGCGGGCCAAGGCACGCACCATGGTCGCCGACCTGGCCAGGTTGGCGCCGCGCGGTGCCACCGTGCTGCAGCCGGATGGCACTGCCAGCTACCTGCCGCTGGCCGAAATCACCCCCGGCATGACGGTGCTGGTCGCCGCCGGCGAGCGGGTGCCGGCCGACGGCCGGGTGCTGTCCGGCCAGTCGGAACTCGACCGCGCGCTGATCACCGGCGAGAGCGCGCCGGCGCCGATCGGCCCTGGCGCGATGGTGGAGGCCGGCACTCTCAACCTGGGCGAACCGCTGCAGATCACCGCGACCGCGACCGCGGATGGCTCGTTTCTCGCCGAGATGGTCCGGCTGATCGCCGCCGCCGAGGCCGGCCGCCCCGGCTATCGCCGCATCGCCGACCGGGCGGCCGGGCTGTATGCGCCGGTGGTGCACAGTGCGGCATTGCTGGCGTTCATCGGCTGGATGGCGACAACCGGCGACTGGCATCGCGCGGCCACCGTCGCGGTGGCGGTGCTGATCATCACCTGCCCGTGCGCGCTGGGGCTGGCGGTGCCGATCGTCCAGGTGATCGCCGCCCGCCGGCTGCTTGAGCGCGGCATCATGGTGAAAGACGGCGCCGGGCTGGAGCGGCTGGCCGAGGTCGACACCGTGGTGTTCGACAAAACCGGCACGCTGACCACCGGGCGTCCGGAATTGATCGATGCCGACCGCGCCGATCCAGCGGCGCTGGCGCTGGCGGCCGCCCTCGCCGCCCATTCACGCCACCCGCAGGCGCAGGCGCTGGCTGCCACGCATAGTGGGCCACGGCCAGCGATCGAGGATGTGCACGAAATCCCGGGCTGTGGCATCGAGGCGCGCGCCGGGGGCGCCACGCTACGGCTCGGCCGCGCCGACTGGGCGACCGTGGACGCGACGGTGGCTGCCACCGATGCACCGCGCACGGTACTGGCCAGGGACGGGCAACCGGTTGCGGCGTTCACGTTTCGCGAGATGCTGCGCCCCGGCACCGGCGCCGCGCTCGCCGCCCTCGCGGCACAGGGACTCGGCGTCGAGATCGTCTCCGGCGACCACGACCGGGCGGTACGCGGCGTCGCCGAGGCGGTCGGGGTGGAGCGGTTCGCCGCCGACGTGCGCCCCGAGGGCAAGCTCGCGCGATTGGCCGAACTCGCCGCCCAGGGCCACCACACGTTGATGGTCGGTGATGGGCTCAACGATGCCCCGGCGCTGGCCCAGGCGCATGTCTCAATGGCGCCGGCGAGTGCGGTCGATGTCGGACGCAATGCCGCCGATTTCGTCTTCCTGCGCGACGATCTGCGGGCGGTGCCGTTCGCGCTCGCGGTGGCACGGCGCGCGCGCGTGCTGATCCGCGAGAATTTCGCGCTGGCAGCGCTGTACAACGCGGTTGCCCTGCCGTTCGCGATTGCCGGGCTGGTGACGCCGCTGGCGGCAGCCCTGGCGATGTCGGGCTCGTCGCTGATCGTGGTGGCGAACGCGATGCGGCTGCATGGCCGAACCCGGCCGCCGCCGCCGCAGCCGCAACGCGCGCCGCCGCATGCCGCCGCGGCCACGACCGCCGGCCCGGGCCGATGAGCATCCTCGCATGGTTGATCCCGGTTTCCTTCGCGCTCGGCGCAATCGGCCTGGCGGCGTTCCTGTGGTCGCTGCGCAGCGGCCAGTATCAGGATCTCGACGGCGCCGCCCAACGGGTGCTGTTCGACGACGAGGACGAGCCAGGGCGCTGACGCGGTACACCCGCGGACACCGGCATCAGCGCTCTTGCGCGAAGAGCACCCGGAGCGGCTTCGCGGTCGGCGATGAGCGTAAAACGGGAAGTGGCGGAGGGGATGGGATTCGAACCCACGTAGGGGCTTTACACCCCTAAACGGTTTAGCAAACCGTCGCCTTCAGCCGCTCGGCCACCCCTCCGCAGGGTCGCGTAACACACGACGTTTGCAGCGCCCTCCTAGGGGAGAACGGAACCCAGGTCAATCAGTGGTTTGCGGCGGCAGCACCGCAATCAGCCCACTTCCCTTCGGCCGCTATTTCGCCCTTGGGTCCAGCGCATCGCGCAGGCCGTCGCCGACCAGGTTGAAGCTCAGCACCACCAGGAAGATCGCCATACCCGGGAAGATCGCCAGCCACGGCGCCTGGCTCAGGAAGCGCTGGGCAGAGTTCAGCATGCTGCCCCACGAGGGGTCCGGCGGTTGCTGGCCGAGGCCGAGGAAAGACAAGCTGGCCTCGGCGATGATCGCGCCGGCGATCGCCAGCGTCGCCTGTACCATGATCGGCGGCAGGATATTCGGCGCCACGTGATGCACCGCCACGCGCACCGGGTGGCTGCCCAGCGCACGGGCGGCTTCCACATACTCGTTCGTCATGGCGTCCAGCGTGGCGCCGCGGGCGACGCGCACGAAGATCGGCGTGGCGGTGATGCCGATGGCGATCATCGCGTTCTCCAGGCTGGGGCCGAGGAAGGCGGCCAGCGCGATCGCCAGGATGAGGAACGGTGCCGCCAGCATGGCGTCCACCAGGCGGCCGATGATGGTGTCGGTGATGCCGCCGGCGAAGCCCGACAGCAGACCCAGCGGCACGCCCACCGTGGTGGCGATCGCCACCGAGATCACGCCGGCCATCAGGCTCGCCCTGGCGCCCCAGATCACCCGGCTCAGCACGTCGCGGCCATTCTCATCGGTGCCCATCCAATGCGCCCAGGACGGCGCCTTGCGGATCAGCGTCCAGCTGGTGGCGATCGGGTCGAACGGCGAAACCAGCGGTGCGAACACCGCCGCCGCCACGAACAGCGCCACCACGATCAACCCCAGCACCGCCGCCGGGCGGCTGGCGAACCGGCGCACCGCCAGCCGCAGCGGGCTTTGCGAGGCCGCCGCCATCACCGCGCCGGCACTGTTGGTGACAACCGCACTCATAGCCCGCGCAGCCTCGGGTTGATCAGCACATAGAGCACGTCGGCCAGCAGGTTGAGCATCACGTAGATGGTGGCGGTGACCAGCACCACGCCTTGCACCACCGGATAGTCGCGGTTGAACACCGCATCGACGATCAGCTTGCCGAAGCCGGGGATCGAGAACACCTGCTCGGTCAGCACCGCGCCGGAGAGCAGGGTGCCGAGTTCCAGCGCCCCCAGCGTCACCACCGGCACCAGCGCGTTGCGCAGCGCGTGGCGCAGGATCACCGCCAGTTCCTTCAGGCCCTTGGCGCGCGCGGTGCGCACGTAATCCTGCTCCATCGCGGTCAGCATGGCGCTGCGGGTGTGGCGCATCAGCACCGCGGCAATGGCGTTGCCCAGCACGAAGGCCGGCATGATGGTGGTGGCGAGTGATTGTCGCCAGTCCTCAGTGAGCGGCACGTAGCCGGAGGGCGGCAGCCAGCCGAGCTTCACCGAGACCAGCAGGATCAGCATGATGCCGAGCCAGAAATTCGGCGTCGACAGCCCGGCCAGCCCGATGCCGTTGGCCAGGTAGTCCCAGACGGTGTTCTTCTTCACCGCCGACAGCACCCCCATCGGCACGCCGATCAGCACCGCGATCAGGAACGCCATCACCCCGAGTTGCAGCGTGACCGGCAGCTTGGTCTCCACCAGTTGGATCACCGGCTGGCGGATGCGCCACGAGTAGCCGAGATTGCCCTGCACGAGATTGCCGATCCAATGCCCGTACTGCACCACCAGCGGCCGGTCGAGCCAGAGTTCCTTGCGGATCTGCGCCACCACCACCGGGTCCTGCTCCTCACCGGCCAGCACCAATGCCGGGTCGCCGGGCATCAACTGCTGCAGGCAGAACACCATGATGCTGACCAGCAGCAGCGTCGGGATCACCTGCGCGATGCGTTTGCCCAGATGCCCCTTCATCGCTGCTGCCGGCCCTGCCGCCCGCTCATTTTGCCAGCTTCATCCCGGTCAGCCGGATCATGCCGTCCGCCACCGGCTGGAAGCCCGACAGCTTCTTGGTCATGCCGACGATGTTGGTGGCCGAATACAGATACATGATCGGCAGGTCGGCTTCCTCCTGTGCCGCAATCTTGCCGTAGATGGTCCGCCGCGCCGCAACATCGGTGGCAGCGCGGGCTTCGTCGAGCCAGGCATCCACCTCTTTGTTGGAGTAATGCGCATAGTTCAGCGGCGCGCCGGTATGCAGGAAGCTGTACAGGTTGCCGTCCGGGTCCGAGCGGCCGGACCAGCCGATCAGGAACGCCTCGAAATCGCCGCGGTCGGCCGCCCCCAGCGAGGTGGCGAACTCGGTGCTGTCGATCTTGATATCGAACCCGGCCTCGGCGGCCATCGACTGCATCACCACTGCGAGCTGCTGCACGTCCGGCGAGTTGGGCGTCATCAGATGCACCACCACCGGCGTTTTCACATGCGCCTGGGCCAGCAGCGCCTTGGCCTTGGCTACGTCGCGGGCCGGCGGCTTCACATCCGGCGCATAATACGGGCTGGCCGACGGCACCGCCTGGGCGGTCACCGGATACATCCCATTATACACCACCTGCACCAGCGCCTGGCGGTCGATCGCCAGTTCGAACGCCTTGCGCACCAGGGCGTTCTGCCCCAGCGGCGTGTTGGCGCGCGGGCCGGAGGCAAGGTTGAAGTTGATGCTGTTGTAGCCAAGGCCCGGCGAGATCACCAGTTGCAGCTTCGGGTCCTGCTTCACGGTGTCCACGTCGCTCGGCACGATCTGTTCCGACAGGTCGATGGCGCCGGCCCGCAGATTGGCCACCCGGATCGAGGCGTCGACGATCGGCTGGTAGATCACCCGCGCGAAATGCTGGTTGGCGGCGTTCCAGTAGCCGGGATAGCGGTCGAGCACGATGCGGTCCTGGCTGACCCGCTCGGTGAACTTGTACGGCCCGGCGCAGACCGGGTGCAGCCCGAAATTCTTGCCCTCCTTCTCCGCCACCTTCGGCGCCACGATCATGCCGGCGCGGTCGGTGAGGGCGGCCAGGAACGGCGAGTTCGGCGCCTTTAGCTGGATCTTGATGGTCAGCGGATCGACGACCTCGACGCTCTGCATGCTGGAAATCTCCGAGCGGCGCGAGCTTCCCGGCATGGTGAGGTGGCGCATCAGGCTGTATTTCACCGCCTCGGCATCCAGCTTCTCGCCATCCTGGAAGGTGACGCCATCGCGCAGCTTGATCACCAGCGTCTTCGGGTCGGTCCACTCGTAGCTGGTGGCCAGTTGCGGCACCACGTTCAGCTTGGCGTCGATGTCGAACAGCTTGTCGCACAGCCCGGCGAACACGATGCGCCCGACATAGGTGCGCGCCAGCGTCGGGTCCAGCATGTCGGCGTCCTCGCGCAGGGCGATCCGCAAAGTCTGGGTCGGAGCGTCCTGGGCATGGGCGGGCGGCGTGATCAGCGCCAGCGCGCTAACTGACAACGGCAGTGCGGCGAGTGTCGCCATCAATAAATTGCGCATCGATACGGTCCCCAGATGGTGCTCTTCGGAGCGATGATGATCTTGCCGGCCCCCCCGGGCGCCGACGCTCCACCAACGCGTCATGGCGAGAGAATGGCCGCAGTCCACCGCGCTCGGCAAGTCCCCGGCCTGCGTTGGCCGGCGATCGGCACTATGTTGCGGCCAGCGGCGCGCCACCGCCGGTTCGCCACGGCCGGGCCCAGACCCCAGCGCCAGACGTCGCCCAGGCCGACCCCGCCCGCCGCACCGGGCGCAGGGCACCTACCAACAACGCCAGAGAAAGACTTGCCAACGCAGCATTTGCATGGACGCACGGTCTATCTCACCGAGTGAAAAGCGCACCATCTCGGCCGGATGCCATTCTGGTTGCAGGCGGTGACCATCTTCATCCTGGCACCAGCAATCGAGTTCGCGGTGCACCGCCGGGTGTTCTGTCTGCTGCAACGCCTGGCGGCGGGGCGCGGCCTGCTCCTGCGCTCGCTGGTGACGCGCAGCGAAGGGCCGGGCACGTTGGCGTCCGTGGTCATCGCCTCGCATGTCGCGATGCAGCGCGCCGCGGCGGATTGATCCCGGTCCCCCGGCGCGGCACTGTACCGCGTCGTTTCCGGCCAGGAGTCCCGCCATGCGCGTCCATCGTATCGCCTCCATCCCAGCCGACGGCATCGGCCCGGAAGTGATCGGCGCCGGCCTGGAGGCGCTGGACGCCCTGGCCTCGCGCGACGGCGGCTTCCGCCTCGATGTCACCCATCTCGACTGGAGTTCGGCCCGCTACAAGGCCACCGGCGTCTACATCCCCGAAGGCGGGCTCGACCTGCTGCGCGGCATGGATGCGATCTATTTCGGCGCCGTCGGTGCCCCCGATGTACCCGACCATCTCTCGCTCTGGGGCCTGCGCCTGCCGATCGCCCAGGGCTTCGACCAGTACGCCAACGTCCGCCCCACCCGCATCCTGCCCGGCGTCGTCTCGCCGCTGCGCGATGTCGGACCGGAGGACCTCGACTGGCTGATCATCCGCGAGAACAGCGAGGGCGAATACGCCGGCCATGGCGGCCGCGCCCATCGCGGCCTGCCCGAGGAGGTGGCCACCGAGGTGGCGATCTTCACCCGCGTCGGCGTCGAGCGGATCATGCGCTACGCCTTCGCCGCCGCCCAGGCGCGCCCGCGCAAGCTGCTCACCGTGGTCACCAAATCCAACGCCCAGCGCTTCGGCATGGTGATGTGGGACGAGATCGCCGCCGAGGTGGCGAAGGACTTCCCGGACGTGACCTGGGACAAGGAGCTGGTCGACGCGATGACCATGCGCATGGTCCGCAAGCCGCGCTCGATCGACACCGTGGTGGCCACCAACCTGCACGCCGACATCCTCTCCGACCTCGCCGCCGCGCTGGCCGGCAGCCTCGGCGTGGCGCCCACCGGCAACGTCGACCCCGAGCGCCGCTACCCCTCGATGTTCGAGCCGATCCACGGCAGCGCCTTCGACATCACCGGCAAGGGCATCGCCAACCCGGTGGCGAGTTTCTGGACCGCCGCCCTGATGCTCGACCATCTCGGCGAACGCCAGGCCGCCGCGGTGCTGATGGACGCGGTGGAACAGGTCTGCGCCGCCGGCATCCTGACTCCGGATATCGGCGGCTCGGCCACCACCAGGGAGGTGACGAGGGCGGTCTGCGAGGTGCTGCGCGGCATCAACCTGCACCCGGCCAAGCCGGTTTAGACTACCGCCACCGCAGGAACCACTTCTCCAGCCGCCCGATAACCCACGACGCCGCCAGCCCCATCGCACTCAGCAGCACGATGCCGGCCAGCAGGTTGTCGGTGTCGTAGAGGTTGCCGGCGGCCAGCACGAAGGCGCCAATGCCCTTCTCGGCGCCGATCATCTCGGCTGCCACCAGCAGCACGATGGCAATCGATACGGTGATGCGAAAGCCTGCGAGAATCGTCGGCAGCGCCCCGGGTAATACGATCTTACGCACCACCGCCCACCACGACAGCCCGAAGCTCTGCCCCATGCGGATCAGGTTGCGCGGCACCGCGTCCACCCCGGCCACCACGTTGATCACGGTGGGGAAAAACACCCCAAACGCCAGGGTCACGATCTTCGAGCCCTCGCCGATGCCGAACCAGATGATGAACAGCGGCACCAGCGCGATCTTCGGGATCGGGAACAGCGCCGAGACCACCGCCATGCCCGGCGAGCGCGCCAGCGTGAACAGCCCAACCACCAGCCCAACCACCAGCCCGGCCGCAGTGCCGATCGACCAACCGATCGCCAGCCGCTGCAGGCTGATCGAAAGGTTCGCCCATAACTCGCCACTCACCGCCAGCGCATACAGCGCCTGCGCGATCGCCCACGGCGTCGGCAGAAACTTGGTCGAAATCCACCCCGCCGCCGCCCCGCCCTGCCACAGCAGCACGCACACCACCAGGGTCGCCACCGAGGCCACCGGGATATCGCGCGGCGCGAACCCCCCGGCGCGGAACCGAATGTCAGCCATTCACCCGCTCCCGATCCGCCTGGGCGGCGTCGTCGCGGATCATCGCCCACAGATGCTGCTCGATCGCCAGCAGATCGGCATCATCCGCCGCCCTGCCGTTCAGCGGCCGATCGATCCGCACGATCTCGCGAATCCGCCCCGGCCGCCGCGAGAGCACCACCACCTGCTGCCCCAGCCGCACCGCCTCGGCCAGGTTATGGGTGACGTAGACGGTGGTGACCCCCAGCCGCGCGATGGTCTCGGCGAACTCATCCAGCAGCAGCCCGCGGGTCTGCGCGTCCAGCGCCGACAGCGGCTCGTCCATCAGCAGCACCGCCGGCCGCACCGCCAGCGCGCGGGCGATGCCGACCCGCTGGCGCATGCCGCCGGAAAGCTGCCGTGGCCAGGCGCCGGCAAACTCCGCCAGCCCGGTGATTTCCAGCACCTCGGCGACCCGCGCCGCCCGCTCGGCCCGCGACAGCCGGCTGCCCTCCAGCACCAGCGCCACGTTGCCGGCAACGCTGCGCCACGGCAGCAGCGCGAAATCCTGGAACACATAGGTCAGCGCGTTCAGGCAATCCGGCGCCACCGCACCGTCCATCACCACCCGCCCCTGCCCCGGCGCCAGCATGCCGCCGAGGATCGCCAGCAGCGTCGACTTGCCGCAACCGGATGGCCCGATCAGCACCGTCACCTCACCCGGCCGCGCCTCCAACTCGATGCCGTCCAGCACCCGCAACCCCCCGAAGGCGTGGCTGACGCCATGCAGCGCCAGCCGCACCGCCGAACTCGTGCGGGCCGCAGGACTCATCGCGTCGGCAGAAACCCGGTGTCGATGATCGCGTCGGCGTCCACCTTGCCCTTCACCATGCCCTGCGCCTCGTACCAGGCCAGTTGCCGGCGCACATCGGCGACATCGAGCGCGCCGCCCAAATCATACCAGCCGATCCCGGCCTTGATCTTCTGCTCCGCCTTGGGGTCGCCGATGAACACGTATTTGGTGATATCGGCGATCGCCGCTTCGGTCGCGGCGCCATAGATCTTGTTGTGCTGCGCATCGAAGGTCAGGAAGGCAGCGCGATAATCGGCGATGCCCTTCTGGTAGCCGGCGCAGAACGCCTTCACATCCGCCGGCCGCTGCTTCACCACCGCGCCCGAGGCGAACAGCGCGGTGATCTGGTACGGCAGCACATCGCCAACCCAGCCGATGATCTTCGCGTCCCCGCTGGCCTCGGCCGGCAGCGCCATCGAGGCGATCGCCATGGTCGCATCGATCTGCCCGCTGCGCACCGCGGCCACCATGTTGGCGATCCCCTGCAGCGGCCGCAGGGTCAGGCTCTTCATGTCGAACCCTTCGATCTCCGCCAGCCGCCCGACCATATAATGGAACGAAGAGCCATACTGGGTGATCCCGAAGCTGTGTCCGGCCAGCTGCTTCAGCGAGGTCAGCCCGGCATCATATGCCTTCTTCGAGGCCAGCACCGCGGTCAGGTGATAGCCGTTCTGCTCATGCAGCGCGCCGCCGATCACCTTCAACTCACCCTTGCCGGCCAGCGCGAAAAACCCGCCGGTGAGCGCCGTCACCCCGACATCGATATCGCCGGCCACCGCCGCCGCCGAGATCGGCTGTGCCGCCTGGAAGTAGCGGAACACCACCTCCACCCCGGCATCGCGAAAATAGCCGCGCTCCTGCGCCAGGTAGAACGGCGCCGGCGACAGCGTATGCAGCATGCCCAGCGTGATCTTGCCCGTCGCCCGCGCCCGCCCGGCGCCCAGCGGCGAGGCGGCGACCGCCGCACCCGCCATTGCCAAAACCGATCGTCTGCCGAGTCGCATCACTCTCTCCCAAGCGGGCGCCCTGCCCGGTTCCAGTTTCTTGCCACCACCTGCCGGCGCTGCCAATGCAATGGCGCGCGGAACTCACCGCCGTCAGTATGGCCCATCGGCAATACCCTCGGCGGCGAAAGCCTGCTGCACCGCCGGCCGCGCCCAGACGCGTGCCGCATGCGCCGCCAGCGCCGGCCAGGTGCGCGCCGGACGCGGCATGTTGCGACCCCAGCGCACCAGCATGAACAGGAACAGATCGGCCGCCGAGAACCGTTCGCCCAGCAGATACGGCGCCTCGCCGAGTTCGCCGGCGATGATCTCGAACATCCGCTCCAGCCGCACCCGCGCGCCCTGCTTCACCGCCGCAAGGCAGCCGGCCTCGGCGGTGAATTTTTCCGGGTAGAACCACGCCATGAACTGCGCCTGCGGCGTATTGCTCAGATGCACCATCCATTTCAGCAACTGCGCCCGTGCCGCGGTGCCGACCGGCGGCGAGAGCCCGGCGGCGGGAAACCGCTCCACCAGGTGCAACACGATCGCCGCCGCCTCGTACAGCACGATATCGCCATCCATCAGCGCCGGGATCAGCCCGTTCGGATTGACCCGCAGATAGCCAGGGCTGCGTTGCGCCTCGGTCGCGCGATCCACCAGCCGCAACTCGAACGGCACCGTCATCTCGCGCAGCACCATATGCGGCAGCAGACTGGCGTTGCCGGGGTAATAGTACAGCGCCAGGGTCATCCCGCCTCCTCCACCCGCCGCCAGATCGATGGCACATCGAGCACCGCCACCGCCTGCTCCTGCGCCGCCGTTTCCACCGCGCGCGGGTCGTAGTGAACCCGGGTCCAGCCGACCGGATCGCCCTGCCCCGCCAGCTTCGCCAATGCGGCGATCAGCATGCCAGTGCGCCCCAGCCCGGCCCGGCAGCCGATATACACCGCCCGCTCCGGCGCCGCCCGCATCGCCAGCAGCAACGCCACCAGCCCATCCGCCAGCGCCGCCGGCGACAGCACCCCGTAATCGGCGATCGGCAATGCAATGCTGGCACTCCCCGCCCGGGTCGACCGCGCCTCCAGGCACACCCCGATGTCGGGCGGACAAAAATCGTCGAACGGGCCGCCACGAATGCAGCGATCCCGCCCGAACAAGCGCAGCACGACACCGCCAATCAAGGCCGGGCCGCCCTCAGTCCACTTTCATCTCGCCCAGATAGGCCTGCTTGATGTCGTCGTTCTCGCGCAACTCGGCGGCAGGGCCGGACAGCACCACCACGCCGGTCTGCAGCACATAGGCGCGATGGGCGATCGACAGCGCCATGTTGGCGTTCTGCTCCACCATGAAGATGGTGGTGCCCTGCTTGTTGATGGTCTGGATGATGTCGAACACCTGCTCCACGAACAGCGGCGACAACCCCATCGACGGCTCGTCCATGCAGATCAGCCGCGGCCTGGCCATCAGCGCCCGCCCGATCGCCACCATCTGCTGCTCGCCGCCCGACAAGGTGCCGGAGATCTGGTCGCGCCGCTCCTTCACCCGCGGAAACAATTCGTAGACCCGCTCCAGGTCCTCGTCGAATTGCGGCCCGCGCGGCTGGGTATAGGCGCCAAGCTCCAGGTTCTCGTACACCGTCATGCGCGGAAACAGCCGCCGTGCCTCCAGCACTGGGGCGATGCCGTGCTTCACCCGGTCATTGGTCGACATCTTGCTGATCGGCTTGCCGTCATAGATCACCTCACCGGTCTGCGGCCGCACCACCCCCATGATGGTCTTCATGGTGGTGGACTTGCCGGACGCATTGCCGCCGAGCAGGCAGACAATCTCCCCCTTGCCGATGAAGTAGTCGACATCCTTCAGCACATGCAGGTCGCCGTAATAGGTGTTGACCTTCTGGAATTCCAGCAGCGCGCTGCCGTCGCGGTGGCCGCCCTCGAGCCCGGTCTTCTCAAGCATCTCCAGTTCCTTCGGCCACCGTCGTTTCCGCAGCCTTGGCGTGCACCGCCGCCACATGCTCCCGCCCGGCCCGGCCGAGATAGGCGCGCAGCACCTCCTCGTCCTGCCGCACCACATCCGCCGGCCCCTCGGCGATCTTCTCGCCATGGTCCAGCACCACCACGTTCTGCGCCAGCCGCGTCACCACATCCAGCTTGTGCTCGATCAACAGGATGGTGAGGCCAAGATCGTGCAGGCTCTTGATCTGCTCTGCCAGTTCCAGCGTCTCGTTGGGGTTCATCCCGGCGGTCGGTTCGTCCAGCAGCAGAATCTTGGGCCGCGAAGCCAGCGCCCGGGCAATCTCCACCCGGCGCCGGTTGGCGTACGACAGCCCCAGCACCGTCTGCGCGAGCCGCGGCGCCAGCCGGTTGCCGAACAGCCCGATGATATCCACCGCCCATTGCCGGGCACGCTTTTCCTCCGCCGCCCCGGCCGGCGACATCAGCACCGCGCCGAGCGGCCCGGTCTTCAGCCGCGCATGCTGGCCGATCAGCACGTTCTCCAGCACCGTCAGGTTGGGGAACAGCCGGATGTTCTGGAACGTCCGCGCCACTCCCTTCTCCAGAATGGTGTGCGGCGCCAGCCCCAGCAACTCCGCACCCTGGAACAGGATCGAGCCGCCATCCGCCGGCACGAGCCCGGTGATCACGTTGAACAGCGTCGACTTGCCCGAGCCGTTCGGCCCGATCACCGCCACCACGCCGCCCTCGGGCACCACGATGTTCACGCGGTCCAGTGCCGTCAGGCCGCCGAACCTGACCGTCACGTCCTTCACTTCCAGCGCATTGCCGGAGCGCTGCTCCCAGCGGCCGATCTTCTCCATGCCGACGAAGCCGCCACGCTGCACCTGCGCCGCCTGCTGGATCATATCCAGCGGCGGCGTCTTGCGCGTCGCCGGGATCAGCCCGTCGCGCCGGAACAGCATCATGAACACCAGGATCACGCCGAAGATCAGCTGGGTCGACTTCACCATGTCGACATTCTGCAGCCAGACGCTGCCAACCAACTCGCCAATGCTGTGCAGCATCCAGTTCAGGTCCGGCAGCAGCCACGACTGCATGATCTGCAACAGGAACGCGCCGACCACGACGCCCCACACGCTGCCCATGCCGCCCAGCACCACCATCACCAGCAACATCGCCGAGACGTTGAAGTTGAACATATCCGGCGTGGCGGTCTGCAGGATCGCGACATAGTAGACCCCGGTCATCCCCGCGAACCCGGCGCCGATCGCAAAGGCCAGCAGCTTGTAGTTCACCAGGTTGACGCCCATCGTGCTGGCCGCCGTCTCATCCTCGCGGATCGCCATCCACGCTCGCCCGACCCGCCCGTCCCGCAATCGGATCGACACGTAGATCAGCAGCGCCACCAGAAACAGCCCGACATAGTAATACGGCGTCGCATCAACCCCGAAATCGAAGCCGAAGATCGACGGCGAGGCCACCCCGTTCAACCCCGCCGCACCATTGGTGATGCTGTCGGAATTGCGGAACACGATCGGCACGATCTCGCCGAAACCGAGGGTCACGATCGCCAGGTAGTCACCGCGCAACCGCAAGGTCGGCGCACCGAAACACACCCCGAAAAACGACGTCACCAGTGCCGCGGTCGGCAGCGCCAGCCAGAAACTGAGAGTGAAATGCACCAGGTCGGGGCCGCCCTGGTTGATCTTCTCCACCAGCCCCACCGCGGCAAGCGGCGCCCAGCCGCTGCTCCAGACCGGCATCACCTGATAGGCGGTGAACACCCCGTAATAGTACACCCCGATCGCGAAGAACGCCGCATAGCCAAGATCGAGCAGGCCGGCGAACCCGACCACGATATTCAGCCCCAGCGCCAGCGCCACATAGGCGCCGGCATTGGCCATCGAGGCGATATCGGCATCGTTGTTGTGGAAGTAGGGAAACAGCAGCAGCACCACCGCCAGCGTCACCAGCCCCAGCGCCTGCCGCGCCTTCGGCGGAATATTGGCGAACGGGCGGCCCAGCATCTGCATTGTTGCGCTATACATCGCTGTCCCCCCCTACGACTTGTCGGGCGCCATGCGCCCCAGCAGCCCGTTCGGTCGGAACACCAGCACCAGCACCAGCAGCGAGAAGATGATCACATCGGTCCAGGCGGTGGCGATGAACGCGCCGGAGAACGCCTCGATCAGCCCGATCAGCATCCCGCCCAGCATGGCGCCCGGCACATTGCCGATGCCGCCCAGCACCGCCGCGGTGAATGCCCGCAGCCCGGCGCTGAAGCCGATCATGAAGCTGGTGTAGTTATAGTACAGCCCGAAGATCATCCCCCCCGCCCCGGCCAGTGCCGAGCCGAGGAAGAACGCCATCATGATCACCCGATCGACCTCGATGCCCATCATCCGGGCGGCCTCCGGGTCCTGGGCGGTGGCGCGCATCGCCTTGCCCAGCTTGGTATAGCCGACGAAGTAGGTCAGCCCGCCCATCAGCACCAGCGAGATGATCCAGATCAGGATCTCCCGCATCCGCAGCACCACCTCGCCGAAGGTGAAGGCGATGGGCGGCAGCGGATTCGGAAAGTTCTTCGAATCCGCCCCCGCCCCCAGGACGATGATATTGAACAGCACATACGACACGCCGATGGTCAGGATCATCGCCGCCGGTCCCTTCACCGAGCGGAGCGGCCGCAGCAGAAACCGCTCGATCCCAATCCCGATCCCGCCGGTGACCAGCATGGTGACCGCAAGTGCGGCCAGCAGCACCCCCACCAGCGGCAGCCCGGTCATGATGGTGTTCTGCCCCACCACGCCGAACCCCTCCAACACATAGAAGGCGACGAAGCTGCCCACCATGAACACGTTGAAGTGCGAAAAATTGATCAACTCCAGAATGCCGTACACCAGGGTAAACCCAAGTGCGAGCAAGGCATACATTGAGCCGAGACTGACCCCGTTGATCAACTGCTGCAATGCAAGATCGTAGACTGTCATATATCTGTTCCTCGTCCTGTCACCTGGATCCGATCAGGACTGAGGCGCCACCCCCCGATACGCGTACTGCTTGCCAGGATCGTTCAGCGGGAACTTGTCGTCCTTCTCGATCTGGAACACCGACACCGTATGGTCCTTGATGTCGCCGTTGGCGTCGAACGACACCAGCCCCTGCAGGCTCGGCACCTCGATCTTCTCCAGCATGTCGCGGATCGCCGAACGGGTCACCGGCTTGCCCTCGGCGTTGACCTTCTTCGCCGATGCGATGATCGCCAGCGCCGCGTCATAGGCGGTGATCGAGTAGTCGTCCGGATACATCTTGTAGGTGTCGAAGTACTTCTTGGTGAACGCCACCACCTTCGGGTCGCTGCTGCCGGCAACATGCGGGCTCGCCTGGGTGGCATACCAACCCTGCACCGCCGGGAAGCCGGCACCCTGCAGCACGTCCGCACTCACCATCCCGTCGCCGCCGGCCTTGATCATCTTGGGGATGATGTCATAGGCCTGCTTGGCCAGCTTGGTCCCCGCCTGGCCCACGCCGCCGTAATACAGCGCGTCCGGGTTCAGCGCCTTGATCTTGGTCAGCACCGCGGTGTAATCGGCCGCCTTGGGGTCGAGCCGGTCGCGGCCCATGATGTTGCAGCCCTTCTTCTTCGCCTGCGCCTCGAACGCGTCGGCCATGCCCACGCCATAGGCGCCGGAATCGTCGAGGATGTAGATCGACTTGGCCTTCAGCACCTCGATCATGTAGTTGGCCATGTTCGGGCCCTGATAGGCGTCGGTGGTCACCGTGCGGAAATAGATCGCCTTGCCCTTCGGCCGGTATTGCCGGGCGAATTTCGGGTCGGTGATATCCGGGTTGGTCGAGGCCATGGTGATGATCGCCAGATCGCCCATCGACAGGATCGGCGACATCGCCTTGCCGACGCCGGACATCGACGGGCCAAGTGCTGCGACGATCGAGGGGTCGGAGACCATCTTGCGGGCGTTGATCGCGCCCTGCGCCGGGTCATACTGGCCGGCAGTCGCGGTCGCGTCGTCGAAATTCTCGACCACCCACTTGTAGCCGGGCACCGCGTTGTCGGCATTGGCCTCGTCGAACGCCATATGCACCGCGTTGGCGATACGCACCGCGGCCTGGGCGTCGGCGCCGGTGAATGAGTTGTCGTTGCCGACCTTGAGGATCTTGTCGGCCGCCAGCGCGTGCTGCGGCAGCCCCAGTGCGGCGGCGGCAGCCACACCGGCGGCGGCCTTGAAAGTGGAACGGCGGGTAATCATATGCTGCTCTCCCTTATTGTCGTTGTCGGTCCCCGGCAGCGAAGCCGCCGGACAAGCCATTTGCAACAGCATGTGACATGCTGCTGTGCCGAGCCTGCCTCGCCGCGCGCGCATAGGCAAGGGATGTATCAATAAATTTCTTTCAGGCCCTGCAACTTCGCGCCGGGATTGTGCTAGTTCAGCCTGATGGCGCCCCCTCTGCTACACCTCCAGAACATTCGCATCACGCTTGGTTCCGCCCCGCTGCTGGATGGCGCCGAGATCGCGGTCGGCGCCGGCGAGCGGGTCTGCCTGGTCGGCCGCAACGGCTCCGGCAAGTCCACCCTGCTGCGCATCGCCGCCGGCCTGCTCCAGCCTGATGCCGGCACCGTCTTCATCCAGCCCGGCGCCACCGTCCGCTATTTGCCGCAGGAGCCGGACATGGCCGGCTTCGCCTCCACCCTCGCCTATGTCGAGGCCGGCCTCGGCGCCGGCGACGATCACCACCGCGCCACCTATCTGCTCGCCCAGTTCGGCCTCACCGGCCGCGAGGACCCCGCCCACCTCTCCGGCGGCGAGGCCCGCCGCGCCGCCCTGGCCCGCGCCCTGGCCCCCTCCCCCGATATCCTGCTGCTCGACGAGCCGACCAACCATCTCGACCTGCCGGCCATCACCTGGCTGGAATCCGAGCTTGCCTCGCTGCGCTGCGCCATGGTGCTGATCAGCCACGACCGCCGCCTGCTGGAATCGCTGTCCCGCGCCATCGTCTGGCTCGATCGCGGCGAAACCCGCCGACTCGAACGCGGCTTCGCGCATTTCGAATCCTGGCGCGACGAGGTGCTGGAGCAGGAGGAACGCGACCGCCACAAGCTCGGCCGCAAGCTGGTGATGGAGGAGGACTGGCTGCGCTACGGCGTCACCGCCCGGCGCAAGCGCAACGTCCGCCGGCTCGCCGCCCTGCACGATCTGCGCGGCAAACGCCGCCAGGCGCGCGGCCCGGCCGCCGCCGCCAAGCTGGTCGCCGGCGATGTCGAGATCTCCGGCCGTCTCGTCATGGTCGCCGAAAATGTCACAAAATCATTTGGTTCCCGCCCGATCCTGAAAAACTTCTCCACCCGCGTGCTGCGCGGCGACCGGGTCGGCATCGTCGGCCCCAACGGCGCCGGCAAAACCACGCTGCTGAATCTGCTGACCGGCCAGATGGCCCCCGATTCCGGCGAAATCCGCCTCGGCGCCGCCTGGCAGATGGTCACGCTGGACCAGCGCCGCGACAGCCTGGACCCCGACACCACCCTGGCCGACACCCTCACCGGCGGCCGTGGCGACATGGTCACCGTCAACGGCCAGCAGCGCCACGTCATGGGCTACATGAAAGACTTCCTGTTCGCCCCCGAGCAGGCCCGCACCCCGGTCGGCGTGCTGTCCGGCGGCGAGCGCGGCCGCCTCACCCTGGCCGTCGCGCTGGCCCGCCCCAGCAACCTGCTGGTGCTCGACGAACCCACCAACGACCTCGACCTGGAAACCCTGGAGCTGCTGCAGGAACTGCTCGCCGACTACCCCGGCACCGTGCTGCTGGTCAGCCACGACCGCGACTTCCTCGACCGCGTCGCCACCAGCATCATCAACGCCGAAGGCGACGGCACCTGGATCGACTACGCCGGCGGCTACACCGACATGCTCGCCCAACGCACCCCACCGCCACCCCGCCAGGAGGCGAAACCCCGCCCCACCGCCACCCCCCAGCAGCCCCGCCAAACCGCCCAGAAACTTACCTTCAAGGACAAGCACGCGCTGCAATCCCTGCCCGCCCGCATCGAGGCGCTACAAGCCGACATCACCCGCCACCACGCCACCCTCGCCGACCCCGCCCTTTACACCAGCAACCCGGCCCGCTTCACTCGCACCTCCGACGCCCTCGCCGAGGCCGAAGCCGCCCTGGAGGAAGCCGAGGAACGCTGGCTGGAATTGGAAATGTTGCGCGAGGAAGTCGAAGGCAGGTGAACGAAGCACAAAAGGAAGATTCTTCTTTTTGTGAACAAAAAGAAGCAAAAAAACTTTTTATCCATTGGAGACTCGCCACCCTCCACCACTCCATTGTTGCGAGGCGAATAGTTTTTTTGGTTCTTTTTTTCCAAAAAAAGAACTGCTTCCCTGATGTCTGAATCCCGCGTCCGCCGCCGTGCCGGGCATGGCCTGGACTGCTTCACCGGCCTGGCCGCCGCGATGCAGACCGGCTTCGGCGCCTTCGTGCCGCTCTATCTGGCCAGCGAGGCCTGGGGCCAGGCCGGCATCGGCCTGGTGTTGAGTGCGCAGACCGTGGCGCTGATGGTGTTTCAGGTGCCGGGCGGCGCGCTGGTCGATGCCTCGCAGCGGCGGCGCTGCCTGCTCACCGGCGCCATCGGCGCGCTCGGCCTCGCCGCGGCGGTGCTGGCCGCCCTGCCCTGGCCGGTGCCGGTCACCCTGGCGCTGATCGTGCAGGCGGCGGCGGCTGCGATATTGGCGCCCTCGATCGCCGCCCTCAGCCTGGCGCTGGTCGGCAAGCCGGCGCTCGGCGAACGCCTCGGCCGCAACGCCCGCTTCGCCTCGATCGGCAGCGCGCTGGCCGCCGGTGCGATGGGCGGCGGCGCGCTGCTGCTCGGCCAGCGCGCGGTGTTCATCCTGGCGGCGGTGCTGGCGATCCCGGCGATCTGGGCGCTGCGCCACAGCGCACCCCGCAAGCGCCGCGGCGAACAGGACGTGGTCGCCCGCCCGCCGAAAGCCCAGGAATCGCCGCTGGCGCTGCTGCGCGACCGCCGGGTGCTGGCCTTCGCCGGCTGTATCGCGATGTTCGGACTCTCCTCCGCCGCCATCCTGGCGGTCGCGGCGCCTGAACTCACCCGCATCAGCGGCGCCCGTTCCGGCGTGGTGTTCGCGGTGTTCATCATCGTGCCGCAGGGCGTGGTGGCGCTGCTGTCGCCCTGGGTCGGCCATCTTGCCGGGCGCATCGGCCGCAAGCCGCTGCTGCTGGCCGGCTGGGCCTCGCTGCCGGTCCGCGCCGGATTGTTCGCGCTGCTGATCGGCCACCCGCTGGCATTGGTGCCGGTGCAGTTGCTGGAGGGCATCGCCGCCGCCACCTTCGGCGTGCTGGTGCCGCTGGTCGCCGCCGACCTCACCCACAACACCGGCCGCTACAATCTGAGCCTCGGCCTGTTCGGTCTGTGCGGCGCCGGCGGCGCGGCGCTGTCCACCGCGCTGGCCGGCACCATCGCCGAACACTGGGGCACCACCGCTGCCTTCGGCAGCCTCACCGCCCTCGGCATCGCCGCCACGCTCTTCCTGTTGGTGGCAATGCCGGAGACGCGCGACCAGCCAGCCCCGGCTACCGCGAGGCGAAGGCCAGTTTCACCGCCAGCGCGGTGAACGCCGAGGCGAAGATCCGCCGCATCCAGGCCAGCACCCGCGGCCGCGCCATCACCTGGTCGCGCATCACCGAGGCGAACCCGCCATACAGCGCGAACACCACGAAGGTGGTCGCCATGAACACCGCCGACAGCCCCGCCATGCGCAGCATCGGGTGCGGGTCGCCCGCCACCAGGAATTGCGGCAGGAACGCCATGAAGAACACCGCCAGCTTCGGGTTCAGGATGTTGATCAGGATGGCGTCACGGATCACCCGCGCGTTCGACCGCCGGTCCGCTACCCGCTCCACCCGCAGCGATCCGCTCTGCCGCAGCGCACCCCAGGCGAGATACAGCAGGTAACCGACGCCGGCATATTTCAGCATCGCGAACGCCATCGGGCTGGTGTGCAGCACCGCCGCCAGGCCCAGCATCGCAGCCGCGATATGCGGCAATATGCCCAAGGTGCAGCCCAGCGCCGCCACCAGGCTGGCCCGCCACCCGCGCGACAACCCGGCCGCGAGGGTGTAGATCACCCCGGTTCCGGGTGAGATCACCACGATCAGCGTGGTCAGCAGGAATGCGATGCTCATGGCAATTTCCTAGCGCTGCCGCCAGGGCAGCCCATCAGCCTTCCAGCCCGCCACCTGGCCGCGATGGCCATCGCCGTCCGGCGGCCCCTCGAAGCCGTCGGCGATGTTGTACACATTGGCGAATCCGGCCGCCTGCATCGCCTGCGCCGCGGCCAGCGAGCGCACCCCGGAGCGGCACAGGAAGAAGATCTGATGCGCCGGGGTCAGCCCGGCCTGCTGCGCCTGCGCCACGAAATCGCCGTTCACCGCCATCTGCGGATACACCTGCCACGGAATCAGCAGCGGCTGCTTGCCGGCCGCCGCCAGGTCGGCCAGCCCGACGAAGTTCCATTCGGCGTCGGTGCGCACATCCACCAGTTGCGCCTGCGGGTCACTCTGCAACGCCTGCCACACCTTGTGCGGGGCAATGTTCTCAACCATCTCGAGAGTCCTTATCACTGCTTGCTTCAACGACTGCGAAGGGCCCGCACGGTTTCATGGACAACGATCCCACACAAGCGCCTTCCCCGGCGGCCGGCCTGCTCGGCGCCATCGGCAATACGCCCTTGATCCGCCTGCGCCGCGCGTCAGAGGCCACCGGTTGCAACATTCTCGGCAAGGCCGAATTCATGAACCCCGGCGGCTCGGTGAAAGACCGCGCCGCCCTTGGCATCATCCAGGACGCCGAGGCCAGCGGCGCGCTGCCGCCTGGCGGCACCATCGTCGAGGGCACCGCCGGCAACACCGGCATCGGCCTCACTTTGGTCGGCAACGCACTTGGTTACAAATGCGTGATAGTTATGCCGGATACGCAAAGCCGCGAGAAGATCGAGTTCTTACGTATGATCGGTGCCGATCTGCGGCTGATCCCGGCCAAACCGTACAGCGATCCGGGCAATTACGTGCATGTCTCGCGCCGGATGGCCGAGGAAATGGGGGCGGTGTGGGCCAACCAGTTCGACAATTTAGCCAACAGAAACGCACATTTTAACACCACCGGGCCGGAAATATGGGCGCAAACCGGGGGAAAAATCGACGCTTTCACCGCCTCCTGCGGCACCGGCGGCACCCTGGCCGGCACCGCCCTGGCGCTGAAGCAGCGCCGCCCGGAAATCCGCATCGTGCTCGCCGACCCCGAGGGCAGCGGCCTGTACGGCTGGGTAAAATCCAACGATCTCAGCATCCAAGGCAGCTCGATCACCGAGGGCATCGGCCAGTCCCGCGTCCCCGCCAACCTGCAGGGCGCGCCGATCGACGATGCCGAGCGAATCCCCGACTCCGAGGCCCTGGAACAGATCTACGACCTGCTGATCCACGAGGGCCTGTCGGTCGGCGACTCCGCCGGAATCAACGTCGCCGCGGCGATTCGTGTCGCGAAATCAATGGGTCCCGGCCACACCATCGTCACCATCCTGTGCGACGGCGGCGCCCGCTACCAGTCCAAGCTGTTCAACCCGGAATTCCTCCGCAGCAAGCACCTGCCCACCCCACCCTGGATGTCATAACCGCCACAGATCCCCCTCCGACCAGGCCCGGCCCTCGGAATGCAACTTGTCCAGATGGGCGATCACGTTGCGCTCGGCGGCCCGGTGCAGGGCTGGATTCACTTGCGAATACAACGCCCTGGTCAGCGCTAGCGTGGACTTCGGCCCGGTCGCCAACTCGGCCAGGATGCCATTCTCGCGCTGCACCCGATGGGCGCGGAGGAACTGCGTGTAGCCGCGCGGATCGGCGATCGCCGGGCCGTGGCCGGGCAGATAGATGCGGTCCTCGCGCGCCAGCATGCGGTCCAGGCTGGCGAAATACGCCACCATGTCGCCATGCGGCGGGCTGACCACGGTGGAGGACCAGCCCATGATGTGATCGGCGCTGAACACCACACCGTCCTCGCGCGCGAAGCACAGATGGTCGCTGGCGTGGCCGGGGGTGTGCAGCGCCGTCCAGCCGGCCACCACATCGCCGTCGGAGAGCGGATGATCGGGAACGAATCCAGTGTCTTGCGGGGTATGGAAGCCGTAGGTCGGCGCGCCGCTGGCCGCCGCCAGCGCCGGCAGCCCGGCCAGGTGATCGGCATGGGTGTGGCTCAGCAGGATGCGGGCGATGCGGCCATGCGTGGCATCCAGGATGGCGGCCAGATGCGCCGCGTCGTCCGGTCCGGGGTCGAGCACGGTGAAGCCGTCCGCCGCCTCGATCAGCCAGGTGTTGGTGCCGTGATAGGTCATCGGACCGGGATTATCGGCCACCAGCCGCCAGATTCCGGACAGTCCGAGGCCGGGCAGCACCACCTGCTCGGCGCCTTGCGGCGGTTTCGGTTCGGTGGAGAAGCCCGGTTTGGCGTCGGTGGGTTGCATGGGCGTGATGCTGCCACGCCTGCGGCCTGCCGTCATCCCGACCGGATCAAGGCTGATTTCCTGGCACGGCATAGGTTGGTGTGTTGGCGAATTGCGGCGGAACCTGCCACATCGTCGCACCGTACCAGACCGTCCAGGCGACGATGAACAGCGACAGCACCCACACCCAGGCCGGGATCTGCGAGCGTGCCTCGGCCCGGCGCGGGTCGAACGGATCGTCGGCGCTGAAGGCATCGACGGTGATGCCGATCTCGCCACGCCTGATGCTGTTCGGTCGCAGGCCGGAGACCACGATGCCGGGGCCGTTCTGCACCGAGAACGGCACCTCCTCGTAGCCCTCGCGGCCGGTGGCATCATGCGCCCGCACGATCAGCCGGTGCGGGCCGTCCTCGAGGTCCAGCGTGTTGAGCCGGATATCGGCCGGCAGCGCCTCGTCGAGGATCGGCTGAGGCTTGTCGTCGAGATAGATGCGAACCCGCGGCGTTGCCATGATTGGGTCTTTCCGTTCTTGCCCCGGAGGCGGCTCACCGGTCACCGGCCGTCACCGAAGATGCTATTCTTGGGGTGATCGAGGTTGTGCTCGCCGGGGTGGCGCAGCATCCAGAACATCGCGGCGAAGCAGGCCAGGGTGATCGCCCCGCCGATGCCGATGACGGTGACGTTGCCCCAGAACGGGCCGATCATGGGTTGGCACATCGCTGCCTCCTACTCGCCCTTGGCGCGCACCGCGGCAACCTCGGCCGCGGTGATCTGCTTGCCGTGATTGCCCCAGGCGCTGCGCTCATAGTTGATGATGTCGGCGACTTCCTGGTCGTTGAACTGGCTGCCCCAGGGCGGCATCGGGCTGGCGTATTTGACGCCGTCGATGACCTTGTCGTGGGTGCCGAACAGCACGACGTGGATGTGCTCGGTGGGGTTGGGGTCATTGGCCACCGCATTGCCCTTCAGCGGCGGGAAGGCGCCCGGCAGGCCGGCGCCGGTGGCCTGGTGGCAGGCGGCGCAGCTGCTGCCATACAACTCCTTGCCATGCGCGACATCGGCGGCGGGTGCGGCGGGTGCGGCCGGGGGTGGGTTGGCGGCCAGTTTCACCGGCGCCGGTGCGGCGGGCGGCGGGGCGGCAGCGGCGACGGCGGCGGTCGGCGCGGCGATTGCCGAAACCTTGGTCGGCGCCAGCGACGCCTGCTTGCGGGACAGCAGATAGGCCACCAGCACCTGGGCGTCATGGCCGGGGATCACCACGCCGTGGGCCGGCGCGAACGCCGCCGGCACCGGCACCGCTGCCACGCCAGCGGGGGCCTTGGCGACCACTTTGAACATCCACGCGTAGGACGGCATGATCGATTCCGGCACCACCGAGCGCGGGTTGTACAGATGCATGTATTGCCACACGTCGCTGCCGCGGCGCTCACCGACCGCGGTGAGGTCGGGCCCGGTGCGCTCGGAGCCGAGCAGTTCCGGGGTTTCATAGGCAAAATCGCCGGCGGTGGACGGGCGGCCGAACGCCATGTCCTGCGCCAGCGGGCGCACCTGCTGGGTGTGGCAGTAGCTGCAGCCATTGGCGACATAGACGTCGCGCCCGGCGGCCTCGGTGGCGGTCAGCTGCTGCACATGCGGGCCGGGCGGCACCAGCGACAGCGCGTAGCCGGGGATGACCCCCATCAGCATGGCCAGCACGAAATACACCGCGGTGGAACCGCCGGCGATCAGTATCAGCTTTTTCATTACGCAACCTCTCCCGCCAGCGGCGGTGTCAATGCAGCGGTTTCGGCGCTGCGGCCGTAGGTCATGCGCCAGACGTTCCAGCCGAACACCAGATGACTGAGGAACATCAGCAGGCCGCCGACGCCGCGCCAGACATAGTACGGTGCGATATCGACCACCGATTGGATGAACGGCTTGCCGGCGATCCAGTCCATGCCCTGGATGGTGCCGCCGATCGACATCGCGATGACGTAGATGAAGCTCCCCACCAGGGCGAGCCAGAAGTGCAGGCCCATGCCGAAGGTGCTGGCGGACTTGCCGGTGACCGATGGCAGCAGCGCATAGATGCCGCCCCAGACCGCGAAGGTGACAAAGCCGTACATCGTCAGATGCGAATGGCCGACCGTGAAGCTGGTCAGGTGCCAGACTTCCTGCAGCGAGCGGAATGCCTCCAGGGTGCCCTGGGTGGAGCCGACCAGGTAGCCGATGACGGCGACCAGGATGAAGCTCAGCGGGTAGGAATGCGCGACGTCCCCGAACCGGCCGCGCATGGTGAGCAGGAAGTTGGCGCTGCCGCCCAGCACCGGCACCAGCATCGCCACCGAGAACACGATCGCCGTGGTCTGCAGCCACCAGGGCAGCGGGCTGAACAGGAAATGATGCGAGCCGATGATCGGGTAGAACAGCAGGTTGGTCCAGAACGCCAGCACGCCGAGCGAATAGGAGTAGATCGGCCGGCTGAGCAGTTTCGGCAGCGCGTAGTAGAAGATGCCGAGCGCCAGCGGGGTGAACCACATGCCGACGGCGTTGTGCATGTAGAAGCCGGAGACCGCGACCTGGCCGAGCCCGTACTGGTACCAGGGCAGGATCGCCACGGTGGCGATGATGATCGTCCACAGCACCCCGCCCATGATGTACCAGTTGGACAGATAGATGTCGTCGGTGCTGCGCCTGGCCACGGTGGCCAGCAGGTTGACCGCGGTGACCAGCAGTGCTGCGGCGAAGATCACCCGGATCGGCCACGGCCATTCGCGGTATTCGAGGTCGCCGGAGTTGTAGCCGATGTCCAGCGCGATGGTGCCGAGGATCGCTGCCAGGTTGAACAGCCACAGCCCGGCCCAGGCCAGCGTTTTGCTGTACAGCCGGGTGCGGCAACTGCGCACCGCGACATCGTAGGCGAGGCCGACCAGCGCGATGCTGGCAAAGCCGTAGAAGGTGTCGTTGGTGTGGATCGGCCGCAGCCGTCCGAAGGTGAGCCAGGCGCCGGAGCCGAAATCCGGGGCGCCGAACTTGTACGCCATGACAATGGCGACGAAAGTGGCGAAGATCAGCCAGAGGGTCGCCGAGACCGCGTAGGCGGCGAACACCGGCGCCAGTTCCCGATCTTCGGATTCGGCCAATACAGGCGTTGCCATCTGAGATGTCCTTCTTGCAGCATCCACCGCTTGCGCGGGCCGCCGGCCGTTGGTCATCCGGCCCGCCGACGGTCGAAGTCGCTTTCCGGCCGCTCGCCTGGCGGCAACCGCAACGCTAATTCAGTATTTTAATTACTCCTTTAGATGGAGGTTCCGCAACCCGGACTCCACGGCAGCATTCCCCGCCGGGTTTCGGGCTGGTATGCGTCTGGTGCGATATTGACGGCATGCAGGCGGGTCGGATGTGACGCAACCGGCGTGGATTGGACGTTTCGCGGCGGCAGTGCCGCTGAGCGCTGCGGGCGGAACGCGGCATGGAGGGCGGACTGGTGAATGACGGCGGCTCGGACGACGCGACTCCGCGCCGTGGCGGCACAGTGCGGCCGGCGGCGGGCTGAGCGGTGTTCGATCGCCAGGTGCTGCCGGTGCTGGGGCGGGTCTATGCGGCCCCTGCCCGCCTGCTGGCGACGGCCGGGGTGTCGGCGGACGCGGTGACGCTGGCAGGCTTCGCGCTGGGGCTGCTGGCGGCGGTGCTGATCGCGCTGGGGGCACCGCTGGCGGGGCTGGCGGCGCTGCTGGCCAACCGGGTGCTGGACGGGCTGGACGGCGCGGTGGCGCGGCTGACCGGGCCGACCGAGCGCGGCGCGTTTCTCGACATCGCGCTGGATTTTTTCGTCTACGCGGCAATCCCGTTCGGCTTCGCGCTGGCCGACCCTGGCCGCAACGCGCTGGCGGCGGCGGCGCTGCTGGCGGCCTTCATGGGCACCGCCAGCAGCTTTTTGGCGTTCGCGGTGATCGCGGCACGGCGCGGGCTGGTCAGCAGCGCCTATCCGCAGAAAGGCATCTATTATCTTGGCGGGCTGGCCGAGGGGGCGGAAACCATCGCCTGCCTGTCGGCGATGTGCCTGGTGCCAGCGTGGTTTCCGGTGCTGGCCTGGGGGTTCGCCGGATTGTGCCTGGTGACGACGCTGACCCGCTGGTGGTGGGGGGTGCGGCAATTCGGCGGGAGGGAGAGGTGATGCGCAATCTGTTGACCGATGTGGCGGGGCTGAAGGTGGGGCACGCGACCGACCTGGTGCTGGGCTCCGGGGTGACGGCGATCGTGTTCGATGCGCCGGCAGTGGTCTCGGTGGTGACGCTGGGGGGTGCGCCGGGCGGGCGGGACACCGGCATGCTGGCGCCGGAGATGACGGTGCAGCGGATCGATGCGGTGGTGCTGTCCGGCGGCTCGGTGTTCGGGCTGGATGCCACCGCCGGGGTGCAGGCGGTGCTGCGGGCCGAGGGGCGCGGGCGGGCGATCGGCGGCATCCGGGTGCCGCTGGTCAGCCAGGCGATCCTGTTCGATCTGCTGAACGGCGGCGACAAGGACTGGGGGCTGTTTGCGCCGTATCGCGAGCTGGGCCATGCGGCGATGCTGGCGCTGTCGGGCGGGGATTTCGCACTGGGCAGCGTCGGCGCCGGCACCGGGGCGACCACGGCGACGGTGAAGGGCGGGCTTGGCTCGGCCAGCATGATCGCCGAGAGCGGGCATGTGGTGGCGGCGATCGCGGCGGTGAACGCGGTGGGCAGCCCGCTGATCGGCGACGGGCCGCATTTCTGGGCGGCGCCGTTCGAGGTCGGCGGCGAGTTCGGCGGGCGCGGCTGGCCGGCGCGGGTGGCGCCGCTGGACCTGCTGGCCCGGCTGAAAGGGGCGCCGCCGCCGGCCACCGCGACGACGATCGGGCTGGTGGCGACCGACGCCGCCCTGACCAAGGCGCAGGCGCGCCGGCTGGCGATCATGGCCAATGACGGGCTGGCCCGCGCGCTTCTGCCGGCGCACGCGCCGATGGACGGCGACACGATTTTTGGCGCTGCCACTGGCGCGGGCACGCCGGTGGACGACCGGGCGCTGACGTTGTTGGGGCATGCGGCGACGCTGGTGATGGCGCGGGCGATCGGGCGCGGGGTGTATGAGGCGACGGCGCTGCCCTGGACGGGGGCGCAGGCGGAGTGGAAGCAGAGGTTCAAGTAGTTCTTTTTTTGAAAAAAGAACCAAAAAACTTTATCCGCCTTGCAACAGTGGAGGGGCGGAGATTCCGGAGTCTCCAAAACGGATGAAAAGTTTTTTTGCTTCTTTTTGTTCACAAAAAGAAGTTCTTGCTTACCC